>NZ_CP016615.1:0-350000 GCF_013377275.1 Vespertiliibacter pulmonis
GATGTAGAGTCAATAGATGATGATATGGATTATTCCGATACACATATTGAAATTGACCTCTACGACATAAAACTCTCAGCAGGCACAGGTAAACCAATGATTGAATGGATTCCAAGAAAATCAGACGAACCTCTATTATTTAGAGAAGCGTGGTTCAGAGCCAAACGTCTATCTCCGAAGAGTTGTAAGGCAATGTATGTTCGAGGTCATAGTATGACCCCTGTTTTAGAAGATTGGGATACTGTGATAGTAGATATTACTGATGTTGAAATTGCAGATGGGGAAATATATGCCCTCATTTACCACAATAATTTCTACATTAAGCAAGTTATACGAACGGGGAAAGGCTTGCAATTAATCAGCTTTAACACGGATTACGAACCAATTAACATTGATGACGAAGATTTAGAAAATCTACAAATTATCGGAAGAAAAGTCTGGCGTGGTGGCTAAGCACCAAAGCCAAAAGCTGAATTTTATTGGGTGAAAATAACCAAATTATAAAAGGAAGATAGAATGAGTAAAAAGAGAGAACGTAAAATCACTCGAACGGAGTATATTACTATTTCTTATGATGCAAACGACCCTAAACTGAAAGAACATAAACTCAACCAAAGAACTTGGGCAAGCAATCATAGCTATGCAAGAACTAATTGAAAGATCCGATAGATTATTAAACCCTGGTCGTCGTAAAAGTATCGGCGTTTTCGTAAAAACCCCAGCGCAAGCAGATCACTCGAAGTCGTTTTTGGGATTGATTACTACAATATGGCTAGTCAAGTAATTGATGTTCTCCCTTACATCGGTATAGGATATGGTGCTACCAAAATTAAAGACTCACTATTTAACGCAATTGAAGAGACCAAAGGTAAAACTGTAATCGCCGTACACACTAAAGATAAATCTGATAACATTACCTTGCGTGTCGATGGGCAAGAAATCACAAAAGATAAAAATGTAGCCAAATTACTTGGGAATAAAGAAATTCGTGAGACTGTTCAACAACTTCTCTCCCCCGTTCTTGAAAAACCTAACCCAACATTCCGTATTTTTGAAGGTGATGGAGAAAAACCAGAAGGAAAAGAAACTCGCAAATCACTTACCTTACTGAAAGCACCGCAGATCGAAATAGTAAGAAAAATGGAGACGAGTTCAAATCAAGAGCCTGAACCACCATTTGATACGACAATTTCCCTTACAACAATTAGCTTTAGAGGAAACAAAGGTTGGGAAATGTATTATCAAAATAAATACATACCTGTTGAAATTATGGATGAAGCTTTTATTACTAAGATCAACAATGACATTGCCAGCTTTCAAAAAGGAGATCTCTTCACAGTAACTATACAAAAAACCGTAAATCAATTTGGCGAACAGACAAAAGAGAGCTACACTATTCTCAAAGTGAAGCATCATCTTGCACGATCAGAAAGAAGGCTTGTCTCAGAACATGGGGAATCTCAGTAACTTATTCCTTGAGCATATCAACAGTATTATGCTCTTTTTAGGGGTCATTTTATGTACCCCCATTTTCTCACGCCTTATCAAAATTATCGCTTTCTATGTGAATGAATGGCGACACCCAGTGCATATTATTGAAATTGTACATTACCATAATGGCAAACTACAAAGCACAAAACAAATCAAAATTTCAATGAAATCATCTATTATTGACCAAATTGATGCTATTAAAAAAGACGAGGTTGCTAAATGTCAGAAAATAGCAGTGTGGCTAAACCTTTTTCAATGTTGGAGTACAGCTCTTACACAGCAGGCATTGGAACAATACTATCTCTAATCATTCATTATTATATCACACCTAATTACCCTGAATTTGCTGAAATTACAACTCTTTTTGCACCAGTACTTACGCCTATATTAAGTTGGTTGGTATCACTTGTCGTAGGTCGATTCTTTACAACACCTGCGATATTAAGAATGCGAAAAAATATCAAATACAGTATTAAAAGCTTAAAAAAACAAATCCAAGAAAATGAAAATCTTTTGTCAGAGAAAGAGCTTAAAAAGTTGAAAACACGATTAGCTCGCCATATTGATTCAGAATCTTTAATTGGAGTTTCTATTCATAACGAACAAGACTTGTTCAACCATCTCAATAAAACAGAGTAATCATCAAAACACCCAGGCTGTTTTTCTTTGTCTAAAATCCACCATGCCCACACAACATCCAGGGGAAAAAGGGAAAATTCCCCTAATTTTTCACACTTTTCCTTCCACAAGCGGCTATTTCTCATAGATTTTTACTACTTCTACTCTTCCCCCATTTTCACCAGCTCAAAAAACAACCAATCAAACACCTTTCCTAAAATTTATTTCCCTTGAAAATCAACAAATTAAACAACATAAATAAACAGACATAAATTTTAATATAAACTTTATGTTGATTTGTTTATCAACTTGTAGTTTAATACACACATCAAAACGCAGTAACCCTGCAATGTTCTTTAACAAAACGAATAACACCCTAAAGCCTTAATGGTTCGTAAACGTGTACGAGGTGGCTGAGGTAAACACGCTATTGCCTTAATAGGCACTATTCAAAACTGCATTCAAACAACATCACATCAACACTGAGCGAGATTGTTTTCAATCTTAATCACTAGCGAAAGACGAGTTTTAGCAAGTGCAGTTTTGAATGGCATAAAAGGGAGTCTGAAATGACAATGATTATTCAACGCCAAGCAGGGCAAAAATACTGTGAAAAAACTGAGGTGAGAGAACTCGGTGCAGCAGGTCGAAAAGTTCGGCGTTTTGCAAAAAACCGAAAGCCTAAATCCACCTTATCTAAAGTTGAACGGGCTTGTAGTGTTCCCGTAAAAACCAAGCCTTTAATTGATGTAGCAAACTACAATTTCAATAAAGGCAAGAAAACGCCCCACACCGTTCGAGCAAAAGAAAAAAGAACCTGTGGCTGTCGGGAATTGATTTAAAGATCATCAAGATGGTCGTAGATTAGAACTTTTCGCCACAAAATTTAGCAATAAATTTCTGGTAACAGTGAGCTTGGTATCATCTTGTAATTCAAGCTGAATAGCCGAACGCTTATAGGCAATCTCTACAAGAACGCCTGTAATAGGGTTATCAATCGAATTGATCTCTAACAACGCCTCAGAAATTTCATCATCACTCATCATTGAATAACGATGAATCAACGCTGAATATCTGTTCATTGTAATTTGTGAGGCGACCGCTTTTTCACCCAAACGGTAAACAAAGATAACGCACTTAATACGGCTAAAATAATACCAATAGCAATGTTAAGATTAAAATCTGAAGAGTATCGGCTTAAATCACCAATAATAGCGGATGAAAAGTAATAATTGAATAATCGTAAAGAGATTATTAAGACGAGAGTTAAGGCAGTAAAACAAACGTTCTAAATTATAGCTGTAATATAGTTTAAATACTAAATCACTTCGTTTGCTATTTCCATTCATATATCCTCATTTGGGTTTAGGCGTTGGTTTAGGTGGGACGTGAGCCCGTTCTTTTGATGTTTCTCGTTTCGCCGTTTTCATCATCATTCCTTATTTTGTGTTTGTGGTATAAATAATATACATCAACACAAAATAGACGACAAGTTCCTTTGTGTGTTGTGGTGAACCCAAGGACGAGTTTGCCTATTCTCGTTTAAAAATAGGCACTATTCAAAACCGCATTCTATCCCCCTTTAGGTTTTTAAGTGTTTTTGTTCACCTAAGAGAGTGCGGTTCTGAATGGTATAAACACTCCGCTCTCCCACCTAAGATGTGGGATTTTTATCAAAAATCGTAATCGATCTCTCTTTAACTAACTGGTACACTAAGGATAATTTATGATGCTCGAGACAAGAAAAATGAACATTGATGACTTTATTAAAAATTATCAAAATCACCCAGTGCTTTTTATCGGTACAGGATTTAGTTTACGCTATCTAGAAAATTCATTTAGTTGGGATGGACTATTACAACATATTGCAGAAAAAATGGATAATAACGATGAAAAGTATCTGGAATTAAAAGTACAACATAACCATAAAAATTTTGACCAAATAGCCTCTATCTTAGAACAAAAGATTTACAGATTTTCTTCAGCAAAACAGAGACCACCCTGACTTTAAAAGTGTAAATGATAAATTTTTTGAACTAGCTAAACAAAATAAAACAGTATCTAGGTTAAAAATATTTATCGCTGAAATATTAAATAATCTCAATAAAAAAAATGAACAAAGTTTAAATGAAGAAATTTCACTACTTAAAAAAGCTAGAAAAAACATAGGCTCAATTATTACAACAAATTATGATAAATTAATTGAAGATATATTTGAATTTAACCCTCTAATTGGAAATAATATTCTATTAAGCAATCCTTATGGTTCTCTTTATAAGATCCACGGCTGCGTTTCCGCGCCAGAAAGCATGATAATTACGAAAGAAGATTATACTAATTTTGATAAAAGACACGAACTAATTCGAGCTCAATTATTATCATTGTTTATTCATAACCCTATTATTTTTATTGGTTATAGTATTGGTGATAACAATATTAAATCCCTGTTAAAAACCATTTTTACTTATGTTCAACCAAACTCAGAACAAGCTAAAAAAATAAAAGATAACTTCCTACTTGTAGAATATGAGGCAGGCTCTCAATCTAGTGAAGTGTGTGAACATGATATTGACCTAGAAGGCTATGAGCTTATTAGAATTAATAAAATAAAAACAGATAACTATGCTCAAATTTACCAAGCCATCTCACATTTAGTATTACCCGTAACCGCTATGGATATAAGAAAAGTCCAAAATGTAATGGCTGAAATAGTTAGTGGCGGTGGTAATATTAAGGTAAGTATTACTGAGGACATTGACTCATTAAGAAATGATGAAAAAATTCTCGCTATTGGTTCAACTAAAACAGTTGAATATAAATATCAGAACTTGTCAGAAATGATGAAAAACTACTTTACTATTATTGAAGAAGAAAATGTTCCATTAATAAATTTATTAAATCACCAAAAAATAAGATCTAGAGATTTCTTTCCTATTTTTGGATTTAATAAAATATCCCATACATTAGATAAAGTTGAAGAATACAAAGAAATTCAAATCAAAAAACTAAAATCACATATAAACAGAATTAAAGAAAAACATATTAGCAGCAACTATTCTATACAAGATATTATTAATAGTGATGAAATAGTACCTTCTGCTAAAGAAGGGGCTATATTCTTTGAAATTTTCCAAGGAAATATTTCCTTAAATGAATGTAAAGAATATCTTAGTACATATCAAAATAAAGATAGCACTGACTATAGACGATTACTTTGCCTTTACGATTATATGGTCAATAACACTGAACCACTTATATAAATCTAATTGACAACCCACTGCTCTTTGTTCTAGACTATCCCCACTTTCAACAGAAAGTCATAAGCCACAATTAAGTGGCTTTTTTTGTATCTTCTGGGGGGCGGTTTTCAATGAAAAAATTATTAATTGGATTATTGGCATTAGTATTGGTTGGTTGTGCAGGTGGGACTAAAGCCCCTCGCCAACAAGATTATGTAGCTAAAATGTTTAATGTGCCTAGTGATGGCACATCAAACCTGTATATATATAGAAATGAAATACTCGGCGGTGATGTCGGTATGGATATCTATATTGATGAAAAGAGAATAGCGAGAACAGGTCCTCAAACCTATATTTTAGTAAATCTACCTGCAGGGAAACATAGAATTGAGGGATTTGCAGGAAGAAAGCCTAGCGTTTTAACCGTAAATTTATTGCCTAACTCTTTAAAATTTATTTGGCAAGAAGTTAAAATAGATCTGTTATTCGCAGAAAATAAATTACAAGAAGTCAGCGATGATATAGGTAAAAAAGGCGTACTAGAAAGCCAATTATTAGAATCTAGCTATCAACTACCGAAAAATAAAGCGACTACAACGGTCAAGAATGCTAATCCGAAATCAAATCATCGCCATTCTTCGACACCTAAAGCGAATAAAATCCAAAAGTCTGCATCGGTAAATCAGCCAATAAAAACCGCTAAAAAGCGCAAAATCTATTACAGTAGTGGCTGCCCTTGCGGATATGGATATTGTTACGGCCCAAGAGGTGGGCGTTACTGCATTACCTCAGGTGGAAATAAAAGTTACCGATAATCACACTCAAGCCCTGTTGCATTCAATGGGGCTTTTTTTATTTGACACCGCCCCTACTTCGGATTAAGATAATCTCACTTTCAACAGAAAGTCGGGATTTGCAGCCCTGAATTAGTACTAGGCGGTAGAGATAATTAGTCGCCTAAATGGTGGCTTTTTTTATAGCCGAAAATCAGTAAATCAAACCTTTTAAAGGGGTACATCAAATTGATACCCCCCTTCATAAGTAGTCAATGATGAACTGATTAAGGGGATCGAAAGATCCACCGTTTACCTAGTACAACGGCACTGCAAACCTTGATCAGTTCATCACCAGTTATTGCAGTGGCTAGTGATGAGTTTTAAAACTTGTACTAGGAGCAGTCAAAATGACTACATTAACATTTCAAAATAAAACACTTTCGGCTATTAATCAGCAAAATCAAATTTGGCTAACTGTTACAGAAATTGGAAAAGCATTAGGTTATTCAGATCCATTTAAGTCTGTTAAAAACCTTTATGATCGCCACCAAGATGAATTTACCCCTTGTATGACACAACTTGTCGAAATGCAAACCGCAGGCGGAATGCAAAAAGTCCGTATCTTCTCATTGCGTGGCTGCCACCTTATCGGAATGCTCTCACACACCAAAGTCGCAAAAGAGTTCAGACGCTGGGTACTTGATATTCTCGATAAAGAAGTCGGCAATGTACAAAATTCACAACCTAACCTACCGCTTGTGGAAGAAAAGAAATTCACGTTTGAATTAACTCAAGACGAAATTTCTACCCTACTCTGGCTTTGGTTTATCGCAGAAAAAGAGCGTGATTTAATTGACAACCTTGCCCCCGCACTTCGATCAATTGGCTCACATTTTGCACCTACCGCAGAAAGCCACGCAACGGAATATAAGTTCTCAATCGAGCGAGCAAGAAAAATATTGCTCAACCTGAGCCAAACACTCAACGTAACCCCGTGGGAAGACACAAGCCTTTCCCGAGTGCTACCCAAAATCCGCAATTTCAATAGCGGAAATCCACAACGTCCAAGACTAACTAGACGCTAAATTTCCCCAAATCCGACCGCTTGAATTGTTCGGTTTTTCCGAACAGTTCACCAGCGGGGGATTTTTGCACCCTAAATTCACTAAATCGACTAAAAAAGGAACACAAAATGAAAAACATACTTCTCAGCGCCTTATTTATCATTGCTTTCTGCCTAGTAGTTGGCACAACACTCACCCAAGCAAAATCTAGCCCCATCGAAGAACAGCCCATCGCAACACCCGAAAGCTACTTCGATGATAGCTATATCGAACCACCCTACAACCCCTGCAAAGACCCTTTCTTGCACATTTACCGCAGTGTGGAATATGAACAACGCCAAAAACAGTGTGAGGTGGCACAATGAAACCACAAACCAACGCAACTCTGCCCCAAGCTAAAACCAAAGTAATCAAAGGCAAAAATGGAATGTTCTGGGGATATATCTACCTTGATGGCAAAGAAATTGAAAAAGTCGGCGGAAAAACAGGCTATATGAGCGAATTAAACTGCATTACCTACCTCAATCAACGAGTGGATTACCACAACAACCAAAAGAACGTAAACATACCTCGTTATGTTAAGGAGCAACAAAATGCCTGACTGCCTCAATGAACAAAGACGGATAGAAATTGAAGCACATTACGATAAGCAAGATCAACAACACGAAGCTGAAATTGCTCTCTCTGATGAACTCGAAAGCCTATTAGAAAATAACGGCTTTGGTGATTTCTACTACGCATTAACAGGCACAGAAGCCTTTGAAAATGCCTTGAAAGAAGAAGCCAAAGCAAGATTTCCACAGTTATTTAACTAACAAGCAATGAATTAACTGCTTAAACTCGTAAAAGGAATGGTTATGAATAATCAACAACAAAATAAAGAGGAAAATAAACCTGCTGTAACACGTCAATCAACAATAAAAGCACTGATCAATGGGAAGGCTACCCAAACACGAATTATGCAGTTGCTTGGTGATAGTGCAAAGATGGAAAAATTTTCTGCAACTCTCATTAATATTGCTTTAGACGGTTCTCTTTCAACCTGCTCACCAGCCAGTATTGTGAAATCAGGATTGCAGGCAGCTGAATTGGATTTATCACTCAATAAAAATATGGGACTAGCTTATATCGTTCGTTATCAAAAAGATGCCGAATTCCAAATAGGCTATAAAGGCTGGCAATTATTAGCCAAACGTGCAGGTATTCGATTGAATGTTACCCCAATCTATGATTGTGATGAATTTGAAATCTCAAGTGATGGGTTTGATACTACAATCAAACATATTCCAAATTTAGATGCTCAACAAGATCATTTGCCAGAATGGGTTGAATCACACCTTAAAGGCGTACTGGTTTCTACTAAAGAAGACGGTGAGATTTCTCATAAATTTGTGAGTATTGGAAAAATTCAGCAAATTGCGGGGGTCAGCCCAAGCAAGAAAAAAGGGAGCTATTCTCCTTACTCATTGTGGAATTTGGAAATGTATATGGGTAAGGCAACTAAATATGTATTGAGTAAAATGCCTATGCAAGAACAAATAGCAAGAGCAGTTGAAATAGAAAATGAAGTCGATAAAAAACAAATGACTGAGAATCAGCACTCAAAAGATAATGATATTTTTGAAGCAGAGTTTTCAACTATCGTAAGCGATGAAGTATTTCAGAAATGCAAACAAAACATCATCAATGGCGAAACCACATTACAAGACCTGTGTGATAGTGGTTTTGAGTTCTCACCAGAACAATACGAAGAATTGGAGAAATTAGAGGTTAAATAATGAAAATATATTACATCTATTCCGACTATTACGATCAAGACTGGATCGATCATATCGAAAGCCTACAAAGTATAACGGTATTTAGAAATAAAAATGCGATTAGGCAAGCGTTAGAATACTCAGCTACAAAAGATAAATGGAACAGTTTCGACATTGTAGAGAAAGGCAGATCTTGCGACTTAATTGATCAAAACAAGCATTTTAATATGGTTTTTGCTGTACAGGCTTTGGAGTAGCAAATGAATAACCTATTCAAACTCAAAGCAAGGTGTTCATCACTGTCTCAATTTATTGGTGAACCTAAATCAAAAGCCGATAAAGAAGCGGGCAAACTCACTAATACAGCTAAATCTGCCGTGCGTGACAAAATAAAGTTAGATTTGTTTGGCTATCAATCGTTTGAAGGGAATAAACAGACCCAAAAAGGCAATCAACTTGAAGACCAAGCGATCAAACTCAGTGGATTAACTCGAGGGCTCGCTCTCAAAAAGAATACCGAACGGCGAGAAAATGACTTTATCAGTGGCGAATGCGATATTTATGTGCCAACTCGCAAGCTGATTATTGATACAAAATGCTCGTGGGATATTGGATCACACCCGTTCTTTCGTGATGAAGCCGAAGAAAAAGCCAAAAAACAGGGCTACGATATTCAAATGCAAGGCTATATGTGGCTATGGGAATGCGAGCAAGCTCAAATAGACTTTGTTCTCTTACCCACCCCTTTTGATTTACTTTCGCCCTATGAAGACAGTGAACGATACATTGATCTCGTTGAACAAATCCCACAATCACAGCGTATCACCACCATTACGATTAAACGTGATGACAAAATGATACAACGTATTCAAGAGCGAGTTCAGGCAGCTCAAGATTACTATGATGAACTGATTGCGGAATTAACGAAACATTAAACGCCTACAAAGCCACCTAGTGGCTTTTTTATTACCTTATTATCGGAGACTAAATATGTTCTGGTTCAAAAATATCATTATCTACCGCTTAACATCTGCAATTGATTTCTCAAATATTGAAAACGCATTGCAACAATCCAAATTCTCTGATTGCCAGCCCTTAGATTGGAGTAAATTTGGTTGGGATTCGCCACTCATAACCAGTGATCAATTACATTTTGAATCAAATAATCAGCTTTTACTTGTGGCACACAAAGAAGAAAAAATTATTCCCGCCGAGGTTATCCAAAAAGAAACGAACACTCGCATTGAAGCCCTTGAAAAGAAAGAAGAACGGAAATTACGCAAAACAGAAAAGCAAGCAATTAAAAACGATGTAGTAACAACCCTACTTCCCCGTGCTTTTAGCAAACATCTATTTACTGCAATCTGGATTGACATTAAACGCCAGCTAATTTTTATTGATACCAGCTCATCTAAACGTGCCGAAGATACGCTTGCTTTATTGCGGAAAACGCTCGGCTCACTGCCTGTTGTACCACTTTCTTTCATTAAACTACCGCTTGAAGTAATAACCGAATGGATCACACACAACGATCTGCCTCAATGGCTCACATTACTTGAAGAAGCAGAACTGAAATCATTTAATGATGAAAGCGTGATCCGCTGTAAACGACAAGATTTAGAAAGTGATGAAATTACCAACCATCTCGAAGCGGGAAAATATATCACTAAATTAGCGTTAGACTGGGAAAACCATTTATCTTTTGTTCTTAAGGAAGATGGCTCACTCTCTCGTATTAAATTCGCTGATGATATTCTTGAGAAAAATGACGATATTCTCAAAGAAGATATAGCACAACGATTTGATGCGGACTTTTTCTTAATGACTCACGAATTAGCCGATTTGATCGACAAACTTACTATTGAATTTCACGGTATTAAGGAGACTATATGAAACTCCCCTATAACCCCTTTACCCTACGGCGGCAACTAAAATACTACATCTCGCTTTGCAATGCACAAGGTCAAGACATTGTGAATGCCAATGAACACATCGCTCAACTGATTGATGAAAGCAATCATAAAACCAAGCTCATTCAGCGATTAGAAAAAGACCTTGAAATTGCCAATAACCAAATTAAAGCCAGTGAAATTGCTGTTGAATTGATCACAAATCAGAAAGGAAAGTGAAAATGAACATTAACGAAACCTTATCAGAACGAGAAAAAACACACGGTGATTTTTATCAAGGCGCTATTATTTTTGATTCCTTAATGGAAATAGTCAAAAACCACGAAGAAAATTTAAACGTCTCACACCGCTACGCATTAACAATGATAATGGGGAAAATCACTCGTATTTTAGAAGGTAATGCCTTTGAACCCGATCATTGGCGAGATATTGCAGGCTATGCAACATTAGGCGGACGATTGAATGTTACGGAGAGAAAAGATGAAACCATTTAATTTAGGAAAGGCATTAGCAGGTAAACTTTGTGTAACTAGAAGCCGTAAAAAGTTAAAATTATAGCTAATAGAGAAGTACTTGACTAGGTGCGCAAATTAAATGAGTTCCGTCAGCATGTCCAGATTACAGGGACGGAAGTTAGTCGTAGAGAAGTATATTAGCAATGAATACAAAAATAGTAAACAAACATTGCTATTTTACTTATTTCCAAAGAGAAAATGATTGATACCCTTGAAGAAATCTATCTTTAATGTTATTTTTGGAAATAATTTCCAAAAATAACATTAAAAAAGGACTTGCTATGCTTATTGACTTTAGTACGAAAAATTTCCGTTCATTTAATGAATTGCAAACCTTTAGTTTAATTAAAAGTAAAAGTAGTGAGCTACCTAGTAATACTTTTAGCATTAGTGATAACTCGAACTTTAGTTTACTAAAAACTGCAGCCATCTATGGTGCTAATGCTAGTGGAAAATCTAATTTTCTAAAGGCATTATTGACGATGAAACTTATGGTCACAGCAAATTATCAGCGTGGAGATAAACTTCCTGTTGTTCCGTTTAAGTTGAATAATTGTACAATCAACCAACCAACAGAATTTGAAGTTACATTTATTGTTGATAACGTACGTTATCAATATGGTTTTAGTGCTTCAACAACCCAAATTTATGATGAATGGCTATTTGTATATCCTAAAAATCACGCTCAAAAATGGTTTGAGAGAAGTTGGAATAAACAAAACAAATCATACGATTGGAGATTTGGCTCATTCTTATTAGGTTCAAAGCAAATGTGGGCTCAATCAACAAGAGAAAATGCTTTATTCTTAGCAACTGCAGTGCAATTAAACAATGAACAATTAAGGCCTATTTTTGATTGGTTTAATGATACCTTGCGCTTTGCTAGCTCGGGTGGATTTGATCCTATGTTTACCGCAAATTTATGTGAAGATAATAGGAAAAATGATATTCTAAAATTTCTAAAAACTGCAGATTTTCATATTTCAGACATCAAGGTTGAAAAAACTGAATTTAATGTTTCTGAATTACCCGCCGATATGCTAGAACCATTAAAAGATTTTTTAACCCAAAGCCTTAAAGGTAAAAAAAAATTAAGGTTAGAGACTATTCATGTTGACAATAATGGAGATCTAGTTCCATTAAATTTCCATGATGAATCAGATGGTACTCAAAAATTTTTTGGTTTTGCAGGTCCAATCTTAGATGTTCTAGAAAATGGTTATGTGTTGTGTATTGATGAATTGAATGTGAATCTACATCCTAAACTTGTTCAGTTTCTAGTTGAGCTATTTCATAATCAAGAAAGCAATCCTAAAAATGCTCAATTAATTTTTACTACGCATGAAACGTCTATTTTAACTCAATATATTTTTCGTAGAGATCAAATTTGGTTTTGTGAACGCTCAAAAGAACATTCATCAGTATTATATCCATTATCAGATTTTAGCCCTAAAAAAGGGAAAGAGAATTTAGAATTAGGCTATCTTTCAGGTAAATATGGCGCATTACCCTTTATTAGTACATTTATGGGAGTAAAATAATGGGAAGTGATGATTTGCATAAAAAAAGAAAATCCCAGACGTTAAAACAAAAGCAACGAAAAATAGGAACAAAAAAACCTTATGACCGAGTTTTAATTGTATGTGAAGGTTCCAAAACAGAGCCTTTATACTTCAAGGCATTGAGAGAAGAATATCAGTTACATACTGCAAATATAGAAATTTGTAACTCGTCAGGTTCAGACCCTATAAGTATTGTAAATCATGCTAAGATACGATACAGGGAAGCTAAAAACGAAAGAAACTCTTTTGATAGAGTGTATTGTGTTTTTGATAAAGATCAACATGCCAATTACAAGCCCGCAATCAAAACCTTAGAAAGCCTAGCACCTAAAAACACATTTTTTGCTATTACATCTATTCCTTGTTTTGAATATTGGATTTTATTACATTTCTCTTATACAACAAGACCTTATGTTGCGACACATAGAAAGTCTGCAGCTGATAGTGTTATTAGTGAATTAAAAAAATATATTCCCCATTATGAGAAAAATGTTAATATTTTTGATATGATAAAAGGTTCTACATCATTTGCAATAACAAATGCCAAAAAAGCAAATGAATCAGCTCAAAGAGGTTCTACGGATAATCCTTCTACCAAAATAGTTTATCTTGTAGAAGATCTTATTAATTTATTAGAGTGTAAATAAGAGTGTTGTAGAAAGCATTGTAATGAATAGAACATAAAGCTCTTTCAATGAAATAGATACAAGAATAGCGGTGTAATACCGCTATTTTTACGAATTAGATGACTTCGACGACTTCAACCGACAATGAAACCCACCGCTTGTAGCGAAAGTTACAGGCGGTTTTTTATTTGACTATACCCTAGCCCACGCTAGGGTTTATTTTTTGGAGAGAAATTATGGAAAAAACTCAACTTTCTATTACACCCGAACTGCTCTTCCACAAAATCTGTGAAGTGCAATCAATGTTAGAAAATCCTAAAGTAGAAAAAGGATTATGGGATATTCACGATGTCGCTGACTATTGCGGATTATCTTATAATCATACTTACACAAATATTGTTTCCGACCCTAGATTTCCTGCACCCGTTGATATTCAAGGGAAAGATGGGGGAAAAGCAAAACGATTATTCGTAAGAGAAGAAGTAATCACCTTCTTTACGAAATACAAAAAGAAGAAAAATCGTGCTTAACCAAGTAAACTCGCCACTTCTTGCATATCTGGGGCATAATAAGTATTAAGTAGAATTTTAATATCCCTATGCCCACTAATTTTTGCCAAAGTCATCACATCTACTTTTTTTGCAAGGCGAGATAATGCTTCTCGGCGAGTATCATGAAAATGTAAATCTGCTTCATCAAGACCTGCCAATGCTTTCATCTTACGAAAAACCGCATCATGAGATGCCGACTTCATTTGAAAAACACTACCATCATCTACTTTCACTTTTTCAAGATGTTTCAAAATTTTTAATGCAAAGGAAGATAAAGGAACGGTTCTTGCAAATCCATTTTTGGTTTTTGGCAATAAAACAGTTGCACTTGTAAAATTCACATCTTCCCATCTCATATTACAAATTTCCCCAGCACGCATTGCTGTTTCAATAGCAAACAGAACGGAAGCACCTACTCGACTAATTAACGTTACTGGCTCAATCTCAAAATCAAATCCTGAAACGAAGATCAAACGGTCAATTTCATCTTGAGAATAACGGCGAGTTCGTGCTGGTGGCTCTTTCGGTTTATCAACAAGAGATAACGGGTTATTCTTCAAAAACTCCCATTTAATAGCTTGAGAAATAACAGCAGACAAGCTCACTCGTTCTCTCAATACACTCAAAACAGAAACTTCTGATAGACGTTGTTCTTGCCATTTCTCAAAATCTTGCTTACTTAATTCAGCAAGATAAACTGAACCTAATGGCGTCTTAGCAATCCGATTTAATCGCAATGCTTCAGGCCTTGCTCCACCTTTATGTATTGTTACTTCTTCTACATATTTATTTATCAGCTCTGCAAAGGTCATTTGAGGAACAGGGCTATATTCCCCTGCATCAATCTGCGATTCAATAGATTGAGCCCAACGACTTGCTTCAGTTTTAGTAGAAAACGTTGCTGTTTTCACAATCCCTTTCTTTCGGATATGAACTCGCCATTTTTCACCCCGTTTAGTAATCGTTGCCATTCTTTTTATCTCCTTTAATGGTGCACTTTGTGGTGCAATTTTGGTGCACTCAAAGTATAAACTAGAATAAAAAAGAATAAAATAGAATAGATTAACAACAAACAACTATATAGAAAAACAATGGTTATAAAACCATATATATTAGGAAATCCCTTGTCTCACAAGGCTTTAGACAAATAAAAAACGCTAACCTTTCGATTAGCGTTTATTTTAATGGTGCTCTGGGCGAGCAACTTAATACATTGTAAATCAATGCTTTATCACTTATATGGTGCAAATTTGGTATCAAGTATTTTTAAACTCTTATTTCATCGACCAGCTTTTACTTAGAAGAATCATACTGAATTTTTAACAATAAATCAATGCTCGCAACATTTACAGCACTCACTGTTTTCGTTGCTCGGGCAACCTAAATCGTTAAAAGCTGATTGAGTAAATTCCCACTTTACACAACTTCCCATCGGGAATGCTTTGGCTGATGAACCATCTTTCCCACGCTCAATTTTGACTTCATTACCAAAAGCATAGGCTTTAACTATTTCTGCTCCTGTTCCGTCATTGATTACCAAGTAAGTGTGATCTTCCCCCAACTTTTCGGCAAGCTCTCTCGCATTTGTGATAGGCAAGATACCATCTGTTGCATTTAGTTTTCCACTTAAACTAGTTGAATAACCATTTAACCATTTGTATTTCATTTAACACCCCAAACATTCATTAGAAGTAAAGTAACCATTTTCATTGTTCCCCATATTGCACGCACAACCTATATGAATGGGTACACAAAAAGGTTTACAGCCATCAATACGAATAATGCCTTGATACCGTCCTTCTCTTGCCCTATACAATGCGTTATCCCACATAAACGTAACGGTATTTGCGTCCATTTCAAAAGCGGGATAAATAATCGTATCTCCCCCGCCTACTCGAGTGATTTCAATTGTTGCCTCTTTTGTATTACTACAATTTTCAATTTGAAATGTTGTTTTTGCGACCTTGCGATCAATTTGAATTGGTCTCATTTTGCCTCCTTAAGCACTTCCCCAAAATCCTGCTGATGACATTCCTGATACGCCCGCATTTAATGCCCCAAATGTAGCTCCATTCATATTTCCTAATGCACCTCCAATAGCACTTAAACTCGATACGGAATTACTCCACCCTTCATAAGGATTGATACTTCCTGCTGCTGCAGCTGCTTGCTGTGCTGTTCTAATTGCATTACTGCTTCCAGTTAATGCACCTTGAATTAATGAAGCCCACTTAAAGGACTCTTCACGATATTGTGATTCACGTTGATGTTTACGTTCTTCTTCAAAACGAATAGCTGAATTAGTAGCTAGCACTGCTGCTTTTGCTTCTGCAATTTGCAACTGGCGTAATGCCGTGCGAGTTGCCCCAACACAATGAATATTACTTTCACGGCGTACTTTATCTCTTGCTCGAGCAAATTCACTGCGTGCATTGACAATAGCTCGATTTTTTGCCGTTTCATAATCTACGACATACTGCCTTGAACTCAAATCTGCCAACATGCTTGCTTCAACTGGTTTTCCATTCTGCTCCCAATGATCAAATAATTTATCGGCTTTATCTCGTTGGTTATGCCATATTTCATCAAAACGACGTTGTGCTTGTTTAGCAATATCGTGCTGTTTATCGGCAATGTAAAATGAAGCAGCCTGTTGAATTAGTGCGATTATCATATTCATACGAGCATTTTCTTTCACCGCATTAAAGTATTTACACGCATAATCGGACATGGCCAATGCTCTTGCTTTTGCAGAAGCATCTGTTAATTTTTCCTTAGACGCTGGAAGTTTCTCAATCTCCTCTTTTATTTTGTTACAATCAACTTCACCTGCTGTTGCATACAGAATAGCAGCACCTGCTGCGACTGTTCCTGCCGCTGCAATTAGTCCTTCATCTGCCATAATTAAATCTCCTCATTCAAATAATGTAAGTACAAGTAATGAGCTTTCTAAATATATTCTCCAAACTGGTTGATCAACTCTTTAACAAAGTCATCTTGCTGTTTAGTAGAATAAGGATTGTAAAGCGATTTATACTTTTGATAGAGGGCTTGTTTATTACTCTCTTTATCTGATTTATCTCGTAGTTCTTCAATTTCTTTTTCATAGGGGTTTGCCATAATTCTCCTTATTTTAGGTATAAAAAAACCGCCTGTAACTTTCGCTACAAGCGGTGGGTTAATCTATTTAATTTGCAATTCGTTTTGGTTCTTCAAGTAAGCTCAACATTCCTTTGACGAACATAATTCGTTCGCTTTTGGCTTGAATGTATTTGCGAGCTTTTGCCAAAGCTTGGTGAGTAGGTTCGTTCAAGTTGTAGATATGATAACCTCCTAGCTCTTTGTCAATTTCTCGTCCGATATGTGGAGCGTTATTCCGTATCTTTTCACCCATATCGTAAGCTCCATTAAGAGAATGAAAGAGATTAACGATAATATGCAATGCTTCTTCTTCTTTTATCGTGCAATTATTTAGTTGTTTAGGTTCATCAATAATCAACTCACCTTCTAAACAAAGTTTATGAACATACTCTACTGCCATTGGCAACTGCTCTGATGTAAGTTCTTCGATTGATTGCACATTAAAACGCTGATGTACTAAATGATAGGCTTCAGAATAAATTAGCCCTTTTTTACTTACAAGCATATTTACGGCATCTCGTAACCCCGTTCTTTCATCTACTGTGGTTTTATTTTCATATTTGCCTGTTTTGCGAATTGTTGGTAAAACTTCTGCTGTTACCCATTTTCTAAAACTGTGTGGGATAGAACCTTTTTTAACTGCATCACGGCAACGTAAGATCAAAGTGTACATTCCACTTTCGGAAACTATGCTCATTTCTTGCTGTCCGCCATGGGTGTAAATTAAACTTACTCCCTTCTCATCATCATCTAAGGCTAGTAAGGACATTCTTGAGTTACTTAAACCAAGAGCATCACAGAGATCCCTAGCGACAAACCAAGGCTCCCTATTGATAACTAAAGTACGAATTTCACTTTTATCAAATTTGAAAGTTGAAAATTCAGCCTGAATTTGAGTTTTTTGAGTTTGTATAGTATGATTATTCATAGAAATTTCCTTTCTAAGGTTGGATTTTTCATTCTAAGCCTCAACAGTTGCCGCTGGTGAGGCTTTTCCATTATTGAGTATTAGCTTGGTCCTTTTGCATGCTCTCTTCCAATAAATACTGTAATTCTTTTGTAAAACTGCGGTAGTTTTCTTTTCCCTTCGCTTTAACCCATTCAACCAATTCTATTGGTAATTGAGCAGAAACGTGTTTTCTTTCTTGGATATTCATAATTTTGTCCTCTTTATAAAATTGTGATAATATCAGCTTATAAAACTTGTTCATCTAATGAACAAGAGTGATATTATACAAGTTAAAAGTTTATTACAAGTGATTTTTATGAAAAAAGAAGAAACTTTACCATTTAAAATTCTATTTAAGCAAAAGCGGACTGAATTAGGTTATACACAGAAAGACGTTGCCGAGAGAACGAATACTAGCCCTACGCTCATTTCTAAATATGAAAAAGGACTTGCAAAGCCACGTATTGAGACAGCAAAGCGAATCGCTGAACTGCTTAAAATTGACCTAACCACACTCATTGAGTCTTTAACACAAGAAGAGGTTTACCTAACTAAAATTCCATTCTACCTAACAGAATTCGATGAAGATGAATTTTTATATATCCCAAATACTCTATTACCAAATAATGTCAGCCCTTCTAATTTCCTTGCTTATAAATATCAAGGTAATTCAATGGAGCCTATACTACAACATGGAGATACGCTTATTGTAAACACAACGTATGACATGAATGATAACTGTTTTAATAAAGATATTTTTTTAGTTATGACCGATGATAATGTCTATACTAGACATATCGCTGTAGGAGATAAAAATAACTTTATTATCTATGCATCCAATAATATGTATCAATCATTTGAAATATCTCATCAACGCATTGAGATTATTGGAAAAGTAATTTGGCGTAGTGGCTTCATTTAAAATGCCATCAACAACACAAGCAAAACAATGTGCGACTGAATATATTGAAATAAAGCCCCTAAATATAGGGACTTAAAATTTATCTATTTACCTCTCATAATTTTATTACAGCTCTGTATTATGTAAATGTTAGTTGCATTGGGTTTCATTGCCCGCAGCTCTCTCTGACATTGATTATAAGGATCTGAATATCTATAATACCAAATAGCTATAATTACACCAATAATAACGATAAGAACACTAATCACTATTGGGTTTATTAATATTTCAGAGCATTTCATTGCTTTAATCCTATCATATAAATTAGTAAGATTTACCTTGTTATTTTTTGCATACCACGTTGGTTTTAGAACTTTATAACTCAAAAAAATATTCTCTGTTCCAGTCCAGAGATACCAAAATAATAGTAAAAAAACAAAACCCACAATGCTAGAAAAATCTTTTATTTCTTTATATGAATGGAAATAATTTAATGAGAAATACTTCATTTTATATACTATAATTTGAGGAAGAAATTGTATTATTGCAGCACTCAGAAAGAATATAGATAAAAAATTAATCCAAAATGCTATTTTGTTTTTTATAACAGTTAAATAAATAATAAAGAAAATAAGTGCTAAAAATAAATGAAATTTTATATCACCTCTTCCACCTTCATAAATAACATACATCAACCCCAAAAAATTTATAGGAAGTAAAAAATATGCCCAAATCCTATAAAACCAACGATAGAATACAGGTTTCACTTATTATCTCCCCAATGATCCAACCCTCATACCAAACTGCTTTTATTCTATCCAAAATTTAGACAAAAGAAAACCGCCTAATGTTATGGGCGGTTGGTGTGGTCTTAAACTCTATCTCGCATTGGATTAGTTTGTATATCTACATCAGGAAATGGAATATGCTTTGGTGAATAAGCCAAAATATAGATCTCATCATCACTTAATTTTTGATAATGAATAACCGCAGATGAAGTTAAGCCTTTAATATTCCACTCTAAATGGCAAGTATATATAGCGTGGTTATTAGCTCTATATGGCCCAGAATGGTAATGCCAACAGTGATGAATTTTATACCACGCTGCATCAGGAATTTCATTACCCTTATTATCTTGCCAAGAGGTTTTATTTTTACCTTTCAACGGTAAGTCTTTCTCCACGCATTCAATAAAATCAAGCAACATCTCAATTTGAGGGTCATCAAAATAGGGCAGATCCCTAAAATATTCCTCATCTAACTCACCTGATTGAAATTGCGGAGAAAGTATAACTTTCATTATACTCTCCTGTTTGCTAAGAGTTGCTTACGTTTTTCCTCACGAGAAAATCTCCCATCAAAAACTAGACCTGTATCTGGATTACCTGTGTACAATCTGCCATTTAAAACATCTTCGGCTCGTTTTTGATATTCGCAGGCTTTAAATAAATAAGTAATTTTATTTAATGTAGATTCAAATGCCGCTAATATTTCTGATAGCTCGCTTTTCTCTTCCGCATACGGCTTGCTCTGAAATAATAATGTCGCCGAGTCTTTAAACATACTCATCCATTCTATATGTTGAGATCGTTTAAAAATTTCATTATAACGAGAGGCAAGTTGATACAAGGCAAATAAGGCTCTTTCTGCCATAAATACACGGCTAGTTAATTCCGTAATATCAACATCTGAGGCTAGTTCTTCCGTAGTAAGAATATGACGAATACTTTCATATTGTGCAACAGTGTTTGAGTTAATAGGTTGTGCAATAGCAACAGCAGACGCTATGGCTGAACTGACTAATCCTAATGAAGACATAATTTCCCCCTATCACAAGCCTTTATTGTTACATAATTTGAACTAAGTAGCAAACCGCACCCAAAAGTGCGGTCTGTTATTTTACAACTTCGGCGTGCCTGATTGGAGTGTGGTATCCAAGCCGTGTTCTCTTCGCCATTTATTCACAAAGGCTCGTTGGACTTTATCGGTATGTGGAACATAGACCTCTCTAATCCATTTGTCGTAGGCATCTTGTGAAAGTGTGCCTTTATTGAGTGCCTTTGTACGTTTTGCCTTAAGCGAACGTAATTCACCTGTTCTTTTTTGGGCTAATTCATAAAAACGGACTTCTTGCATTTTCTCAGGCGTAACCCAGTCTGATAATTGCCCTGTTTCTTTGAAGCGTGTATAGGCTTTATGCGTAGCTTGTGCTTCTTCCATCGCTTCATAGAATGTGGTTTGAACAGCAAATTCATTCACATTACCGACCAAAGAACGTAATAGCACTGGTCTCTGTGTTTTCCCTAACTTTTCTCGATTCGGGTTTTCAATCAGAATATTAGTGGCTTCTCTAAATGAGCCTAACGGCAACGCATAGCCATTGATTAAATGCTTAACCGACTCTGGGTACATATCGATCACGCCCCCCGTCATATCATACAACGATAAGGCAATATGTTCCCACGCATCTGCCGTGTTCGCTTTGCCCTGTTCTGCTTTGATTTTCTCGCCACGTTCAAAGGTAGTATGAATTGGACGTCCGAACGCATCTCGATTAAAACCAAGTTGTATAACAGGCAAGGCAATACTTGGGGTAAGCGTGAGTACCAATTTTGCGACGGGGTCTTTTGATGCCGAAATATCCGAAGGCGATACAGGAGCAAAGACCTTACCGAAGTTTGTTACAACATTCACACTGGCATCCGTTGCTGAAATTGAACCACGAGCTGCACGGCTCACATTCACGGCCATATTCCACGCTAATTGGGCTGAACCAAATCCAAGCGGTAATTTCCAGAATTTATGTTCACTGTTTTCATCTGCCCAAGGGATTGGAATCGGAATAAAGCCTGTAATATCACCCAGCATATCCAATTTATTACCTGCTTCATCATCACCAAACATTGAGGCAAATGCTAGAGCCAGTGCATTGTAAATCAGCATACTTGCCGTAACTTGCCTTGCAAAACGCAGTTTACCGCTCGGGGTATTCAAACTCTTTAATAAGACAGAAGCTCCCATCATTTTTGGTTGTAAGAACATAAAAAATCCTTTCAGACTTTTCGTTGCTGTCCCTGTTTTTCTGAAGTTTGACAAATCTAAGGTTAAACTCGCCGCTTGTTCAGGATCGACATTATTATCCACTAATGCTTTAAAGGTCGCTAAAGAAGAAACATAATCAAACGTGCCATTGTATGCCTCAACATAACCTGCCAACTGTTCAACAAAAACACCTTTGGCTGTGCCTTTTCTGCGAACCTGCTGGATAAAATCTTCTTCCGTTTTAGCAATCATTTGGGTGAAGGAGGATAAGCCACCATATTGCACTAATTGTGCCATTGCTCGTTCAGCCTCATTGTCTGAATTGATATCCAGCGATTGACCTCGTGCAAATTTATTGGTGGCTTTCCAAATCCCTTTATTAGGGTTTAACGCATTAAACCACACCGCCCGTCCAATTTTGTTTTTGGCTGCTTGCGATAATGCTTTACCGTTTTTATCATAGATTTTTTGATCTCGAATTAAATCGGACTTATCCCACGTATCCCTAAACATATTTTTCGGGGCAAAATCGTAGGTCAGTTGCGTTACCCCTCGGGCCATCATTCTCGTTGGTTTTGAAACCCAAGTCGTCCAACGATTAGCCACTTCTACGTTGTCCTCTTTAAGATTCTTCACAACATTATCCGGTAGATGAATTTCATAATACTCACCTAAATCTTTGTGAATAAGCACATTATCATTAGGACGTGTTAATCCCATCAGCTTTTGAACAGATATACCTAACTCAGCACTCGCCTGTTCTTTCGCTGACTTTTCTGCCATTCCTTTTTCGGTGAGTTCGTCCACTCTCGCATTATAGCTATCAAATAACGATTGCTTAAACGGTTGCCAGCCATAAAACGTCGTTGTTTTACCGACCGCTTTCCATACGGCATCAAACGCATCTTCTGCTTCTGACGCGGTTCGTCCTTTTAACGCTTTGTCTCGAGAAATGTTGAGTGAACGAGAACCCACGCCCCCGATAAAGCCCGTGTCCTCACTCATATTTGGATCGCCCGTTAAAGGAACATAATATTGGTCAGCCATATATTCCTTAATTTGTTCGGGCGTGTAACGTCCACTTTTTGAGTCAAGCAGTAGCATATATTTTTGCATCGCATAGAGATTAGCTAACACTTTTTCCATATCAGCTTTCGCAATATGTTTTTCCAATCCTGCCATATATGCCTGTGCTTCTGGAATAGACCAGCCGCCTGCTGTCCCTACTTTAAACGGTACATCTTCCGCCCCTTTGCCAAATTGAGTGCTATTCACATCTTCCTGACGATAGCGGTACTGCCTTTCTGCTGCACGATACGCACGAGCCGCCTTATCAATTGCAGATTGCTTACCACTTTGTTGTGCCTCTTCCAGTGCTAATTGAGCGTCATCAACGGCTTTTTTATCCGTCTCTAATAACCGTTGGTTTCGGATCACCGAATAACGTAATGATGCCCAAAACCCGACAATACGCTTGGTACTTAACGGGTCTTTCTGATATTTTTTCGCTAATTCACTCAACTCTTTTTGTAAAGGTTGCATAAATTTAGCTTCCAGTTCAGAACGGGCCACATCTCTCAAGTTCTTCGCACGATACATTCTTCCCTTGATAAGCGCTTTACCGTTCTCTTCCAAGGCTGGCAAGTTGTCTATCCAATCAGAAATAGGCCGCAATGAGTCTGCAAAGATTTCATCTAATTTCGCCGTTGCCTTACCCCATCTTTCCGTCAATCGAGTAACATCTCGAGAAATTAAATCTTGGAATAAACTCGTGTGATCATCTTTCGCTTTCCCCGTTGCCGCTAAATCTTCAACGGATTGACGAGAATAGCGGATTTCGTTGGCTGAATTTTGAGTAATATTTCTACTCCTGTCATTGAAATCTTTGATGCGTTGTACTAGACTATCAACATCGGCATTTTGTGGGGAAGTCAGTTTATCATCTTGATTAGCTGTGGCTTCCAAGTTACCCAAAATGCCGTTTTCATTTTCAACTTCAATAGTTTCAACTGAATAAATCTTATTACCTTGATCAAAATTCATCGCCTTAATCGTAAGCTTCGCTAATTTAACTTCTCCATCAATATTTAATGGTGCAAACATTCTATGTACACCTGCAATATTTGGATCATTATTTTTATGTGGTTCAACCCAACCTTGTACCGCATTTTCAAAAAGCTGATCGATATTCGCCACTGCCATTAAGTGATCGTGTACGTTAGTTGATTTTCCTGTTGCTTTACCACTTAATAATTTATCTAAAGAACGTTTAGACAGAGTTGCAATCATTCCTGT
Source organism: Vespertiliibacter pulmonis (assembly GCF_013377275.1). Lineage (NCBI taxonomy): Bacteria > Pseudomonadati > Pseudomonadota > Gammaproteobacteria > Pasteurellales > Pasteurellaceae > Vespertiliibacter > Vespertiliibacter pulmonis. Next base: position 24,438 of record NZ_CP016615.1, read on the forward strand.
TTTTTGATTTACCAAGGGCTCACCTAATAATTCAGAAACAATATTTCTTACCTCATCAAAACTATTTGCTGTACGTCTTGGTATAGCTTCAGCAAAAGTATGCTCTCCACGCTGATTTACATTAGCTGAGTTATCAGATTGGTATTGACGTAAGTCGGCTTCTGTTTTAATATCACTACCAGTGGACTGTTTTAGTGATGCATATGCGGGCAATTGAAGCCCAAAGGTATTCGCAAAATCAGTCCCTTTTTTATCATTCCAATAAAGCAAATCATCATTCAATCCTTTTTGAATTTGAGATTTACTGCGTCCATAAACACTCGCAATATTGACTAACTCTAATCCATTTTTATCTTGTTTTAGGTGTAGTGCTGCAATAATTGGCTTATTCCAACCATTCTCTTGCTCTACTAATTCAGTTAAAACAATATAACTTTTATCGTGAGTTATAGACTTCATCACGGCAACAGGATCGTTGATTTGGCTAGGTAATTGCTTCAATGTTTCTGCCGTTACATTATGTTTATCCTGCATTACTTTTTTAAAGGTTGAACCGTGAATAGTTACATTCACATCTGGCAACCCCAGCATTTTTAATACATCAGGCGTTGTACCTACATTAACATAACCAGCAACATTTCCGCCCTGATTAACTGTATCAATTGCCTGAGCAAACTCAGAATTTGGATCTTCGTTTAGACTATAACGGGTATCTTCACTTGTGTTTTCATTTATTGACTACTGGTTAGCGGTCTGATTCACTGATTTCTTGCCAAGTGCATTAACGCCTTCTTTGATACCTCGCAAGGTGTCAAAAACTTCACGGGTCGTCATTGTTTGAGTGAAATCTTTACCCACAATCGCTCCCATAATACGGCGGAAGTAATTTGCGAGTTTAATCAGCCAATCACCAACACTCTTATGCCAATATCGATGAACACTTGTGTTATAGCGCTTGCCTAATTCGTCCCATCTCCCCGTTTCATACGCCGCATACAGTTCTGCCATTGCTTCTTCTACGGCAACTTCTTCATCATACCCGAATTTATCTCTAATCTTACGGGCAATGACTTTAACCACAACGTGCTCACTTGCTCCCTTTAAGATATTATGGAAAGAATAGCCTAGTTTGACACGCATACCTGCGTGTGCCAACTCGTGCCACGCTACCCAAGCAAGCCGTTCTTCACGGGTCATATTCTCTGTTGCAGTAATATTATCGCTGTATAAATACAGCTTCTGTGTTCCTACATCAAACCAACCTTCAACATTTTTGCTCGCTAAACTTTCAACCGACTCACCTTTAGGCGGTTTAACGGTATTGCGATCAACCACTTCGATATGGCTCGCTGTTTCTTCCCCTAAAATCCGTGATAGGGCTTGTTGGTCTTGGATAATTTGGCTTTTGTTATTGACGGCGTTCTGAGAATCGGTTAAATTTGGCCCGTTCTCTGCAACCACGCCCCTGCCTCTTTGTGAGTGAGCGTGCGTATCGTTCAGTTGGCTAATATTTATCGGTCGCCCGAGTTCAACGGCGGTGTTATTCGACAAGCCATTATTATTAGCGAGCTGTTCTGAACCAGAAGCCGAGAATGAAGCTCCTCTATCGACACGGGTGAGTGTAGGGTCGATAGTAGTAGGATTAGACTTGTCTTTCCCCTTTCTGATCGCACCTTCATTCACATACTTCGCACTATTATCAAATGCAGTTAAAACCCAAGCATTGTTACCTTTATTCCGTACAAGTGTTGCCCGATAAACTCTTCCATTTTTTGGTGATAGGTAATCTAATTCTAGTTTAGATTGTGGGTTTTCATTAACTACCGTCCCTTTTGCGATTGTTTCCACAATATCATTAGTTAGCATCTCGACTACTTCAGGTTCACTCATATTATTCTTACGCATACGAGCTTCAATAATATGTGAAATACCTTTACCAACAGGCTCACCTCTTTTATTGCGTGGTTTTGTTAATCCATCATCACCCCAGACAAAGTCCACCCAGCCGAACTCGTTATTGTACATTCCACGCTTAACATCAGCTTTGTCTAAAATCGCTTTTACCATTGCTTCTCGACCACGAGCAATATTTGCTTCAACGGATTTCATCGGTGAACGTGAATAAAGCGCTTGTTGCTGTTCATCTTCTTGCTGACGGCGATAATGTTCTGCCGCTAGCGTATGATGATCTGGGAAACGTTGTGCAATATCGTGATATCTATTCGATACGTCTGTATCGGACAATTGCCCCTGTTGATAACCGTCTAATAGTTGATTGACTTCATTGCTGTATTGCGAAAAACGTTCTTCATCAATGCTATTTTGTGTCGTAGGCTCAGTCTGAAACTCTTGTTCAGATTGGTTTTCTTGTTGCACCGTGTTTGGTTGGACTGTGTCTAAAAATTCAGAAACTGAATTTAAATAGGCTTGAGCCAGTTTTCCGTACTCTCCGCCTTCTGCAACACGTTTTTCCAATAGCCCATCTGCAATATCTTGTTTCAGCTCATCAAAATAGTCATTGCGTAAGGTTTCATCTTCAACACTGGATAAGACTTTTTCTAATGCTTGCTCCTGTACGGTGTTTGTTGTTTGGTTGGGTTGATTAGCTTGTTCCGATGTCTTCGTAGAAGAAATAACTTCATCTATTGTGTCATCTGAGGCTTCGGATTGCTTTGCCTGTTGCTGAGAGGTCCGGTAAGCGGAATCCGCCGCCGCAACACCACCTCCTGCCACACCGAACAGCAAACCACCTGCGGCAGCCTCACCCAAACCATCAGTTAAAGAATGGGTTGGATCAATGTCATGAATGGCTTTATTACCCATAAACTGTTGAAAAACTTCATCAGCTGGCTCAGTAACTGCCTCAGAAACAAACTTACCAGCCGTTGAACCCAACATTCCTTTGCCAACTTGTCCAATGCGACCTAATCCACCCACACCACTCAAAACTGCACTGCTTACTCCCGTTGCCAAAACTTCTCCGCCGTGTTCAATGAATGAGCTAGCCAATTCAGTTCTAGCGTGAGCAGGAGATAACCCTTTGGCTAATAACGCCTGATATTGTGGATTTTGGGATAATTGTTCTTCTGGCATTGCCATAATATGGTCGTAAATATTATTACGAGTTTCACCTGCACCTTGTACCCCACCTACTAGAAATGGTAAAGCCAAACTCGCACCACCAGTAATAGGCGCAGCAGCAACGCCCGCCCCTGTTGCCACCACTGTTGGTAAAGCACTTTCTGCAAATTGCCCTACGGTTTCTAATGGGTTTTCTGCTGCATTTGCAAAAAACTGAGTAAAACCAGATTCGCCATTAGCTTTTGCTTCCGCCATTTTTCGTGCCGCAATAAATTGACGTAACTTCGATTCATCACTACGCCAATCTTCTACCGCTTCTGTGGCATTATGCAACCATTGGCGTACCTCACCATCTGGACTAAATAATCCCGTAAATTGCTCGCCTAATTTAGTTGCAGTGGTTGGAATATAGCTTAATGCATCTCCTGTTCTAGCAAAAAATCCCGCCTCTTTGTCTGCTTTTTTAAATACATCAGCTTGCTCATCAAATGCGCTGAGTAGCATTTGTTGTTGATCTTCCGATAAGTGAGCATAATTATTTTTTAATGCCTCTTTGGCGTGTTGATACGCTTGATATTGATGCTCAATTGGTTGGTCTTTTGTGTTCTGGGCAAAAGCCTCTCCAATTGCCTGCCCCTGTTGCTGTAAATTTGTATTAAATGCTTCTAAATTTGCTTCACGTTGTTGAGCAGAAAGAGGTTTAGGTTCCGCATATCCACCACCATAGGCTTTTTGTAATTGTGCAAGCTGTTCAGGCGACCAAGTGCCTGTAAATTCATCTTTGGGTCTGACAAATTGTTGTTGAAGTTGTTTTAATACTTGCGGATCTAATTGAACGACATTTTGCATAATAGCTACCTGTTACTTAGGAAATAAAAAAACCGCACCTGATTACTCAATGTGCGGTTTCATTAATATTGATTGTTTTCACCGTTGTAAAAATATCGGATAAGCACCATTTGGAATTTTTCTTGAATTTTCTATAGCTCTTTGAAGTGCTTCACGCCTTGCTGCATTGTTTTGATCTATTTCTTCTCTCCAATCATTCCAGAATTTATTTGCACCACCATTTTCCCAATTACGAAGATTTTCCACCGTTGCAGCATATTCTTCTTCTGGTGTCGCTTTAATTGGGGTATGAGAATGTGCGATTGGTGAATATCCCCACTTATAAGGAATAGCTTGATCTGGTGGCGAGAACCCTTCAGCATAAGGTACAACTTGAGTTGGCTGAGCGTGATTTAGTTTCTCTAATTGTGGAGCCAATCCGCCTCCAATACTTAATCCCGCAGGTAAAAGAGAATGGGTAGGCGAAAAAGGGAATAACTGGTTAGTCAGTTGCTCGGCATCGCCTTTGGTTAAAAGACCTGTGGCAATGTAATTATTTAATCCATGCTGTAACATATCTTGACTAATTCTCCCCGTTCTTTTTCTTTCCCCTGTTGCGGGATCGATAACAACTTCTTCTGCACCTTGTAAAAGCTTATCTAACAAGGCTTGTTTATTACCTCTAGCTTGATTACTCGCTTGCCAAAAATTTGAAACCGCATAAGGACTTTGTGGTGTAACACCATCTGCTACCATTGCTTGGTACATTTCTGGTTCGGTTCGGGGGGAACCATCTGCATTAAATGCATATTTTTGTTTGAGCTGTATGTATTCTTGCTGACCTTGTAAACTATCTCGCCCCATATCATAGCCTGTTACCGCATGATTATTCTTTGCTATCGTCGCTTGAATTGCACTCGGGTCAGTCGCTAAGGCGTTGCCATATTGCCGTTGTAGCTCCGCAATACTGAGGTTGTTTTTCTCAATGCCTGTTTGATAACCATTATTCATATTTTGCACTCGCCAATCAGACGTTGCCAAATTTTCACGATTCGCTCGGTGCTTTTCTGACGTGTCAGCAAAGGCGTTTGAAATATCAAAGGCTTTTTTCCAACCGTCTTTATCGAAATCTGATGGTGGATTATACATTGCCATCATTTTTGTAATATCTGAAATTGCCATTGTTGCTCCTATGCGGTTTCATCATAAATACTACGGACTAAATCCCCTATGTAATCAGGTATTCCATTACTGGCTTTAGGCTCTATGCCAAATGCACTTGCCAGCTGTTGCTGGAACTGTTGGCGATAATCTACTTTTGGAGGTTGTGGCTCAACAAAATCATTTATGATATTATTCAGTTGGTTAAACCCGGCAAAATCAGTCCCATTTTCGGTTTTTGATGGTGTTGTATTTTGCATATTAACGGGGGGAGTAAAGCCATAATCAGATGGTGTTGTCGGCTGCCCCATACTCACTTCTTCACGGGGCTGACCATTGGCATTCCCCTCAACCATAACTAAACCCTGCTCTTTCCCATTTTTTAAATTATTCCAATAGTTCATTACTTCACTCAATTTTCTTTGAGATTGATGTGGGCTGTTGTTATAAGGAAGGCTAGCCCATGTTGAACTGAGTTTTTTTAGTGCTGAATTAATATCACCATTGATAATATCTTTCGCTGCCCCTCGATCAGCAATTAAAGAAACCGCCGCCAAATCTTGACTAGGACCAGAAAAATCCTTTAATCCTAATTTCTTTGCTTGTTCATTCCATGTACTGCCTAAAAATTGGTAACGCCCCGTGGCTGTTGTCGCACCATCTCCCGTTCTCCCCCAAATTTTATTTGGATGCTGAGATAAATCATCAATTCTCCCACCACCAAATGTAGTATGGTAACCATGCTTTTGAGTACCTTCAGTAAAAGCAAGCACATCTAGGAAATGTCTCATATTAGGGTGTTGCAAATACTCTTCAACCAGTTGTCTATTTGCCATATTTACTCCAATAAAAAAGCCCGTTGTTTCCAACAGGCTTAATATAATCATTTTATTTTAATAGGATAATCCTAGTTTAACTCTTCGTTTTTACTTACATTCGTACTCTTATTTAATCGCTCTACACGAAAAATCGTAAGGGTCTGTTGCATTTAAATGCTTTGCCCATTCAATGCTGTCTGTACATAACGTTCCTGCTTTTTTATTGACTTCATAGCTCATCAATCTCGGGGCAACAGTAGGATCGCCGCCACATTTAGCATTATGCTTTTCTAACACATCTACACTATAAGACTGAGCATTTTCATCACTTGCTATAAAGGATAAACACGATAAGGGTAAATAGGTAAGTTTATTTTTCACAACTGACTGCATTACTTTTTCAATCGCTTGATCAAAGGTTTTAATAGGTTTTGACATTGCCGTTGACGCAAAAAAACTAAAACAAATAACCGCTAGTACACAGCTTATTTTAAGATTTTTCATATATTAGGTCCTATAAATTGCTATATAATTATAGCATTTTCTTCAAATACTCGCTAATACTACATTCACATAATCATTAAAGGCTTTATCATTATTGGTTAAATCAATAAACCGTTGAATAAAGGGCTTCGTAACAAATAGTGGGTTATCAATGACCAATGCCATTACACAACCTTGAATTTTTTCATTCTCTCTGGCAGTGAATACTTTGAGCTTGGTATATGGCGATTGACCCGCCCAGATTTGGAAGAAATGTTGCCAATCTGTTCTCAGTTGAGCATCAAGCTCAAAATTTTCACCGACATAGGTAAATAACTCCGCCAGTAAGGTTTGCGATTGAGCAACGTTTTCAATATGTTCTGTTTGGTAATTCATCATTTTCCTTAGTGATATTTCAATTTTCCTGTTTCATATGCTTCACGTTGATCCATTGCATTATGAACAACTACCCCATCTATCTCTATTGGCTTACACCAGCATTGCTCACTCTCAATATGATCACGATAATCATTCAGTGGAATAACATGAATTTTCTTAATCATTATTCAACTCCTAATTCAGCAATAGACGTTGCAGTATGGTATTCCAATACTTCGCCTGTACCCGATATTTCTACATCAAATTGCAAAGTGGAATAGCCCGCTTTTAAGCGATGTGGTCGGCTATCTATAACCGTTTTGTCCCCTAAAATCACAGGTTCTCGAACCAGTTCATTACGATGACGTTTGTAAGCGGTGTGTTTCACTTGGGTATTTGCAAAATCTTGCACCAGCTTGTAAGCCGTCATTGCTGTATAACCAGGTAAAGTATTAAGCCTACCTACCCATTTGAATTGTTTCCACGTTTCGCCTGCATTCCATTGGTAAATACCGTCTTGGGTGGCGAAATAAAGGTTGTCTTGATCACTGCGATAAATAGCCATAGGCTTAATTGATAAGGTTGTAAGACTTTCAATTTGTACTTCCTCGTGAATAGTGTCTGGGACTTTAAAACGGATACTGCCTGTTTCAGTAAATCCAAAATAATAGCCATCGTGAACCACGCCAAGCATTGTCCAAGGGGCAAGGGATTGCCACTGGTCTTGGGTATAAAGGGCTGTTGTAATTACTTTAGATTGATTACCTGCCAACATCACAATGCCATCTTTGGTTGCATAAAAACACGCACCGCTGTAAAGGCAAGCAGATTGATATGAAATAATCGGGTGTGGCTCTTCCAATATAGAAATACTGCGACAGCCCTGAGATTGGCACGGACTTTCCATTTCAATAACCGCAGGATATTCATCGGTAAGAATATAGCCTGCTCGTTCACTACATAAAAATCGAATGGGCTTACCATTAAAACGTCCATATCGATAGGCTTCTGGGAAAGCGTGTGGTTTCAACGGTTCAGAAAGCCATAATTCATTGCGAACTAGCCCACCGATTTGTCCATTTCCACAATATTGAAGATCGGTTATCTCATCTGATGGAGGCTCATATTCTTCCGTTAAACACTCTTCACCATAAATTGTATGGGGTTGATGAACATAACTCGTTGTACCAAAATCAAGTTCATCAACCAACAAAAAAGGAGCTTCGGCATTTTGATCTTTGATTTGCTCACCATAATCGAGTGTCGTTACCGCACAATATACTCTGACTTTGCTTATCGCATAAGTCGGAAAATTTGCAGGTAACCCACTTAAAACAACCGCTTGATCGTTATGCACATACATAGGTTCACTCGGTAAGCTCGGGGCAGATTCAAACCCCAATTCATCAACCAGTGTATAAATATATTGGCGTAATTCTTGGTTGAAATCGTTACTCAATGTCCCTAAAAATTGTGCATTTGGGGCAGGCAGTTCAATCGGAAAACCTAACCTTTGCCATTCATCATTGCAGGCGTTGTCTTTTTTCTGAATAACGGGGTAATTTTTTATGCCGCTGGCAATAATAAAACGGCAATCGGTATCTATACGAGAAAAAGAAGCACGACAGTTTTCACTCGCAAGGTAACAGCAGTGATCGACAAAAATGGATTGACCTGTTTTATTACTGACTTTCTTATCCGTTCGCCACGGTCGTAGTGTCCCTCGAGATAAATCAACATCTTCTGCCACTTGTGCCATTACTTGATGTAAATTCTGCGGTTGATAACGAGGGGCTAATCCACCGAACTTGGTAATCTTAAGTGAAGGCATAACGCTCCTTTAAGTATAAAAATCCAACCATTTCTGATCGGGGTTTTAAATTCAACATTTACACTACGGATAAATCGCTTTGAGTAATTCAAAATGCGGGCCGTCATAGAATTTCTCATCATCAGAACGCCCATTACGATTCCAATCACCGCCCCAACGAATAGGGATTTTTAGCTGTTCACTTGCTTTGAACATTGCTTTTGCAACCTTGCCAAATGCGGCTAAATTATTCCAATCCACAGGCAAGGGAACAATATCAATAGCATGTCCTGTTAAATGTCGGCTTTGCATTGTTTTTGTGGCGTGGATTTTAAACAGATAGGCTTGTCGCTCTTTCGTTCGCAAACCCTCAATCACTTTAAAATCGACTTCACTGATGGACAGCGCAAGGCTGACAACCTTGACTAAATCAGGGTGTACCCCCCGTAATTTATCTTTACTTGATTGGCTAAATTGGTAGGTCATCATTTCCTCCTTGATTTTAAGTACTTGAAAATGGCTTGGCGTACAGCACTTGTCCCAAATAACCCAATCACCGTGCCGACGGGTATAATAAGGGGCTTTTCAAACCCTAAATATTGCAAAGCTGGATCTGCCGAATAGACGATCACACTGCACAAACAAGCTTCAGCGAAGACTCTTTTCACGGTATCTTTCGGGTCATACAGAAATGAGCGTAGGAAAGAGACAAAGAAAGTAATCACGACCGCACAGGTCAATGAATAATCTTTCGGTAATTTAGAAATAAAAAAAGCCCAAATTTGGGCATAGATATCAGGGTTCTTCTCGGGCATCTTCTGCCTCCCTTGTTTGACAATCGCACGTCTCACAACGTGTTGCAAGCTCTACGATATTTCGTTCAATAATTCGGTCTGGTGGGCGATAATGGGCTAATTTATCCGCTAAACCGACCGCTTGTGTTTGATTGCATTGACACTGGCAACATTTTTCGATCACTTTACATTTAGCCATCTCAAATTCTCCCCCAATGATTTAGCGTTTGTGTTGTTGTTTCAAACTGTTTTGCCACATCAATTTTGGCTTGAGCAATACCCTGCTTGAAACGTTGTTCGTAGATCATTGCCATTTGTGGGTCAGCAAATTGATATTGTCGCATTAACAGGAGATAAGATAATGCCCCATTGACAATCACATCGTGATAGCGATCAAATAATAGTTTATCCACTTCACAAGCGGTCTGTGTCGGTATCGCAAAATAACGCACAAAGAGCTGATTTTCTGCATCACTTTTAGGCGTTTTAGTGAGAATAATTTTATCATTAGGCTCAAAGACAAAATCTCGGCACTCAATGCGACCTAATCTCTTATGGGGTGCAAAACAAGTTTTCTTCTCTTTTCTGAGATGAATATCACTCACATAATGTACCTGCTCAAAATCACCCTGCGTTAAATAGTAATCCCTCACCTGTGCTTGTATATCAAGATATAACTCTCGCTGTAACAACAACGCATCTCGAGCCAATGTTTGGCAAGCTTGGCGAATATATTCCAATGCAATATCATCTGACACGCCTTTTGCAATTAAGGTGATGCGAGGTAGAAATTCTGTCAGTGAAACAAATTCTACATCTCGCCCTTCATTCTCACACCAAAATTGATTAGCTGGCTGAGTGCCACATTTGGGCTTTAGACAACCACAACTCATTTTTTCGCTCCTTTCACACTCGCTGAACCTTGACGAATAAAGGCTTGTCGCACTTGTTCTTTGAGTAAAATACTGTCTAAAAATTGCTTATAATGAAAGGCGGATTTCTGTTGTGAAGTCGCACTTTCGGTTTCAGCACCAAATAGACGGTATAAGACATAATCCACTAGGCTGGCATAGTTTTCAACAATCGCCTTATCCAGCGGTGCGTTTTCGTTGATTTTTGGTAAAACCGCACAGGTCATTCGAGCATACACACTCTCATTTGGGCTAATTGGTGGTTTGACGGTAAATTGATTATCAGTATTTTCCACTTTGCTGTAACTGCGTGTATCGGTTGTTCTATTACCACAATTACGTTTACCAAATGCCGTTTGAGCTGAATTATCTACTTCTTTTAGCTCCGCAATAAAATTGCCATGTGCATCAGTAATCGCATCAACGGAATAAAGCAAATCACAACAACAAGGCTGTTGTAAATCGCTATCGTCTAGTTTCGCTACAATCGTTTTGAGGAATTTGCTTGGGTTTAATTTGAATATTTCGCCAATGCCTTCATTGAGATAATCAATAATCAGTGGGTCGTCTATACGGTCGTGATCAATATCATTGAAATCAAACCGAACCCGAACAATGAAGTCATTTATATTCATTAGCTAATTTCCTGTTCATTCTCAGCTTGGCTTGCTTTCCCACGTTTGCCGTTCCCTGTTTGAGGCTTGACTTGATGAATGATCTCTTTTTTCTCATTTTTCGAGAGTAAACTTGTGGTAAGCGGGTTGGTTACATCAAATTTTGCCCCATTAATCGCTGAAACAAAGGTCGTTTTTTGCATATAAATTCCTTATAAAAAAAGCCCCTGCATTCACAGGGGCGATGGTTTACATCATATAGCCGTCTTGCTCAAAGCGGCGAGCAATTAACATAACAAGGCTATTCAACGCTGTTTTGTCTTGAGGCAGCGCCTTGATCTCCAACTCAATAACATCTACTTTGGCATTGTAGCCATCAGTGGGATGAACAACCCATTGGGTGCGTTCTTCCACTTGCGCGGTTTCTGCCGTGTCAAATGCTTCAGCCGTTGAAGTTGTTTCAATGCCACCGTGTTCCGCATACGTCGCCTTACGGACTTTACCGCTCAAATCTGTACCATTAACGGTAGTGAGATCGAACTGAAAACCGGCAACAGGTTTACGGAAATCAAAGAAGATGGCTTTCACATTAGCGTGATTTGGGTTGAGAAAGACACGTAACTTATCGCCCACTTCCAAATCCTCTACCGTTTTTGCGTAACGTTGGAAAAGCAAACGAAGTAAACTTTTCCATTCAACTTTATCACGGTAGCCATAAGCACCATCAACACGGTTATCAGGCTGTGCCGTAACGGGTAACTGATGGTCATCTAACATACCGCAATCACGACACGGTTTCCCCATTTCAACGGCATAACCGCCACGAAATAAATTATAAATCGCCATAATTATGCCTCCACAACCACTGCCGCAACGGCAATAGATTTGTTACTTAATGCAGCCACATCAAAACGGTAATTACCAACAAGGTAAATATCATTTAAGACGGTTTGCCACTCAAGGTAGTCTAAACGGCTTGGTGCTGCAATATTTTCAGGATCGACCATTAACACATACTCCACCACTTTACCATCTGGACGGCGATAACGTGGCATATGTAATGAAGAATAAACTTCCATACCTAACATTGGATGAACCATTCCCGTTACAATCGGGTTATCAGGCAAGCAACAACCTGCACCTAAATTGGATTGTTCCGCACGCAGACGAGAATAAAACGCTGGGCTTGCGACAATTTTTAACGCATTACCACCACAGGTTACCCCACCTTCTTGTAAGGCTTGTTCCATTGCTTGTAATACACTCATTGCACTAATGCCTGTGGATTTCCCAACGGTAAGCGGATTTTCGGTATCACCTAGATTGATATTGCCACTTAATGCCCCTGCTCGTCCCCCTCGCAATAGCGGGTTTGCAGAAGCAGCCAAAACAGTAAAGCCATAGCGTTCGGTTAAATCACGCAACGCTCGCCCAATGGCTGTTTCATAACCGTCTTGAAATTGCTCCCAACGGTTACACATCAAGGTCGCTTCTTCACGAGAGAATTTGGTTTTGATCGGCACACTGTGGCATAAACGAATTTCACCGCTCCGGAATGGATTATCTGGCGACCACGTTTCACCATTCCAAGAACCATCGGTAAAATCGCCCACTTCAATATTATCTAAAATGGTGTAATGGGCCACAGGGGCGCAATTTAACCCTAGCTCTACAATATTATGTTTAGGATTCACAATACGAGAGAGTGCTGAACAGTTGTGCATTTCAGAAATGACAATCGTTGTGGCATACTCAGGAATGTACAATCCTTCCGTTGCACCGCCTAAATCGGCAGCGCGCATGTTTTTTGCCATAAAATTTCCTTATTGTTTAAATGTTGCCAAGAATGCTTTTAGCTCAGCTGTTTTCCCTTGTCGGGCCAGCATTTCAGCTTTTGCTTCATCTTTCTTGGTCATTGTTTTAGGGGTCGTTACCTTCGTTTTTACGGTTGTCGCTTTTTGAGGTGCAACCGTAATTTTCTCAGGCAGTTGTTCTTTTGATTGCTGATATTCATCAAGCAATGCTCGAATGGCTGGGATATTTCGGACATCTTTTTGACTCCCTGCTCGTTGAATAAAATCTAAACCCGTAGCCCCAGTCCAATCCGTTTTGCTTTTTGCAAACTCCACAAAATTCGAGTCGCCAAGTAATCCTTGAATTTCAGGAAGTTCTCGTTGCACTTCGGCATACCAAATCTTTTCACGTTCCGACATCTGAGGGGCTTGCTCAGTTACAGATGGACGTTCTGCTTTGGTCTGCGGAGGAACTTCTGCCACAGGAAGATGAACCGAAGGCGGTTGCTTTTTCTGTGCGGTAAGCTGAGCGTATAAAACGGGATCAAGTATCCGCAATTCGGCTAATTCTGCATCAGAAAAATTCGAGGGGGCTTCAGATGTAATCGTAGATTTTGATTGATCGGTTGCTTGTTCCTGCTTTTGTTGCAACTGTTGCAATTCACGCAATTTAGCTTCAGCCTTTTCTCTGGCTTCTGCTTCTTCAATAAGACGAGCATTAATTTTTTGCCGTTCTAATTGCTCTTTTCTAAGACGTCCTTTCCACGCTTTCACATCATTATCTTCACCTGAATGAGGCACAGTTGGCTCGGTCGCTCCGTCCTGTGGTTCAGTTTGTTCATCGATATTACTTGCCGTTGTTGATGGCTCAGCATCAGGGGCAATCTCCGTTTTTTTTGCAACGTCATCAATCGGGTTTTCTTCTGAAGACTCAGGTGTTTCATCTTGTTGCTTTTGATACATTTTCATCAGTTTTTCACGCACATGTACTGGAAGATGATCACCTAGCTTCGGTTGATTATTATGTTCCATTTGTCTTTTCCTTAAAGAGTGGATAAAAAAACGGTTAGAATCAGCAATAATTTGCATCATCTAACCGCTTGTTATGAGCGTTAAAGACTACACGAACGGTAGACTTTCCGTTGTCTGTTGTGGTTTATCAGGTCTAAAAATCAGCCCTGTTAATTCAGCAATGGTGTGAGCAGAATGTTGATACTCTTTTCGCATCTCTTCATTTAACTCTGTTCTGGCTTTACTATTCCAGTAGCACCATTGTGAATGTAGAAACTGTTCTAAAACTGTTTTCAGATGTTCATTCTGTGAGAGTTCAAAACGTAGTTCACGCAATTCATCATCAGGATAATTGGGCAAACACATTTGCACCCATAATGGCAATTCACTGAGCTTCATTATTTTGTACAACCAGTACAGCCACGATTGCTACCCTTGCTTGCTGCTGGCATTACGCCACCGTTAATAATGCCTGCGACTTTTGCCGTAGAATCCGTAAAACGTACACCGTTATTACCTTGATTAAGTTTTTTAACGTCTTCACGTCCTTTTAATGGGGTATAACCTGCCATTGTTTACTCCTTATATTTATGGATAAAAAAAGCGACTGAAACTATAAGCCGCAGTCGCAATATCGGTTTTTAGGTATAACGGGATCATCATAATGATCGATAATCACGCTATTTGTGCCGTGATATTCAAAATAGTAAGTGCCTGCATCATCAATATGAATAGCTGGCTCGTTTGCAGTTAAAACAACCGCTTGCTTACACTTTTTATACGGCATATGCTGCACATTCGCTAATATACTCGGCTCAATCGGGCAAGGACAACAATCATCGGTTAGTGTCCAATGGGGATTCCCTAATGATTGTACTCTTGCAATATGTACCGTTACCGTTTCATCACCAACAAGCCCCCAGACAATCACCCGTTTAGGGTATTGGCGTACATCAATATTACTTGATGTTGGGAACAGTTCATCCAGGTTGAAACGAGGTTTAGGGGAAGATTGAGACGGTGAGAATTGAATGTGAGTGTGGGTTTGAATATTATTCATATTCCCCCTATTTTTTCTGTCTAATTGCTCGTACCAACAATCCAATTAAGGCTAAAACAGATGTGTAAGTCGCTGTGGCATTATGTGATATAAGCTGTAACTGTTCATTTAGTTGGGGCAATACCGCTAATAATGCTAACACCCATACAGACCACGACTTCAAATAGTCCATTAATTTAAAAAATTGCATTTTTTCTCCTTACTTAAATAATGTTGCTGATACATCAGAGCGTGGTGCAAGTAAAATCTTAACCCCATTTTGGTTATCAATCTTTGCTCCGTATACACGCTTTGCAAATTTTTCTGGGTTGTTTGTGGCAGCCAATGACACCAATAATGAGCTATTAATTGGCTGACCCCAACCAGGGTGAGACACTAGCATGCAGGGCATGTTATCTTGGATATTTGTATTAAGTAAGTTGTACTCTCCCCCACCTGGGCTAATAAATCCTAAAACCGTGGCTTTTACTCCATCTACAGTGTTAAAAAACACATCGGACGATTGATCCGAGAAAGTACCAATAGTGGGCGTCCCAATGCTTTCAAACTTACAACGGAAGAATAGCACCTGCCCACCTATATCACTGGTAATACGAGATAATTCACCTAGTTTTAGGCTATCCGTCGTTGCTTCAGCATTTTTCATAATATTGATGGATAAATCATTTCGTAAAATCACGCCATTGAATTGCACATTTGTACCTGATGTTACTCTAAAACAAGACAACTGTGGATATGAATATTCTTTTGTTAATGAAGGTCCAGCAACCATGATTAGTTCGCTAAAACGTAGCACTGGAGCCTTGCCATTTTTTGTGATGGCACTAAAGGCTATTGTGTTATCACCGCCTGCCTTTTTCAATTCTTCATCAAAGGCTGGGCCATAAGGAAATACGGTAACTTTACCCGCCTTAAATGAGAAATAATTACTTGGCGTACAATTATGTTCTTGCTCTGTATGCAGTCTAATTGTACGATAAGTGCCAAGTTGAGCTATACGATTAGCATAAGCGAATGTTCTTAAAGGGTTTGCCTCCGAACCCGCACCATCCACATCGTCTGGATGTTGATCGACTCCATTCACCGCATCAACATATAAATTTGCAAGATCAGCTGGTGCTTTCGTACCGTAATACAACCCATCGTTAAGTAGTTGTAACAAATTACCATTTTGCTCACTTAACTTCAAAGCTAATGCTTCATCTTTCGTAAAATGTAAGCCTGTGCTAATTTTTAAGTTACTTGAGTCAATATTCAGATTGTACTTACCTGTTGATGAGTCCCATTTCAACCCTTTACCCATATTGATAGGAGCAACGACTGGCACATCATTATTGGTTGTTTCCGTGCCATCCCCTTTTTGATGAATGTCTACCATTTTATTCTCCTATTATATACCCTAAAGCATGCTTACCACTCGCATCTACTAAGCGAATTTTGTTAAGTGATAACGGATCACGCTTAGTCCCACTCCCTTTGATGCCTGAGTTTTTTACTATAGAAATTCTAACATCACCCGCCAAATTTTCTTTGAGTTTCTCAACAGTAAGCTTTCCACCGCCCACTCCACTAGACTTATCCAGTAAGCCATCTTCGGCAGAAATCATTTTATCATCCTGCTCTTCCTGAGAGCGGTTAAACTTCTCACACGTTACAAATGCCATTTTCTACTCCTATTGATCTTATACCATCTTTGTTTAATGCCAATACTAAGACTCTGGAGCAATTGTAATCTCGTCCTCCATTTCCGTACCATGCTCATTGCTTTGTACCCCACTCGCTAAATTGGTAGTATATGATAAACTCCACCCACTTATTGTAGTATGTATATCTTCCCCTGATTGTAATGGGGTACCAATTACGTTCAAAGAATGGTTACCAGAATTACCACGGATTTTACCAGTTATCACTCCCTCTGGCGTCATTGCTAAATCTTGGAAATCATTGCTGTTCTCAACACTCTCTAAACTATAATTGAAGTACTGTGGGTCATTCAAGATAGCAAACTTAAATGAGTAAAAATGACCCGGGCTACCTGATGAGGCATTAAGTGTGGCAGTTCGTTCAAATGCCCGACCTTGTCTAAGATTACCTGGTAAATCAGCTAAATCCACATGTATAAACACACGCTCATCGGGTAGTTGTGTTGTTTCCCCTTCGCTCTTTTCATTAGGCTGTTCTGGATTAGTTACTTGGTTTTCATTAGGTTGCTCTGAATTAGCTACTTGGTTTTCTAATTCAGTAATGCGGTTGTCTTTTTCCACAACAGTTGCATTTAATGTCTCAATTTGAGTGTTCAATGTCGCTATTTCTGCTTTTGCATTATCTAATGCTTGCTCTAACTTACGTTTTTGACAAGGGCACATTTGCTCTTCTAATAACTCAACATAAACTGCTTTTACTGCCATTTTTCTCTCCTTTTAATTACAATTAATCATCTGTGGGGCAGTTGCAGAATTATTTACAGCATAACCCACAATATTTCCGCCACATTCTTCAATCGGTAACGTATGCCCATCACCAGCCGTTGGATACGCATAACCAACGATTTTTTCACAATCTCGGATTGCCACCGTTGCATCAGGATCACGCGTTTCATCAGGGTGAAATAAATAGCCCATAAAAACTGAACCGCAACAATCGCCTTCATCTAAAGTAATAGGTAAAGGCACACTAGCGTAATAACCACACCGCCTTTCTGTTCGCACCCAACGCAAGTTACCGCAATTACTGATTTCTTCTTGTTCAATAAAATGCTGATTACATCGTTCTGCTCCTGTTGTTTCCCACGTTGTATCAACACAAAACCCGCAAGGGTCAATTCCTAATTCTTGATGACTGAACTCACGGCTTGTTACAGGTTCAATTTCCACAACTAAATCTACTGGGTTTCCATTCACAACAGGAATGTAATTGCCAGCGTAAGGGATAATTAAACTGTTACGATTGGGCGTAAGACTTGGAGAACAAGTGCCAATTTGATAGTCAATTGCAGAACTCAGCTCCCGTTTACTTGGGCTAATCAATACACAACCGTTACGTTCAAAGCGTGGTTGTGAACTACAATAATGCACACGTTGAAAGGTAACTGTTTGTTCATTGGTTAAGCCATAAGCCGTAACTCTAACCGCACTTTGTACAGAAAAGCCCTTAATATCTACAATTTCTGGGGAAATTACCGTGAGTATAGTTGGATCACAGCTCATTGTTTCCCCCCATATAAATTATCAAACAACACCGCCACTAAATCGTGAAACTTGCCGTAATCTTGCCCTTTTCGTGGTGTAAAGGCGATCGGTCGTTGCCACCATAAAACTTTAAATCCACCGGCGTAACCGCCTTCTGTAAAAGTCAGCACTTTAGTGGATTCATTAAATTTCACATCACAAGTGCCTGATTGAACACGCTGAACGATACCGTAACCGTATCTATCGTGCCAAACTTGATCACCTTGATGCACTGGGTCTAAATCAATTTTCATTACATCACCCTTAAACTCCTTCCGTCTAATTTACTCTCCTGCGATGCCAGTTGAGCGTTGTTCAGGTCAGACTGCACCCCATTACTTGGCATATAGCGGTCAGTATTTATCCCTGCTGAATTAAAATAATCTCGGACCATATCTGCAACCATTTGTTGCGGTACAAGCCCTTGTTGTGAAAGTTGGCTCGCTTGTGGCACAAGCCCTGCTAACTCTTTTGCTTTATTCAACTCGGTTTTTAGCCCTAAAAGCCCAGTTGGAATAATCTCTGCATCTGCTTTGACGCTGTCATCATCACCTAAAAGATTGCGAGCGTACATCAATGTAATCGCTGGACGAATAAAGTACTCATCAATTTGAAATGCACAATCTTCTAAACCTAATACGGCATTATCTTGCATCATTGCTAATCCACCCAATGTTTGCCCTGCACCTTGTAAACCCACATTACCATTCAAAAAAGAAGGCAATCCACATTCATCGTCGGCAAGACGTATTTCATCAGTTAGAAATTTGAACAACGGCTGGAATGTCATTGGGATAGAATGTTGCGTAATACCTCGCCCATTGTTTTCTCGGGTTGGATTAGAATAAATTCTTACAAATGGCTCAAAAGTAACCTTTGATGGTTCACTAAATTTATCCGCATCAACTTCAATCATTGGTCCTGCAGCGTACATCGCATTAAGTAGCATTGAGTACTGTGTCCGATTAATCGATTGTTGTCGGTCATAAATCATCATTCCAACCGAAATGCCATAGGCTTCCCCTGCAATACGTTTATAGCTGGCACTAAAATAAGTGCGTTCACCTTTAGGGTGAGCGACTATTTGACATCGAATAACTCTACCATCGCACACTTCAATATCTGCATTGAAATAATCTAATGCTTCACTTTCTTTTAACTTAACACCATAATCAATGAGTTCTTGTCCTTGAATTAACATCTGACAACGTAAGGTATGAATTTCATCTTCGATTAATGGGTAATCTAAAAGGCTCTGTTTATCGGTCTCTAAGCCAAGCCAACTTGTATCGCCATTTTCAATAATATCCTTGAGGACATCATCGTTATAACCCAACTCTTCCTTACCAATAAATGAGGATAACTGGGCTTTTGTCCGCTTTGCTAATTCAATAAAGAACGAGCCATCTTGTGCATTGGTTGCATCAGGGGCAAAAAATGCGTTCACAGGATTAACCCGTCTAAAGGTGGGGCGAATTACCGTTTCTTTTGCATACTTGTTTTTCTTCCATTGATAATCAATGACCGCTTCATTCTCATAAGCCACGACCATTACAGGTTGTAATGCAACATCAAATAACGCTTCACTCAATGTACGAGTAAAATTACTTTCAACAAGTTGATCTTTAATTAGCCTCACCATCTTAGAAGTCGCATCTGCTGCGATTTGAGACTCTTCTTGCCGTAATAACTCTTTAGCTTGTTTTGCTTGTTCCGCAATAAATTTCGCCACTTCAGGAAGAAAGAATCCATCTTCACCCATAATCGCTTCAGGGGGTAAATTTGCCTCAATCAATTTATTGAGTAATTGAGCTTTTACACGCTCTAATCCTTGCTCTTGTTTATTTTCAGGTAATTCAACGATCGGTGTAGGCGTAATATTAAAGGGTGGATTAGTCGGGTTAGCATATTTAGAACGCATATAGCTACTAATCATATTCACTTTTAATTGAATTAGCCCAAAATACGACCGCATATTGGGTCTTGCTTCTAATTCTTCCGGGGCGTGAATTTTATGATACGCATCATCTAATCTGACCAACCAATCTTCAATGCTTCTTCCTTGAACCATTAAGGATGTACGATAACGTTTAGCCTGCCGAAAACATTCCACCACTTTTTCAGCTAATTCATCGTAGACGTCTTCTAATTCATCTTCATCATCAGGCAAATCAATTTCATCATCGTTAAACTTTTCCATTTAACATACTCCCTCCATAAGTTGGTGCTCTACTCAACCCTTCATACTCTTCAGGTTGTTCCGATTTAGGCATTACATGGTTTAATGCAAACGTAAATGAAAGAGCATCAGCTAAATCAGGTGAAAACTTCAATGCCTGTTTACTCTGCATTTTTAATCTTCGGCTCGAATCATAGTCTGCGGTTAAACTTAATAAATCACTTTCAAAAATATCGTTATCAGGAATATCCGCACCGTTATCAAACCATTGCGACATCCTGTCCCACATTTCTGCTCGCTTATTCACATAGGCATCAGGTTCATCAGCTCTTCTGCTTGCTTTAACATCAAGAACTCTGTCAGCATACCCAAGTTCAACCAAACGAGCATGTACGCCCAACCCTAGGCCGACGGCATCAACAAACATCATATCGACTTTATAAGTATGCAAAACATCAACACAGCGACCAACAATCGCCATTAAATCTGGGTGCTTGAAGCGATAGGCTTTTAAAACTTTTTTACCCTGTCGTATAACAATCGCCGTGCTGTCTTTACCACCTGCAGCAGGATCGACCCCACAAACTATTGCACCATAAGGTTCAAGATTTGCTTTGCGAGCCTCTTTAACAGCAGCACTATGAATGAACGCATTTTCGCTAGACTGAAAGGCTTCTTCAGGCGTGATAGGATATTGCTCTCGAAATTGCGCTAACTTTTCCTCAGGTGAGCCTTTAAATTGCCGCATTTTATTCTGTCGCCAAGCTAACTGCTCATCATCAACCCCATACAATGCTTGGTAATCTCGCTCATCTTGGCTAAACTCAACCCCCTCCGCAGATTGGCGATACTCAGACATTGCCGTCCACGGATAAAAAATTGGCGTAAACTCATTTTCACCTCGAATGGCTTCTTCCCACGTCTGCTGAAAATACTCACCAATACCATTTGCAGTAGATTCGAGAATAATCATAGAACCATCACCACTTGGCACTGCCTGCATTACCCCTGTTGTCATTTCTGCTTGATGCTTAGAACGAGAAACCTCAGACCAATGTAAACACTGAATTGTTGAACCGTGTCCCACATTCTTACTACCCGCTGTCGCTGTTTTCATTGCACTGTCTAAATCATTAAATGCCAGTTCATTTGTATTGTCTTTGCTCGCTTTAGGCTTAAACTCATCAGGGCAATAATCATAATAACGGCGTGTCATCTCAAACAGCTCTTTTGTCGCACTGTCTAAATGCGTTAGCACCATTGATTTAACACCTGGATAAAAAGTAGAACGATGAAAGAACTTTGCATTCACAAAGGTACTAATCCCCATCTGACGCGCCTTTAAAATAATAAGGCGAACTCGTCCTTTCATTGCCAGTTCATTATCAATGCGATCGTTTAAATCACGCTGAACCGAATTTAACAAGAATGGTTGCACCCCTTCTGTTTTCGTTCTAATTTTTAAACATTTCGCCGTATAGAAAGGAAAGTTAATCCGAAACTCTCGCCGTAGAAGCTCAAATTCTTCATCATTCACGACTTATCTCCTTAACCCAATCTGCAAACTCACTGACATCTTGTTTAGATTGGTTTTCTGTACTTGCGCCAAGAGCCAATCGATAACCTTTTTGCAAATCCACAATCGCACTTGAAATACTTTTCAGCTCTTTTGCTTCAGCCGACTGTTCAATCATTCTTGCTAATTTATCTTGAGCCTTACCAATTAATGCTAATGTTTTATTATCCAGTTCCGTTAATTGGTACGCCCGTATATCAGAAGATACTTCTACGCTTTTCCGTACCGTTTCAGTACCAACTTGGGATCGTTCATCTAGCCAAGAGCCTTGTGCCACTTGCTTCTTCAGAGTACCAAACGGTATACTATATTTTTCTGAAAATTCAGAGATGGTTAGCGAAGAATTGATGAACTGAACTTTAATTGCGACCCAGTCATAAGATTTCTTCGCCATTACCCTTACCCCACCAAATAACCTGCAATACTACCAAGAACTAACGCACCCATAATGCGATAACCCAAACAGCATTGGCAGTCAGTGCCATAAGCAAAAAATAAAGCAGCCTGTTTTAGCTGCTTAAATGGAAAGGGAAGTTCTTCAACGGGTTTAGCACAAATCCAAGCTATCTTCTGCTCTTTAAATGAATCAGCTTGCTCTACGACTTCCTCGTAATCATTTGCATAATGTAAACCATCCGTAATACTCTTCGCTAAAGCCTTTGCATCACTCACGCTTTCAGCTTGAATAGGAATACCCTGTTCTTTACCGTTATGCGTAAACGTAAATAGAAAGTTGTATCTCTTCATTACTTTCCTTTCTCCTAATAAAAAACCGCCTACATATTGCTATGCAAGCGGTTAGATTATGTAATATATTACCTAGAAAGAATTTATAATAGTATCCTCTGTCACTTCTAACTCTAAGAATCTTCTTAAAAATTCTTTATCCATTGTAGATTTATGAACATCTTGTTCTAATTCAACAGATTTTTTACCTGCTAAGATAGCAAACAACCAATACATAAAATTATTATAATATAAAGGATCTTTTTTTAATGTATTTAAATATTCCTCAGCACATTCCTTGCCATTAAGATTAAGCTTATATTTAGAGACACAAACAATATAAGGTATGTCTGTTCGCAGATTCTTACGACTATGAATATCTTTATCAAAAACATCAATAATCTTGTCAAATTTTCTCAATACAAGAAGAACTTGCATATACTGTACCCTATGATCTTGAAAAAATTCTGACTGCATTTTTTTCTCAAGGTAACGTTCTATATCTAATAAAGTCTGCGTATCATTTTCAGCCTTAGCTTTTATAATAATAATATTTCTCGCCCGAATTTCATTCCTTTGTTCAGCTTGAACATAAGTAAACCAACAAAAAAATAAAACACTAATTATCACTATGATAGAAATAATTCTGTTACTTAAATAAAACCTCTTTTTTAACATCAGTAAACTCTCCAGCTGGCACAATCCCACTTCCTGAATTATACTGAAAGGCTAAGTTCGCTACAATCGTTAACTTTGTGCCTCGATAATGCTCTGGAATAACTGCCTCAATACCACCAATATTTCGCTCATTAGGATGATGAACTACATTTTGGTACTGTCTGATGCCTTTTTTCAAAATTAAATGGCCATCATTTGAATAAATGCTTACAGTTGATGGATGAAAACTACTATTATTCAAAACTTCCTTATTACTACTATTAATACCTAAATTTGCAGAGAAAACATTATTCTTCAATGAGAAATAACCATAAACTCCTCCCGATGCAGTTCCACCAACACCTTCTGCTAAAACATATGGCATGATCATCTCTTTGATACTAATCACAGTTGCATAATTTGCCCCTGCCGAAATTCGCTGTCCAATATCATTGAAGCCCCAAATTGCAATACGAGCTATCTCATCTTTTGTATAACCATATAAAGGAGAATAACCACGATATACATCTTTATATCTTGTGGGGTTATTGGTCTTCGATATATCTAAATAATGCATTGCATTATAATAATTGATAAAGGCTTGGGACTGAACTTCTTTAGAATAAGGAATACCTAATTTTCCCAGTTGTTCGGAAATATCTTGTTCAATCTTATTAAATTGAGATTTAATTTCATTAGATTTTGTAATCTCATCTGACTTATTTTGCGAATGTTTTAACAGCATATTCCTAAGAACATCACTATCTGTTTTTGATTTATTCAATACCATTAAATCTCTCAAAAAAATAGGGCAATTCTCTTTATTGCATACA
The DNA here is from genome assembly GCF_013377275.1 of Vespertiliibacter pulmonis. Lineage (NCBI taxonomy): Bacteria > Pseudomonadati > Pseudomonadota > Gammaproteobacteria > Pasteurellales > Pasteurellaceae > Vespertiliibacter > Vespertiliibacter pulmonis. The sequence goes on from NZ_CP016615.1 coordinate 48,378, forward strand.
GGGCACTTTACATTATTCTTCTTTGCATTATCTAATAATGCTTTCACCATTTCTTTATGATTTAATGGTGTAACTATCCCATTATTAATCTTATTATTAATTGGCTTATAACGTTCAAAAATAGGAGGCTGAGCACCTAAACTAGTAACTTTGTAACCTTGACTTTCAATCCATTTTATTAAATCCATAAGAACTCCTTAATTATTAAAAACAAAAAGCCCCGACCGTTTCCGATCAGGGCTGTAAAAAGTATTTGCAATATATTGTAGTTTAACCTACAATCAAATTGTTTTAGCAATCTCGCTAAAACGAGCTGGTGGCGACCTTTAATCCCACCAACTTTGAAGAGGATAACCAAATGTTTAAATACATTATCCTAGTTATCATCTTATTAGTGATGAGCTCCCCAGCCTACTAATTTGATGATAATTCAACGAGAGGGGGAAACCTCTCTCGTTCTTCAAAGCCAATAATAAGGAAAATACTATGGCAATGTCAATAGCTGAAATTCAAAAACGTAGCGATATAAAACGAGGCGTTAAAGTAAAAGGCTTTAAACTTCATCTCGATACTATCGCTTTAATTGAACAACTAAGCAAAGAACTGAACATCTCTCAAACGCAACTGGTTACCCAAGCTGTACAACAATTTGCAGAACAACAGAATAAATAAAGCCCCGAAACATTTCTGTTTCAGGGCTGATAAAATTCTTTTCGTTGAAACCGCTTACAACACGACCAACATTGCTGATATAGTATATGAAACCACCACCAAATTCAATAGTTTTTTACACGCTAAAAGCAAATTTCTTCAACTTGTCCGCATTTTTATGATTTTTAAGCGCAAGATCGAGAAACTTAGCGACAATCCATTCTGATGATTTTAAGCTTTGTGTAACTCTTTTATACCACGCATTTACTGATATTGACTTATCTTTCGCCCACATATACTTCGCAATCGCATAGACCGAACGTCCGTAAACATACTTCGCTTCAAGGTACTTGTAATCCAACGGACACGGGTTCTTAATGCAATATCCGACCACTGAACTAATCACTAATCCCAATTCATCACCACACATCTCACGTTCAGGTACCGCAATTCGGTCGGGGTCGGCTGAAAGCATTAACTTCGCAATCATATTCATACGGCTTTCAAAATCTAACCCACTGAATACCCAAGCTCCCCACTTTTCCAAATGGTTCTCAATCCACTCTTGTTTTGGTTGCTCCAATAATTTCTCAGCCACGTTCCAACTCCTTTACTTTCGCCTTATAAACCTTTATCAAATCCTTAATCTCATCAATCGTTAGCTTTAAAGGCGGGTGATTGTGTTGATCTAACCGTTCAACCTCTTCTGTCCCAATTTTTCGCACTAAGTTAATTCGATAGTCTGTAATGTTTCCGCTCTTATGGTTATTACACACTGAACATTGCTTATGAACATTTAACTCATCAAAACGGAGTTCAGGACAAGCCCCAACACTGCGATAATGCCCAGCGTGATATTGCCCCGAGTGATGGCGACCACAAGAAATACACGGCAAATCTTTATCCCGTAGGCGAATAAATTTATTGAATACCGTTTGTAAATCCTTTAACCAATCCGCACGGTTTTTTAATGCTTGTAACCGTTCTTTCCGTTGCAAGCGGTCTGCTTTATCCTGTTTTTTACGTTTCTCTTCGGCTTTCTTCTTACCTATCACTATTGCACACTTCACCGAACAAACCACTTGCGTAGTACTCCACGTCTTAATGAAATAATTACCACAGGCTCGGCATTTCTGCTCTTTCGGTCTCTTTGCCATACCTACCCCCAATGCAACCAGTAAATCCCCACAGCGATAAAAATCAGTGTGAAGTAACCTAAAATATCGTCTTTATACTTTTTCATTTCTTTCTTAATAAAACCCAACTAATTGATTAATTTTGTTGTCTAACTGCCACTCATTTTCATAGACACCGCATAACGTTTCATTCCAAATCACGCCATATACGCCTTTATAAACTTCGTTAAAAAGTTCTTGAGACATATTGTCAAAGGCTATCGACCATCGTTCTTTAAATGTGCCACCACTTATTGCGGGCTTAATATCGTAAAAACCTGCTTTGAGCATTACGTGATTTAAGTAGCCTTCAAGGGTTTTCATTCCCTCATAATCAAGCTTATTTTCTCGGCGTTGCTTCAACTCATTACGGCATTGATCTGCAAAAACTTTAATCGCATCAAAATCAATATTGCTTGACTGAGCTAACATTTTTAGTGGGGTATAAAATGCCCATTCTTCGCTATCTGAAATGACTTTTAGTTCAGGCTGCCAATACTCAAAGCCTATCTCGAGTAACGAAAATAATTTCTTGTGATGTTGGTAATTGCGATTATTTGAAAAAGGAATAATCTTTACAGCCGAACCAATCGGAAGGCTTTTTAATAAATTACGGTCGTATTCTGTTTCTGCAATCACTTCACCATTCGGGTATTTCACCGCACAGATAACCGTTTTTCGTTTCACTTTACTTGCCATACCCACCACTCGCTTTCACAAAATCTAACGTTACTTGGCGAGTAACGAACCCTTGCATAAAGGGATCAAACACCACGACCATTGAGCCTTTGTTATTGCCTTTCGCCTCTTGGTTTGTAGCTGGATTGATAAAGTTAATCCGACCACCGATGATGTCTATCACTTCACTCGCATTCTCTTGAATAACTTGATACCACTTTGTGGATTTATCCGCTGGAAGTAACATCACAACCAAATGACCCGCTTCAACTAACGCTACGGCACGCTTCACAAATGGCATTGGATTGCTATACGGCGGATTGACGAAAATGCGTAACATACCGCATTGCTCTGCGACTTCATCGAGCAAACACTCGACAAAATCCTCTGCGAGAAAATCTTCCATAATATCGCTTCCCTTGCCAATCCAACGATGACACAGAGTATTTTGTGCTGTCGCACAGCCGTCTAAATCAAACCACGCAAAACGTTGTTCTAACCAATTAAACACATAACGAGGGGTACGGTAAGTATCTTTGTCAAAGCTCATTGTTTAGCCTCCAAACTTGAACGTAATTGCTGCCAACGCTGGCAAATTTCTTCTCTACTCAATCTCGGTTTTTCCTGTCTTGGCAAGGTGATTTTAGGTGCTGGAATAACCTCACCCGACTTCAACCGCTTCGCCATTTTTACTAGCTCTTTGCTAATGGATTCTCGTAATTGTTTCTCCGTCCATTCCCCTGTCTTATTACGACAATACAGCCCCGTAATCAGCCAGTATTCAGCGTGTGAATGAAACTTAAACTCGTGCAAATTCTCCATTCCGTAGCCCATAAATGCTTGAATACGGCGGTATAATTGCTCTTCATCGGGTAGTCCTAAAACAGAATAATCAACCAATTTGCACCAAGCGATAAACTGCCCCACACTAGGGAAAAATGGGCTTTCCGATTTTTCTGCTTGAACAATGCCCTGTTTAAACTGCTCTGCCGTAGTAATCCCATTATTCACCAAGGCTTCAAGCCAAATAACTTTTGCCTCGTTGTAATCATTTTCTGAGGCAAATGCTGATTTCCACGCGGGGAAAATCGCTTTTAGTCGGGTAAACAATCTATCCACAAATCGAGCAACTTGAGAGGGAATTTCTTGCTTTGTCGGTGCTTGATAGTGCGGCTCACGCCCAATTAAGCTCGGTTGTGCAAGTTGTTCTACTGATTTCATCGCTGACCTCTAATTTCAATCGTTTTGCCGACCCACCAATCGGTATTTTCATCACTGAACGAGTCTTTAGCCGTTGTCCCGTTTGAAGCACGAGGTTTTCCATTCTGCCAATCCCAATCGGCTTTAAAGCCTTGCCAATTTCGCTCAATCATAATTTCCACCACCTCCCGAAGTGGTAGTTTTGCTAAGTCAGCTTGTTTTTCCAATCGGGATAACGCCGTTTTAGAAATCGGGGCGTTTTTACTTTTGCGAAGCCGAATAAAATCTTCTGCCAGTTGCCCAGTGATACCGAATTCCTCCAACAAGTCCAAATCCGCAGATTTTTTTTGCGTAGTTTTTTTAATATCTCTTGTAGGAGTCTCTTGGATATTCTCTTGGTTATTGGTCTGCTCAAATTGAACAGACACATCTGTCCAATTTGAACCGTTCGACTGCTCATTTTGAGCAGATGGTCTGTCATTTTTAGCAGTCGTAATTTCAAGGGCATTTAACGCCTGATAATCAATGGAATACCACTTTGTTTTATCCACTTTCATTTTGTTAAATTTTGTCGTGGAAATAAGTAACCCTAATTTCTCAAGGTTATCAATTGTTCTACGAACCGTTGATAAGGAAAAAAACCTAAAGTGATTTTCTCTCCATTGTTCGTAAGTGTTATATACCCAAGATTTACCTTCTGCTTGATTACGGCTTCGCTCTAACAACCAATGGATCTGTTGCAATACAAGGGCTTCATTTAACCCAATTGCCTCTGCTAACGCAGGCAAAACTTGCAGTGGTTGATCATCTATCAATAATTTGCTCATAGCATTAACTCCGAAGCATAGCGTTGAGCAATCCACTCAATCCCTTTAGCTGTTACTCTTGTTTGTGTGTAATTATGTCCGTGTTCGGCTGTCCCCGTTTTCACAGTAAACAATTCCTTTGAATGAGCTGTTCGATAAGGCAATAAATTGCCCGATTGACGATATAAGCATTTGTCTTCAATCAAACGGCTAATAAGTGCCTTTTCAGGCATTTTTAAAATCTTCGCCACTTCACGAAACGATTTACTTGTTCCTACTTCAACATAGTGATTAACGAAAGCCACCTTCGGCGCATTACGCTCTTTCTCCGCCTGTAACTCTGCTGCTAACAACAACGCTTCTGAAAAACTTTGTGGCAATTTAACCGCTTGTTGGTTTTCTAATTCTTGCCAGCGATCAACTAAACGAGCCGTAAATTCTGGTGATAATTGAGCAACCACAATATAGGTATCACGTTTAATAAGTTGATATTCAAATACTGACTGACCTAAATGATTTTTAACTTCCACCATTGGTGTAAGTTGAATTAGTTTCTTTTCCTGTAAACGCTCAATCGTTCTTTTAACTGAATCGTGTCTAGACTCTACTAACTCTGCAATTTCACGACTGCTCATCGTAAGGCTTGCATTTTTATTCTGTATCGGTAATAATTGACTCGTATTCAAAATAAACCTCCGTTAGGTTGATTAAAACTTGCCACCACACACGGTGGCATTTTTTTATTTCTCATCTAATTCCAATTCCAAACACAAGCAAATAGCGGTCATTTGCTTAACCACATTTGCCATCTCTCGTTTTTCTTTTATTGAAAGAGCAACGCCAAGTTCAGAATCTTCTGCCATCGCTTTTTTCATTTTTTGTCCTAATTGCCCACACTGGATAGATAAATCCACAAACCGTTGCACAACATCAGCATTGCTGACATTGCAATTTGGCATAGGCACAAGAATATGATCGACCGATGAAGCCATTGCGGATAACGTTCGAATACTGTTCGTCATTACAATCAAATCAATCGCTTCTTGAAACGATAAGTGATTTGATTCACATTCCACATTGATTTTATTGCTGAATATTTTGGGGCATTTACTTAATGCATGAGCTAAAGAAGTAATTCCACCAGACGAATTTTTACAATCTATGAGAAGTAATCGCTGAATATCTTTGCTGTTCATGAAAATTTGTCCTTTTTTCTTGAATATTTATTTAAGGGGAAGTGGTAAATTAAACGTGGTATTCAGGAAATAATTCCTTTTTACTCAATCCTGTTGCTTTTACCCATTCATCAGGAGATACAACTCGAGTAGATATTTGCCCCCCACGTTTTTTCATTTGGAAAATAAATTGCGGGCTTTGACCAATAGCCTTCGCTAAGTTAGTTTGTGAACCAGCTGCACGAATGGCTTTCTCTAGCGGTGTCATACAGTTTCCTTTTGTTTAGTTAAATAAACCCAATGTTAAACCACAACAAAACAAAAGTAAACTAAAGATTGATTTGAAAATATAAACAGAACGTTTATATTACATAGATATATAAAAGGAAAATTATGACAGATGTAATCTCAAACCTTATTTCAGAAAGGCTTAAAAGAATTCTTTCGGAAAAAAATCTACAAAAAAATGAATTAGCTGAAATAGCTGGCGTATCAGCTCAAGCGGTAACTAATTGGATAAAAAGAGGACAGATTAGCCCAAAATCAGCAAGATTGATTGGGCAGAAGCTTGGCTACTCTGTAAATTGGATTCTAGGTGCTGATACAGAGAAAATGACAGATGATGTAGAGTCAATAGATGATGATATGGATTATTCCGATACACATATTGAAATTGACCTCTACGACATAAAACTCTCAGCAGGCACAGGTAAACCAATGATTGAATGGATTCCAAGAAAATCAGACGAACCTCTATTATTTAGAGAAGCGTGGTTCAGAGCCAAACGTCTATCTCCGAAGAGTTGTAAGGCAATGTATGTTCGAGGTCATAGTATGACCCCTGTTTTAGAAGATTGGGATACTGTGATAGTAGATATTACTGATGTTGAAATTGCAGATGGGGAAATATATGCCCTCATTTACCACAATAATTTCTACATTAAGCAAGTTATACGAACGGGGAAAGGCTTGCAATTAATCAGCTTTAACACGGATTACGAACCAATTAACATTGATGACGAAGATTTAGAAAATCTACAAATTATCGGAAGAAAAGTCTGGCGTGGTGGCTAAGCACCAAAGCCAAAAGCTGAATTTTATTGGGTGAAAATAACCAAATTATAAAAGGAAGATAGAATGAGTAAAAAGAGAGAACGTAAAATCACTCGAACGGAGTATATTACTATTTCTTATGATGCAAACGACCCTAAACTGAAAGAACATAAACTCAACGCCAAAGAACTTGGGCAAGCAATCATAGCTATGCAAGAACTAATTGAAAGATCCGATAGATTATTAAACCCTGGTCGTCGTAAAAGTATCGGCGTTTTCGTAAAAACCCCAGCGCAAGCAGGATCACTCGAAGTCGTTTTTGGGATTGATTACTACAATATGGCTAGTCAAGTAATTGATGTTCTCCCTTACATCGGTATAGGATATGGTGCTACCAAAATTAAAGACTCACTATTTAACGCAATTGAAGAGACCAAAGGTAAAACTGTAATCGCCGTACACACTAAAGATAAATCTGATAACATTACCTTGCGTGTCGATGGGCAAGAAATCACAAAAGATAAAAATGTAGCCAAATTACTTGGGAATAAAGAAATTCGTGAGACTGTTCAACAACTTCTCTCCCCCGTTCTTGAAAAACCTAACCCAACATTCCGTATTTTTGAAGGTGATGGAGAAAAACCAGAAGGAAAAGAAACTCGCAAATCACTTACCTTACTGAAAGCACCGCAGATCGAAATAGTAAGAAAAATGGAGACGAGTTCAAATCAAGAGCCTGAACCACCATTTGATACGACAATTTCCCTTACAACAATTAGCTTTAGAGGAAACAAAGGTTGGGAAATGTATTATCAAAATAAATACATACCTGTTGAAATTATGGATGAAGCTTTTATTACTAAGATCAACAATGACATTGCCAGCTTTCAAAAAGGAGATCTCTTCACAGTAACTATACAAAAAACCGTAAATCAATTTGGCGAACAGACAAAAGAGAGCTACACTATTCTCAAAGTGAAGCATCATCTTGCACGATCAGAAAGAAGGCTTGTCTCAGAACATGGGGAATCTCAGTAACTTATTCCTTGAGCATATCAACAGTATTATGCTCTTTTTAGGGGTCATTTTATGTACCCCCATTTTCTCACGCCTTATCAAAATTATCGCTTTCTATGTGAATGAATGGCGACACCCAGTGCATATTATTGAAATTGTACATTACCATAATGGCAAACTACAAAGCACAAAACAAATCAAAATTTCAATGAAATCATCTATTATTGACCAAATTGATGCTATTAAAAAAGACGAGGTTGCTAATGTCAGAAAATAGCAGTGTGGCTAAACCTTTTTCAATGTTGGAGTACAGCTCTTACACAGCAGGCATTGGAACAATACTATCTCTAATCATTCATTATTATATCACACCTAATTACCCTGAATTTGCTGAAATTACAACTCTTTTTGCACCAGTACTTACGCCTATATTAAGTTGGTTGGTATCACTTGTCGTAGGTCGATTCTTTACAACACCTGCGATATTAAGAATGCGAAAAAATATCAAATACAGTATTAAAAGCTTAAAAAAACAAATCCAAGAAAATGAAAATCTTTTGTCAGAGAAAGAGCTTAAAAAGTTGAAAACACGATTAGCTCGCCATATTGATTCAGAATCTTTAATTGGAGTTTCTATTCATAACGAACAAGACTTGTTCAACCATCTCAATAAAACAGAGTAATCATCAAAACACCCAGGCTGTTTTTCTTTGTCTAAAATCCACCATGCCTATCACAACATCCAGGGGAAAAAGGGAAAATTCCCCTAATTTTTCACACTTTTCCTTCCACAAGCGGCTATTTCTCATAGATTTTTACTACTTCTACTCTTCCCCCATTTTCACCAGCTCAAAAAACAACCAATCAAACACCTTTCCTAAAATTTATTTCCCTTGAAAATCAACAAATTAAACAACATAAATAAACAGACATAAATTTTAATATAAACTTTATGTTGATTTGTTTATCAACTTGTAGTTTAATACACACATCAAAACGCAGTAACCCTGCAATGTTCTTTAACAAAACGAATAACACCCTAAAGCCTTAATGGTTCGTAAACGTGTACGAGGGTGGCTGAGGTAAACACGCTATTGCCTTAATAGGCACTATTCAAAACTGCATTCAAACAACATCACATCAACACTGAGCGAGATTGTTTTCAATCTTAATCACTAGCGAAAGACGAGTTTTAGCAAGTGCAGTTTTGAATGGCATAAAAGGGAGTCTGAAATGACAATGATTATTCAACGCCAAGCAGGGCAAAAATACTGTGAAAAAACTGAGGTGAGAGAACTCGGTGCAGCAGGTCGAAAAGTTCGGCGTTTTGCAAAAAACCGAAAGCCTAAATCCACCTTATCTAAAGTTGAACGGGCTTGTAGTGTTCCCGTAAAAACCAAGCCTTTAATTGATGTAGCAAACTACAATTTCAATAAAGGCAAGAAAACGCCCCACACCGTTCGAGCAAAAGAAAAAAGAACCTGTGGCTGTCGGGAATTGATTTAAAGATCATCAAGATGGTCGTAGATTAGAACTTTTCGCCACAAAATTTAGCAATAAATTTCTGGTAACAGTTGAGCTTGGTATCATCTTGTAATTCAAGCTGAATAGCCGAACGCTTATAGGCAATCTCTACAAGAACGCCTGTAATAGGGTTATCAATCGAATTGATCTCTAACAACGCCTCAGAAATTTCATCATCACTCATCATTGAATAACGATGAATCAACGCTGAATATCTGTTCATTGTAATTTGTGAGGCGACCGCTTTTTCACCCAAACGGTAAACAAAAGATAACGCACTTAATACGGCTAAAATAATACCAATAGCAATGTTAAGATTAAAATCTGAAGAGTATCGGCTTAAATCACCAATAATAGCGGATGAAAGTAATAATTGAATAATCGTAAAGAGATTATTAAGACGAGAGTTAAGGCAGTAAAACAAACGTTCTAAATTATAGCTGTAATATAGTTTAAATACTAAATCACTTCGTTTGCTATTTTCCATTCATATATCCTCATTTGGGTTTAGGCGTTGGTTTAGGTGGGACGTGAGCCCGTTCTTTTGATGTTTCTCGTTTCGCCGTTTTCATCATCATTCCTTATTTTGTGTTTGTGGTATAAATAATATACATCAACACAAAATAGACGACAAGTTCCTTTGTGTGTTTGTGGTGAACCCAAGGACGAGTTTGCCTATTCTCGTTTAAAAATAGGCACTATTCAAAACCGCATTCTATCCCCCTTTAGGTTTTTAAGTGTTTTTGTTCACCTAAGAGAGTGCGGTTCTGAATGGTATAAACACTCCGCTCTCCCACCTAAGATGTGGGATTTTTATCAAAAATCGTAATCGATCTCTCTTTAACTAACTGGTACACTAAGGATAATTTATGATGCTCGAGACAAGAAAAATGAACATTGATGACTTTATTAAAAATTATCAAAATCACCCAGTGCTTTTTATCGGTACAGGATTTAGTTTACGCTATCTAGAAAATTCATTTAGTTGGGATGGACTATTACAACATATTGCAGAAAAAATGGATAATAACGATGAAAAGTATCTGGAATTAAAAGTACAACATAACCATAAAAATTTTGACCAAATAGCCTCTATCTTAGAACAAAGATTTACAGATTTTCTTCAGCAAAACAGAGACCACCCTGACTTTAAAAGTGTAAATGATAAATTTTTTGAACTAGCTAAACAAAATAAAACAGTATCTAGGTTAAAAATATTTATCGCTGAAATATTAAATAATCTCAATAAAAAAAATGAACAAAGTTTAAATGAAGAAATTTCACTACTTAAAAAAGCTAGAAAAAACATAGGCTCAATTATTACAACAAATTATGATAAATTAATTGAAGATATATTTGAATTTAACCCTCTAATTGGAAATAATATTCTATTAAGCAATCCTTATGGTTCTCTTTATAAGATCCACGGCTGCGTTTCCGCGCCAGAAAGCATGATAATTACGAAAGAAGATTATACTAATTTTGATAAAAGACACGAACTAATTCGAGCTCAATTATTATCATTGTTTATTCATAACCCTATTATTTTTATTGGTTATAGTATTGGTGATAACAATATTAAATCCCTGTTAAAAACCATTTTTACTTATGTTCAACCAAACTCAGAACAAGCTAAAAAAATAAAAGATAACTTCCTACTTGTAGAATATGAGGCAGGCTCTCAATCTAGTGAAGTGTGTGAACATGATATTGACCTAGAAGGCTATGAGCTTATTAGAATTAATAAAATAAAAACAGATAACTATGCTCAAATTTACCAAGCCATCTCACATTTAGTATTACCCGTAACCGCTATGGATATAAGAAAAGTCCAAAATGTAATGGCTGAAATAGTTAGTGGCGGTGGTAATATTAAGGTAAGTATTACTGAGGACATTGACTCATTAAGAAATGATGAAAAAATTCTCGCTATTGGTTCAACTAAAACAGTTGAATATAAATATCAGAACTTGTCAGAAATGATGAAAAACTACTTTACTATTATTGAAGAAGAAAATGTTCCATTAATAAATTTATTAAATCACCAAAAAATAAGATCTAGAGATTTCTTTCCTATTTTTGGATTTAATAAAATATCCCATACATTAGATAAAGTTGAAGAATACAAAGAAATTCAAATCAAAAAACTAAAATCACATATAAACAGAATTAAAGAAAAACATATTAGCAGCAACTATTCTATACAAGATATTATTAATAGTGATGAAATAGTACCTTCTGCTAAAGAAGGGGCTATATTCTTTGAAATTTTCCAAGGAAATATTTCCTTAAATGAATGTAAAGAATATCTTAGTACATATCAAAATAAAGATAGCACTGACTATAGACGATTACTTTGCCTTTACGATTATATGGTCAATAACACTGAACCACTTATATAAATCTAATTGACAACCCACTGCTCTTTGTTCTAGACTATCCCCACTTTCAACAGAAAGTCATAAGCCACAATTAAGTGGCTTTTTTTGTATCTTCTGGGGGGCGGTTTTCAATGAAAAAATTATTAATTGGATTATTGGCATTAGTATTGGTTGGTTGTGCAGGTGGGACTAAAGCCCCTCGCCAACAAGATTATGTAGCTAAAATGTTTAATGTGCCTAGTGATGGCACATCAAACCTGTATATATATAGAAATGAAATACTCGGCGGTGATGTCGGTATGGATATCTATATTGATGAAAAGAGAATAGCGAGAACAGGTCCTCAAACCTATATTTTAGTAAATCTACCTGCAGGGAAACATAGAATTGAGGGATTTGCAGGAAGAAAGCCTAGCGTTTTAACCGTAAATTTATTGCCTAACTCTTTAAAATTTATTTGGCAAGAAGTTAAAATAGATCTGTTATTCGCAGAAAATAAATTACAAGAAGTCAGCGATGATATAGGTAAAAAAGGCGTACTAGAAAGCCAATTATTAGAATCTAGCTATCAACTACCGAAAAATAAAGCGACTACAACGGTCAAGAATGCTAATCCGAAATCAAATCATCGCCATTCTTCGACACCTAAAGCGAATAAAATCCAAAAGTCTGCATCGGTAAATCAGCCAATAAAAACCGCTAAAAAGCGCAAAATCTATTACAGTAGTGGCTGCCCTTGCGGATATGGATATTGTTACGGCCCAAGAGGTGGGCGTTACTGCATTACCTCAGGTGGAAATAAAAGTTACCGATAATCACACTCAAGCCCTGTTGCATTCAATGGGGCTTTTTTTATTTGACACCGCCCCTACTTCGGATTAAGATAATCTCACTTTCAACAGAAAGTCGGGATTTGCAGCCCTGAATTAGTACTAGGCGGTAGAGATAATTAGTCGCCTAAATGGTGGCTTTTTTTATAGCCGAAAATCAGTAAATCAAACCTTTTAAAGGGGTACATCAAATTGATACCCCCCTTCATAAGTAGTCAATGATGAACTGATTAAGGGGATCGAAAGATCCACCGTTTACCTAGTACAACGGCACTGCAAACCTTGATCAGTTCATCACCAGTTATTGCAGTGGCTAGTGATGAGTTTTAAAACTTGTACTAGGAGCAGTCAAAATGACTACATTAACATTTCAAAATAAAACACTTTCGGCTATTAATCAGCAAAATCAAATTTGGCTAACTGTTACAGAAATTGGAAAAGCATTAGGTTATTCAGATCCATTTAAGTCTGTTAAAAACCTTTATGATCGCCACCAAGATGAATTTACCCCTTGTATGACACAACTTGTCGAAATGCAAACCGCAGGCGGAATGCAAAAAGTCCGTATCTTCTCATTGCGTGGCTGCCACCTTATCGGAATGCTCTCACACACCAAAGTCGCAAAAGAGTTCAGACGCTGGGTACTTGATATTCTCGATAAAGAAGTCGGCAATGTACAAAATTCACAACCTAACCTACCGCTTGTGGAAGAAAAGAAATTCACGTTTGAATTAACTCAAGACGAAATTTCTACCCTACTCTGGCTTTGGTTTATCGCAGAAAAAGAGCGTGATTTAATTGACAACCTTGCCCCCGCACTTCGATCAATTGGCTCACATTTTGCACCTACCGCAGAAAGCCACGCAACGGAATATAAGTTCTCAATCGAGCGAGCAAGAAAAATATTGCTCAACCTGAGCCAAACACTCAACGTAACCCCGTGGGAAGACACAAGCCTTTCCCGAGTGCTACCCAAAATCCGCAATTTCAATAGCGGAAATCCACAACGTCCAAGACTAACTAGACGCTAAATTTCCCCAAATCCGACCGCTTGAATTGTTCGGTTTTTCCGAACAGTTCACCAGCGGGGGATTTTTGCACCCTAAATTCACTAAATCGACTAAAAAAGGAACACAAAATGAAAAACATACTTCTCAGCGCCTTATTTATCATTGCTTTCTGCCTAGTAGTTGGCACAACACTCACCCAAGCAAAATCTAGCCCCATCGAAGAACAGCCCATCGCAACACCCGAAAGCTACTTCGATGATAGCTATATCGAACCACCCTACAACCCCTGCAAAGACCCTTTCTTGCACATTTACCGCAGTGTGGAATATGAACAACGCCAAAAACAGTGTGAGGTGGCACAATGAAACCACAAACCAACGCAACTCTGCCCCAAGCTAAAACCAAAGTAATCAAAGGCAAAAATGGAATGTTCTGGGGATATATCTACCTTGATGGCAAAGAAATTGAAAAAGTCGGCGGAAAAACAGGCTATATGAGCGAATTAAACTGCATTACCTACCTCAATCAACGAGTGGATTACCACAACAACCAAAAGAACGTAAACATACCTCGTTATGTTAAGGAGCAACAAAATGCCTGACTGCCTCAATGAACAAAGACGGATAGAAATTGAAGCACATTACGATAAGCAAGATCAACAACACGAAGCTGAAATTGCTCTCTCTGATGAACTCGAAAGCCTATTAGAAAATAACGGCTTTGGTGATTTCTACTACGCATTAACAGGCACAGAAGCCTTTGAAAATGCCTTGAAAGAAGAAGCCAAAGCAAGATTTCCACAGTTATTTAACTAACAAGCAATGAATTAACTGCTTAAACTCGTAAAAGGAATGGTTATGAATAATCAACAACAAAATAAAGAGGAAAATAAACCTGCTGTAACACGTCAATCAACAATAAAAGCACTGATCAATGGGAAGGCTACCCAAACACGAATTATGCAGTTGCTTGGTGATAGTGCAAAGATGGAAAAATTTTCTGCAACTCTCATTAATATTGCTTTAGACGGTTCTCTTTCAACCTGCTCACCAGCCAGTATTGTGAAATCAGGATTGCAGGCAGCTGAATTGGATTTATCACTCAATAAAAATATGGGACTAGCTTATATCGTTCGTTATCAAAAAGATGCCGAATTCCAAATAGGCTATAAAGGCTGGCAATTATTAGCCAAACGTGCAGGTATTCGATTGAATGTTACCCCAATCTATGATTGTGATGAATTTGAAATCTCAAGTGATGGGTTTGATACTACAATCAAACATATTCCAAATTTAGATGCTCAACAAGATCATTTGCCAGAATGGGTTGAATCACACCTTAAAGGCGTACTGGTTTCTACTAAAGAAGACGGTGAGATTTCTCATAAATTTGTGAGTATTGGAAAAATTCAGCAAATTGCGGGGGTCAGCCCAAGCAAGAAAAAAGGGAGCTATTCTCCTTACTCATTGTGGAATTTGGAAATGTATATGGGTAAGGCAACTAAATATGTATTGAGTAAAATGCCTATGCAAGAACAAATAGCAAGAGCAGTTGAAATAGAAAATGAAGTCGATAAAAAACAAATGACTGAGAATCAGCACTCAAAAGATAATGATATTTTTGAAGCAGAGTTTTCAACTATCGTAAGCGATGAAGTATTTCAGAAATGCAAACAAAACATCATCAATGGCGAAACCACATTACAAGACCTGTGTGATAGTGGTTTTGAGTTCTCACCAGAACAATACGAAGAATTGGAGAAATTAGAGGTTAAATAATGAAAATATATTACATCTATTCCGACTATTACGATCAAGACTGGATCGATCATATCGAAAGCCTACAAAGTATAACGGTATTTAGAAATAAAAATGCGATTAGGCAAGCGTTAGAATACTCAGCTACAAAAGATAAATGGAACAGTTTCGACATTGTAGAGAAAGGCAGATCTTGCGACTTAATTGATCAAAACAAGCATTTTAATATGGTTTTTGCTGTACAGGCTTTGGAGTAGCAAATGAATAACCTATTCAAACTCAAAGCAAGGTGTTCATCACTGTCTCAATTTATTGGTGAACCTAAATCAAAAGCCGATAAAGAAGCGGGCAAACTCACTAATACAGCTAAATCTGCCGTGCGTGACAAAATAAAGTTAGATTTGTTTGGCTATCAATCGTTTGAAGGGAATAAACAGACCCAAAAAGGCAATCAACTTGAAGACCAAGCGATCAAACTCAGTGGATTAACTCGAGGGCTCGCTCTCAAAAAGAATACCGAACGGCGAGAAAATGACTTTATCAGTGGCGAATGCGATATTTATGTGCCAACTCGCAAGCTGATTATTGATACAAAATGCTCGTGGGATATTGGATCACACCCGTTCTTTCGTGATGAAGCCGAAGAAAAAGCCAAAAAACAGGGCTACGATATTCAAATGCAAGGCTATATGTGGCTATGGGAATGCGAGCAAGCTCAAATAGACTTTGTTCTCTTACCCACCCCTTTTGATTTACTTTCGCCCTATGAAGACAGTGAACGATACATTGATCTCGTTGAACAAATCCCACAATCACAGCGTATCACCACCATTACGATTAAACGTGATGACAAAATGATACAACGTATTCAAGAGCGAGTTCAGGCAGCTCAAGATTACTATGATGAACTGATTGCGGAATTAACGAAACATTAAACGCCTACAAAGCCACCTAGTGGCTTTTTTATTACCTTATTATCGGAGACTAAATATGTTCTGGTTCAAAAATATCATTATCTACCGCTTAACATCTGCAATTGATTTCTCAAATATTGAAAACGCATTGCAACAATCCAAATTCTCTGATTGCCAGCCCTTAGATTGGAGTAAATTTGGTTGGGATTCGCCACTCATAACCAGTGATCAATTACATTTTGAATCAAATAATCAGCTTTTACTTGTGGCACACAAAGAAGAAAAAATTATTCCCGCCGAGGTTATCCAAAAAGAAACGAACACTCGCATTGAAGCCCTTGAAAAGAAAGAAGAACGGAAATTACGCAAAACAGAAAAGCAAGCAATTAAAAACGATGTAGTAACAACCCTACTTCCCCGTGCTTTTAGCAAACATCTATTTACTGCAATCTGGATTGACATTAAACGCCAGCTAATTTTTATTGATACCAGCTCATCTAAACGTGCCGAAGATACGCTTGCTTTATTGCGGAAAACGCTCGGCTCACTGCCTGTTGTACCACTTTCTTTCATTAAACTACCGCTTGAAGTAATAACCGAATGGATCACACACAACGATCTGCCTCAATGGCTCACATTACTTGAAGAAGCAGAACTGAAATCATTTAATGATGAAAGCGTGATCCGCTGTAAACGACAAGATTTAGAAAGTGATGAAATTACCAACCATCTCGAAGCGGGAAAATATATCACTAAATTAGCGTTAGACTGGGAAAACCATTTATCTTTTGTTCTTAAGGAAGATGGCTCACTCTCTCGTATTAAATTCGCTGATGATATTCTTGAGAAAAATGACGATATTCTCAAAGAAGATATAGCACAACGATTTGATGCGGACTTTTTCTTAATGACTCACGAATTAGCCGATTTGATCGACAAACTTACTATTGAATTTCACGGTATTAAGGAGACTATATGAAACTCCCCTATAACCCCTTTACCCTACGGCGGCAACTAAAATACTACATCTCGCTTTGCAATGCACAAGGTCAAGACATTGTGAATGCCAATGAACACATCGCTCAACTGATTGATGAAAGCAATCATAAAACCAAGCTCATTCAGCGATTAGAAAAAGACCTTGAAATTGCCAATAACCAAATTAAAGCCAGTGAAATTGCTGTTGAATTGATCACAAATCAGAAAGGAAAGTGAAAATGAACATTAACGAAACCTTATCAGAACGAGAAAAAACACACGGTGATTTTTATCAAGGCGCTATTATTTTTGATTCCTTAATGGAAATAGTCAAAAACCACGAAGAAAATTTAAACGTCTCACACCGCTACGCATTAACAATGATAATGGGGAAAATCACTCGTATTTTAGAAGGTAATGCCTTTGAACCCGATCATTGGCGAGATATTGCAGGCTATGCAACATTAGGCGGACGATTGAATGTTACGGAGAGAAAAGATGAAACCATTTAATTTAGGAAAGGCATTAGCAGGTAAACTTTGTGTAACTAGAAGCCGTAAAAAGTTAAAATTATAGCTAATAGAGAAGTACTTGACTAGGTGCGCAAATTAAATGAGTTCCGTCAGCATGTCCAGATTACAGGGACGGAAGTTAGTCGTAGAGAAGTATATTAGCAATGAATACAAAAATAGTAAACAAACATTGCTATTTTACTTATTTCCAAAGAGAAAATGATTGATACCCTTGAAGAAATCTATCTTTAATGTTATTTTTGGAAATAATTTCCAAAAATAACATTAAAAAAGGACTTGCTATGCTTATTGACTTTAGTACGAAAAATTTCCGTTCATTTAATGAATTGCAAACCTTTAGTTTAATTAAAAGTAAAAGTAGTGAGCTACCTAGTAATACTTTTAGCATTAGTGATAACTCGAACTTTAGTTTACTAAAAACTGCAGCCATCTATGGTGCTAATGCTAGTGGAAAATCTAATTTTCTAAAGGCATTATTGACGATGAAACTTATGGTCACAGCAAATTATCAGCGTGGAGATAAACTTCCTGTTGTTCCGTTTAAGTTGAATAATTGTACAATCAACCAACCAACAGAATTTGAAGTTACATTTATTGTTGATAACGTACGTTATCAATATGGTTTTAGTGCTTCAACAACCCAAATTTATGATGAATGGCTATTTGTATATCCTAAAAATCACGCTCAAAAATGGTTTGAGAGAAGTTGGAATAAACAAAACAAATCATACGATTGGAGATTTGGCTCATTCTTATTAGGTTCAAAGCAAATGTGGGCTCAATCAACAAGAGAAAATGCTTTATTCTTAGCAACTGCAGTGCAATTAAACAATGAACAATTAAGGCCTATTTTTGATTGGTTTAATGATACCTTGCGCTTTGCTAGCTCGGGTGGATTTGATCCTATGTTTACCGCAAATTTATGTGAAGATAATAGGAAAAATGATATTCTAAAATTTCTAAAAACTGCAGATTTTCATATTTCAGACATCAAGGTTGAAAAAACTGAATTTAATGTTTCTGAATTACCCGCCGATATGCTAGAACCATTAAAAGATTTTTTAACCCAAAGCCTTAAAGGTAAAAAAAAATTAAGGTTAGAGACTATTCATGTTGACAATAATGGAGATCTAGTTCCATTAAATTTCCATGATGAATCAGATGGTACTCAAAAATTTTTTGGTTTTGCAGGTCCAATCTTAGATGTTCTAGAAAATGGTTATGTGTTGTGTATTGATGAATTGAATGTGAATCTACATCCTAAACTTGTTCAGTTTCTAGTTGAGCTATTTCATAATCAAGAAAGCAATCCTAAAAATGCTCAATTAATTTTTACTACGCATGAAACGTCTATTTTAACTCAATATATTTTTCGTAGAGATCAAATTTGGTTTTGTGAACGCTCAAAAGAACATTCATCAGTATTATATCCATTATCAGATTTTAGCCCTAAAAAAGGGAAAGAGAATTTAGAATTAGGCTATCTTTCAGGTAAATATGGCGCATTACCCTTTATTAGTACATTTATGGGAGTAAAATAATGGGAAGTGATGATTTGCATAAAAAAAGAAAATCCCAGACGTTAAAACAAAAGCAACGAAAAATAGGAACAAAAAAACCTTATGACCGAGTTTTAATTGTATGTGAAGGTTCCAAAACAGAGCCTTTATACTTCAAGGCATTGAGAGAAGAATATCAGTTACATACTGCAAATATAGAAATTTGTAACTCGTCAGGTTCAGACCCTATAAGTATTGTAAATCATGCTAAGATACGATACAGGGAAGCTAAAAACGAAAGAAACTCTTTTGATAGAGTGTATTGTGTTTTTGATAAAGATCAACATGCCAATTACAAGCCCGCAATCAAAACCTTAGAAAGCCTAGCACCTAAAAACACATTTTTTGCTATTACATCTATTCCTTGTTTTGAATATTGGATTTTATTACATTTCTCTTATACAACAAGACCTTATGTTGCGACACATAGAAAGTCTGCAGCTGATAGTGTTATTAGTGAATTAAAAAAATATATTCCCCATTATGAGAAAAATGTTAATATTTTTGATATGATAAAAGGTTCTACATCATTTGCAATAACAAATGCCAAAAAAGCAAATGAATCAGCTCAAAGAGGTTCTACGGATAATCCTTCTACCAAAATAGTTTATCTTGTAGAAGATCTTATTAATTTATTAGAGTGTAAATAAGAGTGTTGTAGAAAGCATTGTAATGAATAGAACATAAAGCTCTTTCAATGAAATAGATACAAGAATAGCGGTGTAATACCGCTATTTTTACGAATTAGATGACTTCGACGACTTCAACCGACAATGAAACCCACCGCTTGTAGCGAAAGTTACAGGCGGTTTTTTATTTGACTATACCCTAGCCCACGCTAGGGTTTATTTTTTGGAGAGAAATTATGGAAAAAACTCAACTTTCTATTACACCCGAACTGCTCTTCCACAAAATCTGTGAAGTGCAATCAATGTTAGAAAATCCTAAAGTAGAAAAAGGATTATGGGATATTCACGATGTCGCTGACTATTGCGGATTATCTTATAATCATACTTACACAAATATTGTTTCCGACCCTAGATTTCCTGCACCCGTTGATATTCAAGGGAAAGATGGGGGAAAAGCAAAACGATTATTCGTAAGAGAAGAAGTAATCACCTTCTTTACGAAATACAAAAAGAAGAAAAATCGTGCTTAACCAAGTAAACTCGCCACTTCTTGCATATCTGGGGCATAATAAGTATTAAGTAGAATTTTAATATCCCTATGCCCACTAATTTTTGCCAAAGTCATCACATCTACTTTTTTTGCAAGGCGAGATAATGCTTCTCGGCGAGTATCATGAAAATGTAAATCTGCTTCATCAAGACCTGCCAATGCTTTCATCTTACGAAAAACCGCATCATGAGATGCCGACTTCATTTGAAAAACACTACCATCATCTACTTTCACTTTTTCAAGATGTTTCAAAATTTTTAATGCAAAGGAAGATAAAGGAACGGTTCTTGCAAATCCATTTTTGGTTTTTGGCAATAAAACAGTTGCACTTGTAAAATTCACATCTTCCCATCTCATATTACAAATTTCCCCAGCACGCATTGCTGTTTCAATAGCAAACAGAACGGAAGCACCTACTCGACTAATTAACGTTACTGGCTCAATCTCAAAATCAAATCCTGAAACGAAGATCAAACGGTCAATTTCATCTTGAGAATAACGGCGAGTTCGTGCTGGTGGCTCTTTCGGTTTATCAACAAGAGATAACGGGTTATTCTTCAAAAACTCCCATTTAATAGCTTGAGAAATAACAGCAGACAAGCTCACTCGTTCTCTCAATACACTCAAAACAGAAACTTCTGATAGACGTTGTTCTTGCCATTTCTCAAAATCTTGCTTACTTAATTCAGCAAGATAAACTGAACCTAATGGCGTCTTAGCAATCCGATTTAATCGCAATGCTTCAGGCCTTGCTCCACCTTTATGTATTGTTACTTCTTCTACATATTTATTTATCAGCTCTGCAAAGGTCATTTGAGGAACAGGGCTATATTCCCCTGCATCAATCTGCGATTCAATAGATTGAGCCCAACGACTTGCTTCAGTTTTAGTAGAAAACGTTGCTGTTTTCACAATCCCTTTCTTTCGGATATGAACTCGCCATTTTTCACCCCGTTTAGTAATCGTTGCCATTCTTTTTATCTCCTTTAATGGTGCACTTTGTGGTGCAATTTTGGTGCACTCAAAGTATAAACTAGAATAAAAAAGAATAAAATAGAATAGATTAACAACAAACAACTATATAGAAAAACAATGGTTATAAAACCATATATATTAGGAAATCCCTTGTCTCACAAGGCTTTAGACAAATAAAAAACGCTAACCTTTCGATTAGCGTTTATTTTAATGGTGCTCTGGGCGAGACTCGAACTCGCACATCCTATGGACACTACCCCCTCAAGATAGCGTGTCTACCAATTCCACCACCAGAGCTTTAATATCTATTTACTGAGGAATATCACTATTTTCAGTCTTAGTAGGCTGCTCAATTTTTTGTTGAACTTTACTCAAATCTTCAAACTGACTTTGAGGTGCTCTTGAATGAGTATTTAAATTCCCAATAACCAAACTTACTGTAAAAAAGATAATAGCTAGAATAGCTGTTGTTCTAGATAGAAAATTTGCTGAACCAGCTGAACCAAATACTGTTCCAGCTGCACCAGAACCAAATGAAGCTCCAGCATCAGCCCCTTTTCCTTGCTGAATTAAGATAAATCCAATAAGAAAAATTGCAACAATAAGATAAGCAAAAGTCAAGATATTTAACAGCATTATTTTCTCTTTAATTTTAAAATTCTGTAATTCTGTTCAAACTACGTATAAAAACGTTCTGATATAAGAATCATATAGTTTTCTGTTTTTAGTTGCAAGATGATTTTTTGAAATTTGAGTTATTCGATTTATTTTTCATCATCTACTGATATTTTTTATGATCCCTTTCTATTCAATGGCGATTTACTTGACACAAGCGGTGTTAATTTCGCTAAATTTTGTAAGACTTGTTGATTAGGCGAACGTAATAACTCAGGTAATCGCTGGTATAAATCTTGCATAAATTGTTGATAAGTCGCTTGTTTTTTACTTATGTCGGTTAATTGCATTTCCCAATGAGCGGTCATATCGGGCTGTATAGCTATCTCAGGCAATGCTGCAATCAACGTTTTTCCCGCTTCTGTGCTTTGAATATGTCGCCCTTTTTTAATCAAAAATCCTCGTTTAAATAATAGCTCAATAATACCCGCCCTTGTTGCTTCAGTACCAATTCCATCTGTTTCTCTTAACACTTTTTTCAATTGCTTATCTTTTACAAAACGAGCAATCCCTGTCATCGCAGACAGTAAAGTAGCATCAGTAAAATAGCGTGGTGGTTGCGTTTTTTTACTTAAAATCTCCCCTTTTTCACACTGTAATTGTTGCCCTTTTTTCACTAATGGTAATAATGGTTCAACAATTTCATCATTATCTTCTTTGCCGAGCAAACTTTTCCAGCCCGCAACAATTAAATTACGGGCTTGTGCAACAAAAGTTCCGCCCGCAATATTTAAGACTATTTTTCCTTTACGATATTCGGCATCGGGGCAAAATTGGAATAAATATTGGCGAGCGATCAGCTGATAAATTCTCTGTTCATTTTCAGTTAAATGTACATTACTTTGACGGGCTGTCGGAATAATTGCGTGATGTGCCTCAACTTTACTATCATTCCAACATCTATTTTTTCTATTTGGATCAACAACTTCAGGTTTTTGTGTATATTCAGGAATATGTCGAGCTATTGCTTCCATAACTTTTAAACGCTCAGAAAAATGCTCCTTAGGTAAATAGCGATTATCCGACCGAGGGTAAGTAATCAACTTATGGGTTTCATAAAGTTTCTGACAAATATCTAACACAGCTTGTGCTGAAAGCCCAAATCGGCGAGCCGCATCAATTTGTAATGCCGAAAGTGAATATGGTAACGGTGCAGTTTCTGTTTCAATTTTATCTTGATAATCTGTTACGCAAGCGGGTTGATTTTCAATACGTTTTGCCACATTTTGTGCCAATGCGTTAGACAGCACTCGCCCTTCATCATCTTGATAATCTTCACACGCTTTACTCGGTTGCCATTGAGCAGTAAAGTGTTCTTGCGTTTCTGGCACAATAATATGTGCCAACACTTCAAAATAGTCTTTTGGAGTAAAATTTTCTATTTCTAAATCTCGATGAACAATCAGTCCAAGAACGGGAGTTTGTACTCGTCCAACAGAAAGCACACCTTTATAACCTGCCCATCGCCCTTGTAAGGTATAAGCTCTGGTCATATTTATCCCATATAGCCAATCAGCTCTAGCCCTTGCCAAGGCTGAAGTTGCAAGCGGTATGAAGTCTCGGTTTAATTGCAATCTATCCACCGCTTTTTTAACCGCACTCGGGTTCAAATCACTAATTAAACAACGCTGGATCGTTGCTTTTTTTTCTGATGATAAATTCAAATAGCCAAACACTTCATCAACCAATAGTTGTCCTTCCCTATCAGGGTCTCCCGCATTGACTAAAATATCGGCTTGCTTAATTAATCGCTCAACTACCTTAAATTGCTTTAAAGTTGATTTTTTAGGAATCAATTTCCACTGTTCAGGAATAATCGGCAAATGTTCCATTCGCCATAGCTTAAACGCTTCATTATAAGCATCTGGCTCAGCTTGTTCTAATAAATGTCCAATACACCAAGTTACAATATTTCCATCACCACATTCAATAAACCCTTCTTTATTATTATGTGGCTTTGGCAATACTTGAGCAATTGCTCGGCCTAAACTTGGTTTTTCAGCAATAAATAGACGCATAAATAAGATCGGTTAAACGAGAAAATAGACGCTTTTCAGCGTCTAATAAGTTAATTTAGTCCTTGGCTAGATAAAATCATCTGACACATCCGCGGTGGTTGTGGTAATGTTTTCGATTTTGGCTTACTTGATGGTTTTAGCGGCTCAAACCACGAATAAAGCTCTGCTCCACACCCATCACCAGCAGGAACAGGGGCTTGATTTTCACAAGAAGGAGCATCTGCAGGACAGGTTAAACGCACATGGAAATGAGAATCGTGAGCATACCATGGACGAATTTTACGTAACCAAGCTCGATCTGTACCTGCGGTATTACATAATTTCACTTTAATTGCTGGATTAACAAAAATACGATCAACTCGTGCGTCTGAAGCGGCTAATTTAATTAGCGTAGTATGCTTTGGTGTCCAAACACGTTCATCAACAGTTTTAGTTGAATGATCAACCATAATAGTGGCAAGTCCTGCTGGATTTCGAGCAGTCTCATCGTCCATGGGACCAAATCTCAACCAAATATCTGCATCAAGCCCTGTTTGATGACTTGCATGCCCTGATGAAAAACGTCCTCCTGCCGGCATTCCCATATCCCCAATTAAAATCGGTGGAAGTCCTGATGCTTTTGCTCGAGAACCTAAATTCTGTAAATAGCTCAATAATTGAGGATGTCCATAATAACGATTTTTAACAGAACGAATAACTTGATAGCCTTCGCCTTTGAGTGCTAACGGTTGTGCTCCAATAATACAACCATTGCTATATCCACCAATGGACTGTGATTTTCCTGGCACTGGCACACGGATAGATTCCCAAGAACTTGCTAATACATTAGTTGATAAAACGATAAGACTTGAGAAAAAAATAATTTTAACTGATTTCATTTACTTTCCAATAACATTGCTATCTAAAATTAGTATCGCATTTTAGAGTAATCAATTTACAAAAGCAAAGCACAATCTAACCACTTGCGTGCCTACATTACCTATTGAGTAATAATGGAATAAATTTTATTTGACACAAAAATAAAAAAAAGTTATTTCTACACTTAAACTTTACCTAACTGATTATGTTTATAGGAAATGCCATTATGTCATCTCTGTCCGTTATGTCTGTTGCAAAATTTGGTGGAACTAGCGTTGCTAATTTTGACTCAATGACCGCTTGTGCCAATATTGTAACCGCTGATTCCAATATTAAAGTCATCGTCCTTTCTGCTTCAGCTGGCGTTACTAATTATTTAGTAGAATTAGCTAACGGATGTAACAATGAACGACGTGCCGAAATTTTAAACACCATTCACAATATCCAATTCAATATCATTGAAAAACTTGCTCAACCAGAAAGTGTTACCGAAAAAATTAAAGCTATTTTACAGCATATTGCCAACCTTGCAGAATCTGCAAGCCTTTCGACATCAATGGCATTAGCAGATGAAATTATCTGCCAAGGAGAAATGATGTCTACTCATATTTTTACTCAACTACTCAAAGAAAAAAATATTCCAGCTACTTGGTTTGATGTTAGAGACGTCATCGCAACAAATAGCCATTATGGTAAAGCTATTCCGAATGATGAAAAAACTATCCAGCAAGCCTCAATAAAGCTCAAACCATTATTAGATAATGGTAATATTGTAATTACTCAAGGTTTTATTGGGCGTGATGATGATGGAAAAACCACAACACTCGGGCGTGGTGGTAGTGATTATTCCGCTGCCTTACTTGCTGAAGTATTAAATGCAAATGACGTTCTGATTTGGACAGATGTACCTGGTATCTACACAACGGATCCTCGCATCGTTGCTGATGCAAAACGTATTGATTCAATTAGTTTTAATGAAGCCTCAGAAATGGCAACATTTGGTGCAAAGGTGCTTCACCCAGCAACATTACTTCCTGCTGTACGCAGTAATATTCCCGTATTTGTTGGCTCAAGTAAGACTCCAGAACAAGGCGGAACTTGGGTAACTCAAAATCCAACTCTACGCCCAACAGTTAGGGCATTAGCTCTACGCCGAAACCAAATTTTACTAACACTTTCAAGCCTCAGTATGCTCCACTCTCACGGTTTTTTAGCGAATGTATTTGGTATTTTGGCCAAACATCAAATCTCGGTTGATGTTGTTACTACATCAGAGGTGAGTATTGCGATTACTTTAGATAAAACAGGTTCGGCTTCTTCAGGATCAGATATTTTATCTGACGCTTTATTAGATGAATTACGCACACTATGTAAAGTACAGGTAGAGCAAGATCTTTCATTAGTTGCCATTATTGGCAACAATTTACACTTACAAGCAGGGATTGCTAAGCAGCTATTTGAGACATTATCACCTTATAGCATACGGCTTATTGGTTATGGCGCAAGCACAAATAATGTCTGCACATTAGTAAGAAATCAAGACGCTGACGAAATTATACGCGCATTGCATAAAGCATTATTTTAATCACTGTGTTATCAATAATAAAAATGCCGATAAGTATAATGCTTATCGGCTGTAAAAAATTATCCTAATCTTACCGCTTGTGAGGTAATTTCTGCCAAGTTACTTCATTGCGAAGATACACAGGCTCAATTTCCATTGCTGATTTTGTTTTACCCAGTTCATAAGATTTTATCACCAAAGGCAACATAAATTTGGCAGAAGGAAGTGTAATATCACTCACAACAAGCGGTAAGTCCGCTTCAGAAAATGCCGAATACGCCTGCCAACCAGTACCAACCACAATGGGATTACGCTCTAACTGAATTTGCTCAATAGCTTTTTCTGCTGAACATACTTGCTCTGGTACAATTTCTTGCCAACCTAAATCTGAACGGCTAAATTGTGCGAAATATACTTCACTCATTCGAGCATCAATTAAAGCAACAACATCTGCATTACCTGACTTTTGGTAAACCGCTTCTGCCATTGCTAATAAATTTGATACAGGTACAACAGGCAATTCAGCGCCCATTGCTAACCCTTGGGCTATACCAACACCAACTCGAACACCAGTAAAACTTCCTGGTCCTCGTCCAAACCCTAATAATTCAACCTGCTTAATTGAAATACCTGCTTTATCAAGTAGTTCATCAACCATAGGTAAAATACGTTGTGTATGGGTGCGTGGACTTAATTCATCTAAAGAGGTTATTATTCCTTGATGTAATAATGCAACAGAACAAGCTTCGGTTGCGGTATCTAAAACTAAAATTGTTTTCATTGGATTTTATAAATAATAGTGGGCATATTACCGCCCATAAAGTTGTTATCTTAATAAGTATAATTTTTTAAGGCTTAGCTTTTAGTACGACGTTGTTCGATGGCTTTAGCTAATTGGAATAATACTTTTTCACTATCTTCCCAACCAATACAGCCATCAGTAATACTCTGCCCATAAGTTAATGCTTTATTGCCTGTTAGATCTTGTCGTCCCTCAACTAAATGGCTTTCGATCATTACACCTGAAATTTT
The DNA here is from genome assembly GCF_013377275.1 of Vespertiliibacter pulmonis. NCBI lineage: Bacteria > Pseudomonadati > Pseudomonadota > Gammaproteobacteria > Pasteurellales > Pasteurellaceae > Vespertiliibacter > Vespertiliibacter pulmonis. The sequence continues at coordinate 75,920 of NZ_CP016615.1, forward strand.
ATGAGAGCCATTGGCTATTTGTTGGCAGACATCATCGCACACATTTAACTGGCGTTTGAACTGTTTTTGACTATTAGCATGGCTAAAATCAACCATTACATGAGGACGACGCCCTGCCTTAGCAATATCTTCACACACTAAATTGATAGCATTCTCATCATAATTTGTACCACTATCTCCCCCTCGTAAAATAATATGGCAATCAGGATTACCTTTAGTAGAAACAATCGCTGAATGTCCAAATTTTGTTACCGATAAGAAATGGTGAGGAGCTTCTGCGGTACCAATAGCATCAAGAGCAATTTTTACATTCCCATTGGTTGCGTTTTTAAAACCAACGGCACAAGACAATCCCGATGCTAATTCTCGGTGAACTTGTGATTCTGTCGTTCTCGCCCCAATGGCACCCCAACTCATAAAATCAGCCATATATTGTGGGGTGATCATATCTAAAAATTCACCTGCCGTAGGTACTGTTAAATCATTAATATCAGAAAGAACTTTACGAGCAATACGAAGCCCATCATTTAATGCAAAAGTTTCATTCAAATAAGGATCGTTAATAAGCCCTTTCCAACCGACTGTAGTACGTGGCTTTTCAAAATAGACACGCATAATCACTTCTAAATTCTGGTTAATTTTAGGATTCGCCCGCATTTGTTGAATTTTATGTGCATACTCCAACGCTGCTTTTGGATCGTGGATAGAACAAGGGCCAATCACGACTAACAAGCGGTCATCTTCGCCTTTTAAAATACGATGTACCGCCAAACGTGCTTTAGCAACCGTTTCAGCTGCCACATCACTAGCAGGAAAACGCTCTAATAATGCGACTGGGGGAAGTAATTCTTCTATATTATTGATCCGAAGATCGTCGTTTTTATATGTCATATTTGCCTCTTAAATTATTAGTATAGAAAGCCCATTTTATTTATAAGTATGGAAAGTAGGCTACACTTTTTCGCTCATCAAAAATCTGTTACGCTTTCAACCCTATTGTGAAAAAGTATTACACACATTAGGATCGCCTGATGCTAAACCTTTTCTAAACCACGCTAAACGTTGTGCTGATGACCCGTGAGTAAAGCTATCTGGAATAACTCGCCCTTGTCTCTGCTTTTGTAGGCGATCATCGCCCACAGCTTCAGCCGCTAAAAAAGCTTCCTCAACATCACCCGACTCTAATCGACCTTCTCGCTGAATTTGATGCCCCCATACACCAGCAAAGCAGTCCGCCTGCAATTCAACATTCACAGAAATTTTATTTGCTATTTTTTGACTAGTCGCATTCTGTTGTAACCGTTGAGTTTGTTTAGTAATGCCCAATTGTTGTTGAATATGATGTCCAACTTCGTGAGCAATAACATACGCAAAAGCAAAATCTCCCGACGCCCGTAGCTGATGTTTCATATCTTCATAAAAAGATAAATCGAGATAAATTTTTTCATCAATAGGGCAATAAAACGGCCCCATAACTGACTGCCCAGTTCCACACGCAGTTTGTGTTGTACCACGATATAACACCAGTGTTGGCTCACGATAATTCATTCCATTTTGGCGGAAATAATTACCCCAAACACGTTCCGTTGTGGTTAAGACTTTACGAGATAATGTATTTAATTCAGTTTCTTCATTAGCAGAAATAGTCGATTGCTGTGATTGGGTAGTTTCTTGCCCTAAGCCTACAATACCCGATAAATCTACGCCATAATAAGCCCCAACCAGTAAAATTATAATGCTAAGAATTCCGCCTTTACCTTTACCGATTGGCATTCTTCTCCCGCCACTATTTGAAGCCCCTCTACGATCTTCAACATTACGGCTTTCTCTTTCATCATCTAAACGCATATCGTTCCTTTCTCACATTTTTACTTAACAAGCGGTCTGTTTATCGCAAAATTTTACGTTAAAATCACCGCTTGTATTTACGATTATCACTAACGAGCCAATACTTCTCGCTTACCACGATTATCAGGCGATGAAATAATTCGTTGTTCTTCCATTTGATCAATAATACGTGCTGCACGGTTAAAACCGATTGAAAAACGTCGTTGAATACCGCTAATAGACGTTACGTTACTGTCAATAACATATTGTGTAATTTCATCAAACAATGGATCGACATCATTCCCCACAGTACGCTCTGAACTTTCACCTTCTTCTGAAGATTCTGTAATACTTTCAATATACTCAGGTTTCCCTCTTGCTCGCCAATTATCTGCCACACGCTGAACATCATCATCTGTCATAAATGCCCCGTGAATACGAATAATTTCAGGGCTACCTGCACCTGAATAGAGCATATCCCCCCGACCAAGTAAACTTTCTGCCCCACCTTTATCCAAAATTGTGCGTGAGTCAATTTGACTTGCAACGGTAAAAGCTATTCGGCTCGGAATATTTGCCTTAATTACCCCAGTAATCACATCGGCAGAAGGGCGTTGTGTCGCTAGAATAAGATGAATTCCAACAGCTCGGGCTTTTTGTGCAATTCGCATAATATGATCTTCAACCTGTTTACCCACGGACATCATTAAATCAGCAAACTCATCAACAATTAATACAATATAGCTCATTTTTTTCAATGGTGGTGGCAGACTATCCATTGTATCTCCCGGTCGCCATAATGGATTTGGAATAGGTAAATCCATTTCTGCTGCCTGATCAATTTTGTGGTTATAGCCCTCAATACTTCTTACCCCCAAGCTACTTACCAATAGATAGCGCCTTTCCATCTCTTCTACTGCCCAGCGTAACGCATTTTCCGCTTTTTTAGTATCAGTTACCACTGGAGTCAATAAATGTGGAATATCGTTATAAATAGAAAGTTCAACAACTTTAGGATCTATCATAATAAATCGAACTTGTTCAGGGCTTAATTTAAATAATAGGCTTAAAATCATTGAGTTTACTCCGACAGATTTACCTCCCCCTGTTTGCCCTGCAACTAATAGATGAGGCATTTTCGCCATATCTACGACCACAGGATTGCCACTAATATCTTTACCTAACGCCATTGGTAAAATCGCTTTGCTATGATGAAATTCAGGGCTATCTAATACATCTCGCAGCCATACCGTTTGGCGGTGGCGATTTGGTGTTTCAATCCCCATAAATGGCTTACCTGGAACGACATCGGTTATCCGAATAGCTTTAAAAATTAACGCTCGAGCTAAATCACTATCTAAATTCGTAATTTTACTCGCTTTCACTCCCGCCGCAGGTTTAATTTCATAGCGTGTTACCACTGGTCCAACTAGCACATCTTCAACAGTCGCTTTTACCCCAAAATTAGCCAGTTCTTGTTCAATCCGTGCAGAGGTTTCAATAATCTCATTTTCCGTAATTTGCTGAGGTTCGTGAGTGCTTTCACTTAATAGATCTAACGTTGGCAACGGAGTTGTTGGTTTTTCAATCTGCTTTTTACGATCTAATAATGGGTGAATTAAACTCTCACCATAGCCTTTCGGATAAGCTGTTTTTGCTGGAGAACTAACCGCTTGTTCAGCTTCTTCCTCTTTAACAGGTTCAGGAATAGCTATTTCATTCGTTGATTTTAAAAAATTAGGTGAGTTGATCACACTGACTTTTGGCATTTCAATGAAAGGATCTTGTTCGAGTTCTTTAGTTCCTTCCAACTCTGCTATATTTTCAACTTCAATAGCTCTAGTTTTTGAGGATCGCTCTCTACCAACTTCTCTGATTACTTCTTTAGATTTTAGTAAATTTTCTTCTTTTTTGTGAATCATCATTTTATTATCCTCATTTGCTATTACTTGCTCTGGTTGGGCCACACTCGGTTTAAGGCGAATAGTGGGAAACGCTAATTCATTATTTTCTAACATCGGTTCAGAAGTAATATCCGCCGACTGCTTATTTTCAAAAACTGGGGGGATTTTTGTTTGTCGTGTAAACTCAGGTACTCTCACATTAGGCAATACCGTATCATTTTCAACCATAAACATGGTAGATGCTTTATGAGAAGAGGGAGGGACTGATGCAGGTTCAGCCTTTAATCCTGTAATATTTGGACGAGTAAAAACAGACACATCAGTAAGTTGTGCCTCTATTGGTTGTTCTGTGTTAGATTGTTTCTGCTCTAATTTAATAGGGTTAGTATTTCTTTTGTCCGCTTGTAATTCAGTCGTTTTACATTCATCGGTTTCAACCACATTTTTTTCTATAGGACTAACCGCTTGCTGTGTAATGTCAAGTTCTTCACTAACTGATTTAAGCGGAATTTTTTCTTCTAAAATCCAATCATATAGGCGGTTAAATAGTTGTAAAATAATTTGCCCTGAACAAAAATAAAACCCAATAGTTGTTAAAATCATTGAGCAGAATAACGTGCCAAATACACCCAATATCCCCCCTGCTAAATTTGCTAATATCGCACCAACAAATCCACCAGCAAGGTAAGCAACTGAATTAGAGAACAATACACTGGCTAAGCCCGAAAGCCCAATCATCAAAATGACAAAACTTAGTACCCAAAAAAATGCTTGCCGCCACGTTAGCTTCTCATAGCCTTGAAATACTAAATAAGTTGGCACAAATACGAATACAAAAGGGACAAAAAAAGCAAGATGTCCAAACATTGAAAATAGCAAATCAATAAGCCAAGCGCCTAATCCTCCAGCTTTATTTAACACCCTCTCTGTTACACTACTTGCAACTGACCACCCATTGTCTAGCGGGCTGTAACTTGCCCAAGCAACAACCAAATAGACCCCGCACATTGCAATGGCAATCAACATAAATTTGACGATATTTGCTTTTCCTTTTAATCCTTCAATCACACAAGATCCTTATTACCACTCACTATACTAAAATAAATTACCTATTTTCTTTCAACAGCAGAAATTTGCATCATTCAAACAAATTATTTCAATAATAAATAATTTGTTTGCTTCACTTCTTCCATTACTACATAGGTTCGTGTGTCGTTCACGCCTGGCAGACGCAATAATGTTGTACCAAGCAATTTACGATATTCAGCCATATCCGCTACTCGAGTTTTAAGCAAATAGTCAAAATCTCCTGAAACAAGATGGCATTCTTGAATTTCATCTAATTGCTGAATGGCTTTGTTAAACTCTTCAAAAACATCAGGTTTACCACGCACCAAGGTAATTTCAACTAAAATCAATAATGGTGCTTCTAATAATTCAGGGTTAAGCAATGCACGATAGCCCATTATTACATTTTGTTTTTCTAATCGTTTTACACGTTCTAAACAAGGTGTAGGAGATAATCCCACCCGTTTTGATAACTCAATATTTGAAATTTTCCCGTTGCGTTGCAATTCATTTAAGATTTTAAAATCAATAGCATCTAACGCTTTTGGTAGTTTTTTATTTTCCATTTTTAAACCTTTTTAGCAGTTTGTTCTATTTAGCTATTCTACTGAATTGAAATACTTTGTCTATCAATGGTAATAAAAAATTACGTTAAGGAGTAAAATTTAAGGGCTATCTAACCGCTTGTTATTTGTTCAAAGAGCGCCTAAAAGGCGCTCTTTATTATTCTAACTAAATATTCTTTTTCTAAAACTTAACCAACTACTGAAGGTAAAATGCCATTTTGAATTAACACGGGAATAATGATAATCATAATTCCTAATATCAATGTAATAACTAAACCAGTGTTTCCACCTGCAACACGATAAGGCAAATTAGGATGCTGTTGGCGAGCTTTCCACGCTAATCCGATTGGTAAAATTAAACCATAGAAAGCGAAAAGTAATCCTGCATAACCTAATGCTGCAATAAACCCATTTGGATAGAATAGAGCAAAAATCAGTGGTGGGATAAAGGTTAAGAACGACAACACAGCACGATTACTTGGTAAGTTAAAGCGCTTAAGCAGATCCCCAACCCCTTCAAAAATTCCCATCGCAACCCCTAAAAATGAAGTAATCAACGCTAATGTTGAGAAAATACGTACTACTTCACCTAATAATGTACTGCCTGTAATTTGTGAAATAGCTTTGACTAATCCATTTAAACTTGGATCTTGTTTCACTAATTCTGAAAATTCATTTTGGCTTAACATTCCGTGTGTGGCAAGTTGCCATAAGAGATAAGCACTTAACGGAATCATTATTCCAATTAAAATTGCAACTCGAATTTTACGAATATCTGCATCAAGATAGCTATTAATACTGCCCATAATGACGTGAAACCCAAAAGAGGTAAAGAAAATAGGTACAGCAGAAATAACCAGTAAATTATCTAATGGTACAGCAGTTAAATTCTCTAATTTGGCTTTAGGTAACATCATTAATAACACAAATATGAAAGCAACAATTTTCCCTAAGAAAAGCACCCTGGTTAAACCATCGACTCCTTTGATACCCATAGCAACAAAACTACCCAAAATGAGCGTAAATAGTAAAATGCCAATTTTAGAGGTTGTTTCTGGCGAATCTATCATAGGTAAAACACCAGAAAATAGTGAACCACCACCTGAAATATAGGCAGCTAATAGCGCATAAAGCAAGACAAGTAAGCTCAATGTCGCTAACACTCGCCCCATCATTCCAAAATATTGTTCAGCAAGGCTTGCCACTCCCACATCTTGTTTTTCTGCAGTTTGATACACTTCCATAAACAGCAAGCCAGTATAAGTTAGCAAGGCACATAATCCCACTAATAATACGACGGTCATTCCAAATCCCATTCCCGCAGAAGTGAGTGGCATTGCCAACATACCTGCCCCAATTGTTGTGCCCGCAATCAACAAAGCGCTTCCTAAAATTCTATGTTTCATCATACCTCCAAAAATCAATTTAGAACTATTCTAGCAAATAAAAAAACAAATTGTAAAATTTTATTTTCACTGTAAAAAATACAGTACGATTTTGTGAAATTTACTGATACAGCTGAGCAACAAGCGGTGAATTTATCAATTTTTGTATCTTATTAAGATATAAGGAAAAAACTATTAAGGTAGTACAAATATAAATATGGTAGATATAGATAAAAAGTAACTTTTACTTTGAGAATAAATAAAAAAGAAGGGCTAAATAAAAAGCGACGTAATTTCTATACGATTTTGCAGATACCTAAATATTACAAATTATATAGAAATCACACCGCTTGTAGAAAAGCTATTTTACTAACTTTAGATGAGTAGATTTACGTTTTGGTAGATCTTTTTTCGGTTTGCTCTTTTCAATCGTTACTGATTGTTGGGTTCTCTCTAAATAACGTTCGCTGTCATAATAACTTTCTTCTTGGAACATTACTCCATCACCCGTTTCTTGAGCATAAATCGCTTCTAACGCTCCAAATGGAATATAAATATCCCTTAACATTCCTTGAAAACGTGCATTAAAACTAATAGTTTCATCAGTTACCACATATTGCCCGATAGATCTTGGTGAAATGTTTAAAATAATTTTACCATCACGAATAAATTCAGTGGGAACATCAACATTCGGGTAATCTACATTAACCAACAAATATGGCGTTAAATCATTATCTATCAGCCAATGATAATAAGCGTGATAGAGATAAGGGCGTAACGGCTTCATTAATCTTTATCATCCATTAAATTCTTAGGCGCACTGCCACCGACAGACTGTATAAAACTTTCACGTTTAAATGATCTACTCATGTAATCTCTTACTGCTTTGCTGCCTGCTCCCGTAAATTCAACGCCTAAATTGTGCATACGCCATAATAACGGTACAACATAGCAATCAACTAAGCTAAAATCTTCACTTAAAAAATATTGTGTTTCTGCAAATACTGGTGCAAGCGCTAATATTTCATCACGCAACTGTTTTAGCACTTTTTTCGCTTCATCAGTTGATGGATCTTTATTCACAAAATCAATCAATGAGTACCAATCATTTTGAATACGGTGCATATTTAACCGACATTGTGCACGCAACACTGGATAAACAGGCATCAATGGCGGGTGTGGAAAACGTTCATCAAGGTATTCCATAATAATGCGAGCATTAGATAAGACTAAATCACGATCAACTAAAGTTGGAATTGTACCTCGTGGATTCAATTCCATTAGATCTTCAGAAATCATATCTGGTTGGATATTTTCTATCTCATATGCAACACCTTTTTCAGCTAAAACGATACGGACCTGATGGCTGTAAATATCTGTTTTTTCAGAAAATAGTGTTGGCACAGAACGTTTATTCGCACTCGTCATTATTCGCTCCCAATTAAATTTTTACTATCTATTAACCTGTGAATTTTATCATAAATGCGGTATAAAATAACAGCCTTATTTTTGTTAGGCTATTCACTGATAAACCTTTTGACGAACTGGAATAAAAGGTCTAGCATTTAACAGAAATTTTTCACTCAAGGAAATCACTATGGAAAATAAAAAACAATCATTCCAAGATATGTTGGAATATGTTCATCTTTATCGCTTAAAAAACAAATTGTTAAGAGAAACAGCCGATAATGATCGTAAAATTCGAGATAACCAAAAACGGGTTTTATTATTGGACAATTTAACACAATACATCACAAATGAGATGTCCATTGAAGAAGTTCAAGCTATTATCGCTAGTATGCGTGAAGATTACGAAGCTCGTGTTGATGATTATATGATTCGTAATGCTGAACTCTCCCAGCAACGCCGTGGTATTCGCCAAAAAATGGCTGAACACGCAAAAAATAAGAAAACAAATAAATAATTCAATCTAAAAAAGTAAAAGACGGTTTAAATACCGTCTTTTTAATCTGCTTATATTTATCAAAATTAACGGCACTGTGCTTTAAAACGTAAAAGATGATCGAGTAACACAATTGCCATCATTGCTTCCGCAATTGGAACCGCCCGGATACCAACACAGGGATCGTGCCTTCCTTTTGTAATTACCTCTACTGCTTCATTATTGATATTTACACTTTTCCCAACAACTGTAATACTCGATGTAGGTTTTAATGCTATATGAGCAATAATCGGCTGTCCTGAACTAATTCCACCTAAAATTCCGCCTGCGTGATTTGAACAAAATCCTTCAGGGGTCATTTCATCACGATGTTCTGAACCTTTTTGTTCAACTACGTCAAAACCATCTCCAATTTCAACTCCTTTTACTGCATTAATTGACATCAATGCATGGGCCAAATCTGCATCAAGCCGATCAAATACAGGTTCACCTAATCCCACTGGCACATTTTCAGCAATAACAGTCAGTTTCGCACCAATTGAATTTCCCTCTTTCTTCAATTCACGAATTAGCTCATCAAACTGCTCCACAGCATACGGATCCGGGCAAAAAAAAGGATTATTATTGACTTGTGCCCAATCAATTTTTTCGATTGATTGCGGGTTAATCTTCACCTGTCCAATTTGAGAAAGATAGCCCCTAATTTCAATACCAAACTGTTCTCGCAAATATTTTTTAGCGATAGCTCCTGCGGCAACTCGCATTGCAGTTTCTCGTGCTGATGAACGCCCCCCACCACGGTAATCACGAATACCATATTTTTGCTGATAAGTATAATCAGCGTGTCCAGGGCGAAATTTATCCATAATATCGCCATAATCTTTAGAACGCTGATCACTGTTTTTAATAATTAACCCGATACTCGTTCCCGTTGTTTTACCTTCAAACACGCCCGATAAAATTTGAACTTCATCATCTTCACGACGTGGCGTAGTATAACGGGAAGTTCCCGGTTTACGGCGATCTAAATCAGGCTGAATATCCGCTTCACTTAATGTCATATTCGGTGGAATGCCATCAATAATACACCCTAATGCAATCCCGTGTGATTCGCCAAATGTTGTTACTTTAAAAAGCTGCCCAATACTATTTCCTGCCATAAAAATTCCTTGTTTCTTATTTTAAAAAATGACGCAATCTCACCGCTTGTTGCTGTAAATTCTGAAACTACGCATTATATAAATGTACATCAACTTGTTTGAAGGCGATTTTAATTTGATACTGCTTAAATAATTCATCAATACGTTGATACAAGAAATTTAGTGTTTCCGAACGATCATCAAGTTCAGCCACATACACATTCAACTGATGTTCAATCCAACCTTCTCCAAATGCGACTAAATTCACGTTTGGCGCTGGCTCTTTTAGAATTTTAGGCGCATCTTCCGCTGCTTGGAATAACAATTCACGCACCTGATTGAGATCACTACTATTGCTAATTTTCATCTCTACTTGTAAACGCGTAATAGTATTATTAAGCGTCCAGTTTATAAAGCGATCCGTTACAAACACTTGGTTAGGCAATACGACTTCTTTATTTTCATCATTTAATAGAGTAGTTGAGCGTAACCTTATTCTACTGATCACACCTGAAAAGTTCCCTACGGTTACTTTATCACCAACACGGATAGGACGTTCAAATAATAGAATGGTTCCCGAAACAAAACTACCAAAAATTTCCCTAACACCAAAACCAAGACCCACTGAAAGTGCGGTAAATATCCATTGAATTTTACTCCACGAGATTCCAAGAGAAGAAAATGCGGAAATTCCACCGACGGTTACAATAAGGTAAGTTAATACCGCCGTAATAGTATGAGGTGTTCCTTTCGAAAATTTTACTCGAGAGAATAAGGTTACCTCTAAAATTCCTGCAATATTTTTAACCAACATATAAGTCGCTGTGACATAAACAACAGAACGCAACATATTAAGCAATGTGACAGATTCAACCACCGTACCTTTTGAGGTTGTTTCGACTTGTTCCCACAGAACCATACCATTCAAATAGTAGGCAACACTAATGAGATCTGACCAAATTGCATAAAGTGAAATAAACAGAAGTACCCAAGCAATAAGATCTGCCATTCGGAAAATCTGCTGATTTACCGTTGAAATTTTAATTTTATTTTCTCGGGTTTCTTCTTTTAATGTTTCCTTTGTACTATCAGTTTTACCCTGTTCTAAAATCTGTTCACGAATTTTTTCACGCTGTGTTTGTAAACGGCGATATGCCATTCTACGTGATGAAATAGTTAAAAAGCGGTAGGCAAAATAACGCCCAAAAACCCAGATCAACGCAATAATATAACTTTTAATAATATGTTCGATGATATAAATCGTGGTGTAATAATATCCGAATACCATTAACACAATCAGTAATACAGGGATAATAACCAACACTAGACGTAATAATTTAAATAATCCAACACCACGTTTAGTACCATCTTCTAAAATTGCATTTTGATATTCTTGAATACCTCGGGCAAGTAGCGGACGCACAACAAATAAACAAAGCGCTAACGCAACAATCATTAATACTTGCCCAATTACATCATCGCTAAAATCAATACTATCAACTTGTGAGAAAACAGATGTTACTGAGAGTAATAAAATAATGATCCAAATTGAATGACGCACAATCCGCTGAAAAATCTCATTACTTGCTTGTGGCATACCGAAGTGGCGGTAAGCTAATCCATTAGGGCGCAATAATGCTAAAACTGTTGCGAAAAATAGCCAATAAGCGGTCATTTCCGTTAGCCAAGCCGTTGTTACAAAAGGATTATTAAACAATAATCCCAATACCATTGTCGCAATAATCAAAAATAACAATGTACTCGGTAAAGCCAAAACAACCGTCCATATCATTGCTTCTGGCGTATGCCAATGGCTATCACTTTTCAAAGTATTTACTTGACTTGATAAAGTTGAAAGCCGTTTCTTGATCGCTGGTTTTTTCCATAAAATTAAACCGTAGAGTAAAAAAAGTATCGCTAAAAAGGCAAATTTAGATGGTAAATTCTGCTGAATATTTTCAAATCCGATATATTTTGCAAGGCTACTTGCTTCGACTAAAGCTAAACGAGGAAAATTTTCTAACCATGAAAGATCCATCGAGTTATTACTTGGCACCCAAAAGCTCTGCTGTTGTAAATCTCGCTGTAATTTATCGCTTAATTCAGTGATCTGACGTTGTGTTACTTCAATTTCATTAGATTGATTTAACTGAGCATTTAAAATTTTTACTAGATCAATGACAATTTTTTCACGCTCTTTCAATAAATTATCAAGCGTTTGTCGTTCTTCATCATCAAACAGCACTTTATGCTCTGCTTGCAAGCGGTCAATTACGTTTGAAATATTGTAAAGTTCATCACGAGTTTGCGTAAATTCAAATAGTTCTACCCGTAATTTTGCAATATCCTTTGCTAAATCTTTAATGACACTTTCTGTCGGTAAATTTTGTTTTTGTTGATAAATAACTCGAGAAAGTACCAACGTTCCTTGTAATGCACTAATCTGTTCCTCAATATTACGTTTAGTTTGAGTTAAGGCATCTAATACATTTTTAGCTCTTAAACTATCTTTGGATAATTTATTGGCTTTTTCTGTTTGCTCTACCAAATATTGGCTCAAATCTGTGTTGTAGCTTAGCTCATCTTGAATAATCGGGTTTTCAGTTTTATGATAAGCCTTAAGCTGTTCAGCCTGTTTTGCCTGTTCTTGAAACTCTTTCAAGCGGTTTGCATTTAAAATTTCTTGTAACTGATTTAATTTATTTTGCAAAACTTGCTGTTTAATACTTAATTCTGTTTTTTTCGCTTCATCAATTGAAATTAACAGATCAATATTCTGCTCCAACATTAAGTTATAGCGATTATTACTTTCTAAATATTTCAGTTCTGCATTATATTTATCGATCAGAGATTTACTCGCCTGACGGTTGTATTTCCATTTATTGAGCTTTTCAGCCTTACTATTATTTTCAATGACTTGATGACGGCTTTGATCCAACGCAATACGTAAATTTGCGAGGCTTGAACTAGTTTCAGTTAAGTTCCCTTGTACCTGTTGTAAGTTTTGGCGAATATGATCTTGACGGTTTTCAAGCACTTTAATGCCTAAAACGCTAAAATCTTCGCCAATATTTAACGATTCTTTAAGCTGAGAAATTCGCTCTTTATATTCATTTAATATTTTAGGGCCATCTTTAATTTTTTGTTCAAGCCGTTCAATATCTTCCTGCTGTTTTTTAGCTTTTTCTGCAAACGCCAATGCACCTTCTAAATTCTGAGATAGCCGTGTTGCTTCATCAGCTGAATAATTTGTATTATTTTTTAATGCTTCTAATTGCAGACGAATATCATCAACAGATACAAAATCTTCCACGCCTTTTGCTTGAAGAGGCTGTACAAAATAGCTTAACGCTAAAAATAACAGGAATAATTGCTTAAACATTATTTTTCTCTCTTAATTTCAATGCGACTTGCTGTTGAAGATATTTACGTGAAATTTTAAACCCCGTGTGTGATAACGTTTCTAACGGGAAATAAGCTATAGGTAATTTAAATTTTTCTAAATGCTGACGAGCAAAATTTTCTAAGGAAAAGACCGCTTGTGGCGAAAAAGGTTCAAGAAACTCAACAACTGCAACAGGTCGCTGTCCAAATTCACGATCATCAACCGGTACAATAAAAGCTTGTTTAACCAAACCTGACTGAAATAGTACACGCTCAATTTCTTCGGGCTGAATATTTTCTCCCCCCGAAATAAATAAGTTATCACGCCGTCCTATTACCACAAGATTGCCATAGCGTAATTCCCCCTTATCTTTAGTCGCAAACCAACCTTGTTGATTGGTAAATGGGATAATTGTTTGATCAATCCAATATCCCAAACCTAGCCCAGCCCCTCTAACCCAAATTTCTCCTTGCTCATCAATTTTTAGTCGTCTTCCTTGTAATGGCTTACCAACGTGATGACGTTCATTTTTAACAGCACAGATAGTTGATGCCATTTCAGTCATTCCATAACCTGCATAGGTTTCAATCTGTCGAGTTTGTGCTTGAATAATAAGTTCGGCTGGAATAAATGCGCCACCTAATAAAATTTTCTGATGATTGCCCACACTAACTTCCGTCTGCTGTAAATAACGTTGTAACTGGGTTGGCACTAATGATGCGTGGCTAACTTGAGCTAATGACACAAAAAAATCGTTTTTTTCTTCATTTATCCACAAAGTTGCACCAACTGAAAGCCAACGCCAAATAATTCCCTGACCTGAAACGTGAAATAACGGCAAGCTTAATAGCCACGAATTGCCCTGTTGAAAATTCATTAATTCACATACGCCTTGAGCATTTTCTAAATGCTGATGAATTGTATGTACCACAGCTTTGGGAAAGCCTGATGATCCCGATGTAAGAGTGAATGTTGCGGGTGCTTGAAGATTAATACGATGAAGCTGACAAGCGGTAAGCTCCAATTGAAAATGTGTAAAATCTATATCATCAAAACAATAATGTACGCCATTATTTTTAAGGATCTCTCGTTTCTGATTAATTGATATTGCAGGGTTGAGCATTAACACTCTAGCCCCTAATAATAATGCTGATAAATAACAGATAAGCCCTGCTAGACGGTGAGATCCTGAATAAGCAATTAAACTTTGTGCAGAAACACCCTTATTTTTTAATAAAAAAACCGCTTGTTCTAATAAACAGTGCCAATTTTGCCAAGAAATATGTTCAGAAAGAAAAGGGAAAAGATCGGAATTTCCTTTTTTCCATACAATAGCTGTCTTATGAGCATCTTTGTCTGCCCAATATGCCGTTGGAAATACAGGAAAGTCTATCATTTTCGTTTCACAATAAATTTAAACTAATGCCCCTTTTACTCGCTCAATCAACTCATCAGGAAGTTCCATCGTTGTCATTAACGCTGATAAAATAATTCCTTTGCGCTCCGTATTATTATTAGTAATAACCCAAAATGGTGAATGAGGAATTTGCTTCGCTTTTGGATTACTCCCCTTGGCAAGAATTACTTCCTTATCTCTAGCAAAATAAATACGCTCACTACCTTGTACATTTCCTGTTGCACTGGAGAAACCATCTGGATTTGTGGTATATAAAGCAGAGAGCAGTTGTAAAAAACGATTAACCACCTTTTTTTCATTGGTAAATAGTGAAGATTTCAACACAGATTCAACCCGCTTAATTGTTTTTTCTTGTTGAGAAACTGTCTTTTTACTTTTAGATATTTTAGAAAGAGTTTTTATTTCATTTGACATTGGTTCTTGCACAAGCACAAATGGCTGGGGAGAAGCAGGTAAACGCAATAACCGCCGTAAAATGTCTGATGCATTTTCGCCAATAGCTTGAGTACGACTAGCAATATAGTGGTATAATTCATCATCAATTTCGATCGTTTTCATCTATTTCCCCTAAAATACGTGATTACAGAAAAATCCTAAACATTATACGCATTTCAAATGCTTTTTACAGGCTAAATTATTGGAAATTTAACGAATTTTTTATGAATATGACTAACCCAGAACAACAACTTCATTATCATTATCAAAAACTTTCAGATAACGCCCCTACAATGATCTTTTTACACGGATTATTTGGCGATTTGAATAATCTCGGGGTGATTACCCGTGCTTTTCACGAAAACTACTCAATTTTACAGATTGATCTACGTAATCACGGGCAATCATTTCATTCTAATGAAATGACCTACGCCTTAATGGCACAAGATATAAAACAGTTATTAGAGCAGTTGGAAATCTGTAATGCCATCGTTATTGGGCATTCAATGGGGGGGAAAACTGCAATGGCTTTAACTGCACTTGCTCCCAAATTAGTTAGTAAATTAGTGGTTATTGATATTGCGCCCGTACCATATCATCTCAATCGACATGATGATATTTTTAAAGGACTGTTTGCTGTTAAAAATGCAAAGCCAGAAAACCGCCAACAAGCAAAAATTGAAATTGCTAAAGGAATTCACGATCCAGGTGTGCAGCAATTTATGCTCAAATCTTTCGATCCACAACGTCCTGAATATTTTAAATTTAATCTGTCTGGCTTATACCATAATTATCATCACATTATGGATTGGAAAAAAGTCTATGTTGAAACGCCTACCTTATTTATTAAAGGGGAGTTATCAGATTATTTACAAGAAAAAGATACAAAAATTGTGCTAGACCAATTTCCTAATGCAAAACTATTTATTGTCAGTAATGCCTATCACTTGGTGCATACTGAAAAACCAGATGCAGTTATTCGAGCAATTCAAAAATTTTTAGGCTAAATTAGCAAAAAATTAGTCTAAAATTACCGCTTGTAACGCTTTGAGCCGTTTTTGTTCGGCTCGGCGTTTTTGAAAAAATTGGCTAATTTTTTCACTGCAATCCCTTGCCATTACTCCCCCTCTAACCTGCAATAAATGGTTCATTTTATAGTCTTCAAAGAAATGAAACCTAGAACCAACTGCACCTGTTTTATAATCTTTCGCTCCAAAAACTAAACGCCCAATTCGACTATGTAAAATCGCTCCCGCACACATTGTACAAGGCTCAAGAGTAACATAGAGGGTTGTATCTAATAAGCGATAATTATTAAGCTTATTACCTGCCATTCGGATCGCCTGAATTTCTGCGTGAGCAGTTGGATCAGATAACATAATCGACCGATTCCACCCTTCACCGATAATCTCACCTTGAGAAGAAACTAGCACTGCTCCAACTGGAATTTCACCTTCCATTTCGGCGTTATCCGCTAATTTCAACGCATAAGTCATAAAATAACGATCTTGTTCCGAAAACGTTAAATCACAATAATCTTGATTAGACTGAATGAACATTTACAACTCTCTACCAATAATATTGATATTAATAATTTAAGCTATAAAAAAGGGTTACAAGATTTGTCAGTAAACTGACCGCTTGTAACCCTATTTTGAGAGAATTCCCCATAGTTAATAGGGAAAATTAAGTTAATTAACGGCGACCACGGTCATTAAAACGTTTTTCTTTAAAACCGCCTTTACGATCATCACGATCACGCCCGCCACGACGTTCTCCACCACGTCCACGTCCTTTATTTTCATAAGGATTTGACGGGTTACTATTACTTGCACTGCTTGCTGGTCCTAATAGAGACATTTGCATAGGCTTACTTAATACGCGTGCTTTTTGAGCAAAATGCTGAATTAAGTGGTTTGGCATTCCTTGTGGTAATTCAATCGTGGAGTAGCTATCGTGTAATTTAATATGTCCAATGTAACGGCTACTAATATCACCTTCATTAGCGATTGCTCCAACAATATGGCGAACTTCTACTCCATCTTCACGACCTAATTCAATGCGATAAAGATCCATTGAAACACCATTATTATCACGCTGTTCACGTCCGCCACGACGTTCCGCTGAACGAGGATTATCTCGCCCTTCACGTCCTCTACCACGATCAGCACGAACGGCACGAATTTCTTGATCTGGTGGAAGAATTAATTTCTGTTTTTCTTGCAACAACATCATCATAGCTGCAGCTAATTCTTCGTGATCTTGATCTGCAGTAAACAAATCTTCCAATAATTCACGATATAGCTCTAAATCGTGGTGTTCTAATTGTAATGAAATTTTCGCTTTAAATTTTTCACGGCGTTTTTCCATTAAAATTTTGTGATTTGGTACAGGTACTTCGTCAATTGGTTTTTTCATTAAATGCTCAATATTTTTCAATAGACGACGTTCACGAGGTTCAACAAATAATAATGCTCTACCTGAACGTCCAGCACGCCCTGTACGACCAATGCGGTGAACATAACTTTCAGAATCAAGTGGAATATCATAGTTTACAACTAAGCTAATACGCTCAACATCTAAACCACGGGCTGCAACATCTGTTGCCACTAAAATGTCTAAACGGCCAGAACGTAAACGATCTAATGTTTGCTCACGAGCTTGCTGAGTCATATCACCATTTAAGGCAGCTGCTCGGTAACCATTACGTTCAAGTAATTCAGTGATATCTGTTGTACCTGTTTTAGTACGAGTAAAAATAATCGCAGCATCGAACTCTTCAACTTCCAGGAAACGCAATAACGCATCATTTTTACGGAAACCATTTACTAACCAATAGCTTTGAGTAATATCTGGTGCAGAACGCTGTGTTCCTTGAATTTTTACTTCTTGTGGATCTTTCATAAAACGGCGAGTAATACGGCGGATTGGCTCTGGCATTGTAGCAGAGAAAAGCGCTGTCTGATGATTTTCAGGTAATTCTGCCATTACGGTTTCAACATCTTCAATAAAGCCCATACGCAACATTTCATCTGCTTCATCAAGCACGATAGTTTTCAAAGCAGAAAGATCTAAAGTGCCTCGACGAATATGATCTAAAATACGCCCAGGAGTTCCTACAACAACTTGAGCGCCATTTTTTAACGCTCTAATTTGAATATCATAACGCTGGCCACCATAAATAGTTACAACGCGCACGCCTTTCATATTTTTTGTAAATTGTTCGCAAGCATCTGCAACTTGAATAGCCAGCTCACGAGTAGGTGCCATCACTAACATTTGTGGATAACGCTGTTCTGGATCGATTTTTGCTAAAGTCGGTAAAGAGAATGCCGCTGTTTTACCACTTCCTGTTTGTGCCATGCCTAATACATCACGTCCATCAAGTAAGTAAGGAATACAGGCTTGCTGAATTGGCGATGGATTCACAAAGCCCATTTGAGTTACAGCGTCAAGAATTGTTTGAGGTAAGCCTAAATCGGCAAAAGTTAAAGTGTTAATTGTCATAAAATTCCAAAATAAATTACACCATTTCCTTAAAAAATTAAAGAAAATAGCTTATAAAAATTATATTGTTGAGCCTGATAGGTAAGAAAATAAATACGTTGTATAACTTGTCGCACACCACAAGCGGTTAGTTTTCACTATTTTTTGCTTACTGCAAAAAATTTAGTCTTGAACCGCTTATTATCGTCCTAATTTTTCCCAACAATAACGGGAGTTGTTTGGCTCGCTCGTAAACGAGATAGCTCAAACAGAGCAAAACGATACTCAACAAAGTTATAAACTTGATTTGCATTTGCAAGACGAAAAAGACTGATTGCTTCTGCGACTTGATTTAATTTGAGTGTTTGTTTTGCAAGATAAAAATATGTTTCAGTTAAAATTTCTGCATACTGTGGTGTATTAACATCAGCCTGTGCATTCATTTTTAATCGAAGCTGCTCTAAGGTCATTTTGCCTAAGAAATAGGAAACAATATTCGTTCCCCAAAACTCTTTAGATAAACTTTTTGAACGTTCAACTAAATTGTTTTTTGCTTTACTCGGTGATGATTCCAATTCATTAAAATAGAGCCATAAAACACGATAAGGATCGGTTTTATCCGCTTCATAAAAGTAAGTAAGATCACGCTCTGCTTCCGCATAACGTCCACTATAATAAAATGCTAACCCTCTATTTAAACGGGTATAATCATAATTGGGATCTAATTCTAGTACAGCATTGAATGCATCAATCGCACTATCATAATCATCTTCCAGTAAAAGATATAAGCCTAAGTAATTATATGCCGCTGCCATTTTAGGCGATAATTCAACTGCTCGTGAAAAATCTTTATAGGCTAAAGACCAAAGCCCTAAACTATCGTAAATAACACCACGCTCAAAATAAAGTTCTGCCCGTTCTGATTTACCTAGCTTTGCTTCTCGTAATACTTGATTTAAACGAACAAGCATTACTTCTTGCTCAAAACGAAGTTGCGGAGAAAGCTCTGCTAATGGCAAATTTTTCTGAGAAATAATCTCAGAAGCTCGATTTACACAACCAGCGATCATTAATACCGTAAATACGGGTAATATCAAACGTAGACTGAACAACTTAAGACGTTGTAACATTTATAGAACCTTAGGCTAAATATTTAATTCTACCCTCATCAACAATGATAAGGGCAGATAATAACAATTATTCAGTGATTTCTTGTTGCTCAGATGCAGTATCTTCTGCCGCTGGTTCAACAGCAATATCTTTCATTGTTAAACGGATACGTCCTTGGCGATCAATCTCAACAACTTTAACTTGAACTTCTTGTCCAACGCTTAAGTAGTCTGCTACACGCTCAACCCGAGCATCTGTAATCTGTGAAATATGAACTAAGCCTTCTTTTCCACCAAGAATAGCAACAAATGCACCGAAATCAACAACACGAGTAACTTTACCTTTATAAATTGTATTCACTTCAACTTCAGCAACAATTTCTTCAATACGTTCCATTACACGACTTGCAGCTGCATTATCTGTTGCAGCAATTTTTACTGTGCCATCATCATCAATATCAATTGATGTACCAGTCTCTTCTGTTAATGATCGAATAGTTGCTCCGCCTTTACCAATAACATCTTTGATTTTCTTCGGATCAATTTTCATAGTATGAATACGAGGAGCAAAATCAGAAATATCTGAGCGAGGTGAAGGAATTGCTTGTTCCATTACCCCTAAAATATGCATACGAGCACCTTTTGCTTGATTTAGTGCAATACGCATAATTTCAGGTGTAATACCTTCAATTTTAATATCCATTTGTAGTGCAGTAACTCCATCACGAGTTCCAGCTACTTTAAAATCCATATCACCTAAGTGATCTTCATCACCTAAAATATCTGAAAGAACAACAAATTTCTCATCTTCTTTCACTAAGCCCATCGCAATACCAGCAACCGCTGCTTTAATTGGCACACCTGCGTCCATCAAAGCAAGGGAAGCTCCACATACAGAAGCCATTGAAGACGAACCATTTGATTCTGTAATTTCTGAAACTACACGCACGACATATGGGAATTCTTCTGCTGTAGGCATTACCGCTAATACACCACGTTTTGCTAAACGGCCGTGTCCAATTTCACGACGTTTTGGTGAACCAATACGGCCTGTTTCGCCCACAGAGTATGGAGGAAAATTATAATGAAATAAGAAACGATCTGATTTTTCACCCGTTAATTCATCAATAACCTGTGCATCACGCTCTGTGCCTAATGTTGCAACTGCAAGTGCTTGTGTTTCACCACGAGTAAAAATTGCAGAACCGTGAGTGCGAGGTAATACACCTGTGCAAATGTCTAACGCACGCACCGTATCCACTGTACGTCCATCAATTCGTGGTTCACCTGCAATAATACGACTACGCACGATTTGGCTCTCTAAAGCGGTTAGAATATCAATAATTTTACCTTCTGATACCGTCTCATCTTCCGCTGTTAATTTTGCAATAACTTCCGCTTTAATTTCATCAATTTGAGCATAACGAGTTTGCTTTTCTACTACTCGGTAAGCATCTCCTAAACGTACTTCGGCTAATGCTTTCACTTTATCAATCAATGTAGTATCTACTGGTGGAGCAACCCAATCCCAGCGTGGTTTACCAGCTTCTTTAACTAATGCTTTAATATTTTCAATAACAACCTGTTGTTGTTCATGACCAAAAACAACAGCCGCTAACATCTGCTCTTCTGACAAAATATCAGCTTCAGATTCAACCATTAACACGGCTTTGTCTGTGCCTGCAACCATCAAATCTAAACGACTCATTTTTTGTTCAGAAATTGTTGGATTTAGTACAAACTGATCATTGATTAAACCTACACGAGCCGCACCAATAGGTCCATTAAAAGGTACACCTGAAAGAGAAAGTGCCGCTGATGCTCCAATCATTGCCACTAAATCAGGGCTAATTTGTGGATTAACTGATACAACGGTAGCAATTACTTGAATTTCGTTGAAAAAACCTTCTGGGAAAAGTGGACGAACAGGGCGATCAATTAAACGAGCAACTAAGGTTTCACCTTCAGATGGACGCCCTTCACGCTTGAAAAAACCACCTGGGATACGTCCCGCTGCATAGGTACGCTCTTGATAATCAACAGTTAAAGGGAAGAAATCTTGCCCTTCTCTTACTTCTTTTTTAGCTACAACAGTTACAAGTACTGAAGTATCGTCCATACTAGCCATTACAGCTGCTGTTGCTTGGCGAGCAATTGCTCCTGTTTCTAAGGTAACAGTGTGCTGACCATATTTAAATTGTTTGACAATTGGAGTCATTTTAATGTCCTTCTACTACATTTTTTAAGATTAGTCTTAATAATATTGAAATTATTAATTTTGTTTTATTTCTTAAAAATTGCGACTAGCAAAAATCATCTCTTAGGTGTTTTACCTACTTCTGCTCACTGAGAGACTAAGATTACTTTTGATAGCCGCCTATAAATACTTAGAAATAAAACTTAGTCATTATACAGAAATTTCTAAAAAAATCGCTGACTATTTACTTATTTGCATAATTTTATGCAATAGAAAAGGCTGAACCCGAATAATCGTTTTCAGCCTTTCTTTATCTAGTTAATTTATAAATAATTTATTCAATTATCTAACTAAATATTAACGAATTACTGTTACATCAATCGCAGATGGACCACGATCTGAATTTTGTAAGCTGTATTCAACTTTATCACCTTCATTTAAAGTACGGAAATTTGTACCAATGATACCAGAGAAGTGAACGAATAAATCTTTACCGTTATCTGCTGGAGTGATAAAACCGAAACCTTTATCAGAGTTGAACCATTTTACTGTGCCTTGTAATTTAGACATATTGTCTTCCTTTTATGTTACATTTTAAATTTGTGCTTGAAACAAGCGATGACGCTAAGATTTGAATTACGAGATAGATATTAAAAGACTTTCAATAAACAAATTTAAAACTTGTACAACAGGAAGTGCAAAAAATAACAAACTGATAAATCGAGCTTTTAGCTTGAGGTGTATTAAAACACTGAATCCATTTTAATACAAGTAATTATTTTATAATTTACAAAAGGTTAGTTAACAACCAAAAGCATAAAAAATAATCGAACTATTTTCTCTTAAATATTAAGGAAATTCAGCCCATTTCAATTCTCCTATATTTCCCTTTTTACTAATTTCGGCAATCACTGCTGGATAAAAATGAACACTTTGCTGAGAGAGTGTTAGCATTTGTACTAAATCATAAACTAAAGGTAAATGAGAAATAATTAATACATTATCAACCCCATCTTGTTGCAAAACATCAAGATAATTCACTACATTTTCTACAGAGCCACCAGGAGTAATTCCTTCCCATTGCTCTATGCGTTCATTTAATACTACAAAATTTTCTTCACAACTAACCTCTTCAATTCCTTGTAATAGCATCTCTAATGTCTGCTTAGCTCTCAAATATGGACTTACAATAATTTTATTAAGCGATCTTCCTTGAAAAATAAGCCGATTTGCCAGCCATTTTCCCTGTTTATACGCCATATTTTTTCCTTTATCTGTTAAGCTTCTCTGACTATCTATTGTGGAATTAAATCCAGCTTCTCCATGACGCATTATCCAAATCTGCATAATTGTTCCTTTTCTTATATTTTATCTAAGCTGATTTCAGCGTATAATACCCCTAATTTTTTGGATATGAATATCATTAGATGATAAATTAATCAAACCCCATAACTATTTCAATTCATTTTAACATTATCAAAATAAATCGGAGAAACTCAATAATGTCTCATAAACTTAGAAGAACCAAAATTGTTTGTACTGTCGGGCCAGCAACTGATCGTGACAACATGCTCGAAAAAATCATTGCTGCTGGGGCAAATATGATTCGTATGAACTTCTCACATGGTGTACCCGAAGATCACATCGGACGAGCGGCTCAAGTACGAGAAATTGCCAAACGTTTAGGCAAACATGTTGCTATTCTAGGTGATTTGCAAGGCCCTAAAATTCGAGTTTCAACCTTTAAAGAAGGTAAAATATTCTTAAATATTGGTGATAAATTTACTCTTGATGCAAACTTGCCAAAAGGCGAAGGTACTCAAGAGTCTGTTGGCTTAGATTATAAAAACTTACCTAATGACGTAGTAACTGGTGATATTTTATTATTAGATGATGGTAATGTTCAATTAAAAGTGCTTTCTATTGACGGGGCGAAAGTATTTACCGAAGTTACTGTAGGTGGTCCACTTTCTAATAATAAAGGGATCAATAAATTAGGTGGTGGTCTTTCTGCACCAGCATTGACTGATAAAGATAAAGAAGATATTAAATTAGCAGCAAAAATTGGTGTTGATTATTTAGCTGTATCTTTCCCACAATCAAGTGCAGATTTAAAATACGCTCGTCAATTAGCCTTAGAAGCGGGGTTAGATACTAAAATTGTTGCCAAAGTAGAACGTGCAGAAACTGTCGCAACTGAAGAAGCAATGAACGACATCATTTTAGGTGCAGACGTAATTATGGTGGCTCGTGGTGATTTAGGAGTTGAAATCGGTGATGCAGCATTAGTTGGCGTACAGAAAAAGCTAATCCGCCGTTCTCGCCGTTTAAACCGTGTTGTTATCACAGCAACACAAATGATGGAATCAATGATCAAAAAACCAATGCCAACCCGTGCCGAAGTAATGGACGTAGCGAATGCTGTGTTAGATGGTACTGATGCCGTAATGCTTTCAGGTGAAACTGCCAACGGCGACTACCCTGAAGAAACGGTCAAATCAATGGCAGAAGTCTGCTTAGGAGCAGAAACAATGCCAAGTATCAATGTTTCTCGTCATCGTATGGATTATAAATTCTCTGATATTGAAGAAGCCGTAGCGATGTCTGCAATGTACACTGCAAACCATATGGAAGGGGTAAGTGCTATTATCGCCTTAACCCAATCAGGCGAAACGGCAAAATTGATGAGCCGTATCAGTTCAGGCTTACCAATTTATGCACTTTCTCGTAATGAGCAAGCATTAAATCGCTCAGCATTATATCGTGGTGTTACCCCTGTATATTATACACACGATAGCCGTACTATTGATGGAGCAAAAAAAGCGATTGCATTGCTAAAAGAGCAGGGCTACTTAGCAACCAATGACTTAGTCCTTCTCACCCACGGTGATGAATCTAAACTTGGCGGAACAAACACCTGCCGTTTATTGCGTGTAGAATAACTTTTTACGCTAAAATCCACGCTTTTGCGTGGATTTTTATTTTACAAAATACTTACTTAATTTGTTCTATTACAACACTTCTTACCCACAACAAATTACGTTACACTAGCCATATTAAATAACTTTTTTGCGATCGTGATGCTCCATATACTTGAACAACTTAAAGAAGAAAATTTGATTTCTGAACTCAATTATCAATTTGCCAAATTGATTGATCATCAACAGAAATCTCATCACTACACACAGCAACAACAAAATTTAGCGGTTTTATTAAGCGCCTTAATGTCTTATACCGCACTAGAAGGAAATAGTTGTTTACATTTAACCTCCTCTTTAGCACAAAATCCTTTTGATCTTACTCACAAATATGCTCATTTTGTTGAAGCTATATCGCAAAAAATTGGCGGAATCTCACCGCTTGATTGGCAATTTATTTTACAAAACCACATTGCTTTCAGTCAAAATCCAGAACAAATAGCCCCAATGCTATTTCAGCAAGAACGGCTTTACTTCTACCGTTATTGGCAAGCTGAAAATCGGGTCGCGACTTATTTACAACAAGCGGTCAGTTTCACACCAGATTTTACTCATATTCCCCTGTACCAACGTATATTAGCGCCATACTTCCCCGAAGAAACTGAAACTAATTGGCAAAAAATTGCCGTTGCTACTGCATTACAACAAAAATTTAGTATTATTTCAGGCGGGCCAGGTACAGGTAAAACACGTACAGTCGCTATTTTGCTGGCGGCTTTACAACAAAAGCAAGAAGAACTGGAGCTAAATCCACTCAATATTGCATTAGTTGCCCCAACGGGAAAAGCAGCAGCTCGTCTTAAAGAATCGATTTCAGGCAGTTTATTACAGCTTCCACTCTCTCAGGAACAAAGAAATGCAATTCCAATCAATGCAACTACCATTCATAGCCTAATTGGTATTACCCCACATCGAGATAAACCTCGTTATAATGATCGTAATCCATTAAATTTTGACCTAATTGTTGTCGATGAGGCTTCAATGATCGATCTTTTCGTGATGGAGAAGCTATTTAACGCTCTGAAGCCACATACTCGTGTGATTATGTTAGGAGATAAAGATCAACTTGCCTCCGTTGAAGCTGGTAATATTATGAGCGAACTTGGGCAATTTTTACACTATGGATACAGCCAAACACACCTTGATTACTTGGCTCAAACCACTGGCTATACCCTAGAGCCTCAATCTTCTCAAGTCCCTGATATTTGTAATTCACTCTGCCATTTACGCAAAAGCTATCGATTTGACGATAATTCAGGTATTGGAAAACTAGCAAAAGCAATCAATAAACAACAAGTGGCCAATTCTTGGCAACTTTTTGCTACACCTTCGCCTTTAAGCGATCTTGCATTAATGGAATACCCTTCCCCATTAGAATTTGCGGATACTTCACACTACCAACAACAGTGTATTAAATTGGTTATTACCTATGCAATTGAACACTATCGAGATTATTTAACATTGGTAAAAAAACAAGAACAAAATCCAGATAACATTCAAATTATTATTGAGGTTTTTAATGCTTTCAAAAAAGTACGTTTATTAACCGCTTTACGAGTAAGTGAATTTGGTGTTGAACGGCTCAATCAACGAATTGCTGAAGGATTACAGCAAGCTGGGTTAATCCATTTTCGTTATAGCCGGGAAAACTACCTAGGTAAGCCCATTTTGATTACGGAAAATGCACCCATCTTAAATCTCTCAAGTGGGGATATTGGGTTAGTTTTAGCTGATACACAAGGAAAACCTAAAATTTATTTTGAAGGGGAAACCATAGATAAAATGATTAAAGTTACCCCAAGTCGCTTGCCAAGCAATGAACCCGCCTATGTGATGACTGTTCATAAATCTCAAGGCTCTGAATTTGAACATACCGTGTTGATTATGCCGTTAAATGCTACCCCAATTTTAACGAAAGAGTTGCTCTATACTGCTGTAACACGAGCAAAGAAAAAATTTACTCTCTTTAGTAACGAAAAAGTATGGAAACAAGGGATAAAAAGCCAAACGCAACGACAAAGTGGATTAAAAGAACAAATTTTGGCACTAAACTAGTACAAGCGGTTACTTTATTAAAAATTTTCTCCATTTTGTGAACTCTAACCACTTTTTTATCGTGATAAACCAGTAAAATAACGACTCTTTTCAATTCTGGAATAGTCTATGCAACAGCACACCAAAGGACAGGTATTTAGACAAAATTTTTCATCAGGGCTAGTTGTATTTTTAATTGCCCTTCCTCTGTGTTTAGGAATTGCCCTCGCATCAGGAGCTCCACCATTAGCGGGGATTTTGTCAGGTGTTATCGGCGGAATTTTAATTGGCACTCTCAGTAGCTCACCAATTAGCGTAGCAGGCCCAGCCGCAGGGCTAACGGCCATTGTCTTAAGTGCAATCACTGAACTCGGTAGTTTTGACCTGTTTCTCTGTGCTGGCGTTATTGCTGGAGCGATACAACTTTCATTGGGCTTTATGCGCGCAGGTAGTATTACTAATTATATTCCTATTGCAGTCATTGAAGGAATGCTTGCTGGTATTGGTATTATCATCATAATTAAACAAATTCCGAGTATTTTCGGGTACGAAAACTTTCCTACTCTTAACTCTCTTCCTACGTTAAGTATTCATTTAGGCTCACTAATTATTGCGACTATTTCTTTCATTATTTTAATCGGTTGGCAGTATTGCCCACGTTTAAATCAGATAAAATCACTACCTACAGCCCTTATTGCAGTTATTGCTGGAATTATCATCAATCAACTTTTTATTCAACTATATAGCCCACTTGCTGTCCCTAGCAGTCAGCTCGTCCAATTACCTGATATACATAATATATCTGATATACAACAACTTATTCGTTTTCCCCAATTTTCAGGTTTTACTCTCCCAATCGTTTGGATAACAGGCATAACTATCGCATTAGTCGCTTCTATTGAGACTCTGCTCTCTATTGAAGCTGCCGATCGTTTAGATAAACACCGCAGAATAACAGATACAAACCAAGAACTTCGAGCTCAAGGTATTGGTAATATTGTTGCCTCATTTATTGGTGGGCTACCAATAACTTCTGTGATTATTCGCTCTTCTGCTAATGCCAATGCTGGTGCTAATCACAAAATATCGACCATTATTCACGGTATATTATTGCTATTGTGTGTACTTTCAGTACCCCATTTACTTAATAAAATTCCGCTTGCAAGTTTAGCCGCTGTTTTAATTATAGTAGGATATAAATTAACCGCTCCATCTACTTATCTTCATTTTTGGCGCAAAGGAATTTATCAATTTATTCCCTTTATTGCCACAATGATTGCTGTTGTATGCCTAGATCTACTTAAAGGTGTTGGAATTGGTTTAATTATCAGCTTACTATTTATTTTACATAGCAATATGAAACGAACTTATTATCTCAGCCGAGAAGAATTAGCAAATGCGGGGACAATTATTTTGGAATTAGGTGAAGAAGTCTCTTTTTTAAATAAAGCAGCATTAAAGAAAACATTAAAAAATATTCCATCTGATGCTCATATTATTATTAACGCAGAAAAAGCAATCTATATTGCGAGCGATATTTTAGAACTTCTAGAAGATTTTACCAATGTATATGCCCAAGAACATAATATCAGAGTTAGCCTAAAAGGGTTTAAATATGATTATGAATACCAAGACGGAAACGAACATCGCCATATTCGAGTTGAACATCATCGGCAGATGTAACCGCTCATTATCATTATGGGCTTATTAAATATAAAAAATCCGCTTTAAAATATTAAAGCGGATTTTACTATTAACTTATTTAGATAAATCTATCTGGTACACAGCAAACCCTGTTTCGTCCGTTTCTAAGAACGTCATTGGATATTGCCCTTTCTCTTTAATAAATGATTTTGCTTTATCTGTTGGCGAAGTTTCAAAACGAATATCTAACTTCACTTTGCTGTTAATTGGTGCAAATCGCCAATTTTTATCTGCCGTTGGACTAACTGTACCGTTAGTTTTACTTTCTGCACTGATATAATTTGCCACAATTTGACGATTTTCATCAGGACCAGCAAATACAATATGGCTATCGCCAGTTCCCGGGAACTTACCACTATAAGCACGATAATTATTAGTCGCAATCAAAAACTCAGCTTTCGGATCAACTGCTTTACCATTATACGTTAAATTAAGCACCCGATGAGAATTTGGATTAATTAAATTACAATCACCATCATAACGGGCAGGCTGTGTGAGATCATACTGATATTCTACCCCATCAATTACATCAAAATTATAAGTACGGAACCCCGTCCAATTTAAGAGGCTTTGTGGTTTTTCACTATTAGGATCGATTTGGTTAAACATTCCTGCACTACATTCTAACCATTCTTTTAATTCATCGCCCGTAACTTTTAATACCACCAATGTATTTGGGTAAAGGTATAAATCTGCGGCATTACGGAAAGTTAAATCGCCTTTATCCACTTCAGTATAACCCGTAGGGTCATTTTTACGTCCACCAGCTTTAAATGGTGCACCTGCGCTTAATATCGGTAATCCTACTAAATCAGGCAAACCTTTCACAATATTTTCAACATAAGCCCGTTGTGCCTGATTCACAATTTGAATAGTTGGATCATCTTGTACTAAAGCTAAATAGCTATACATATTATCCGTTGCTTTTCCTATTGGCTGAGAAACAAAAGTACGTGTTGCTTCATGTACAGGTTTTAACAATGCCGTAACGCCTGGGTGATTTTCTACCGTTGCCACTTTCTTTTCTGTATCATAAATCGGACGTAATACTGCGGATCCATCAATCACCACCCATTTACCATTTTCTTCTGTTAGTGTGAGATCAACGACACTGATATTATTACCCCAATATCCCGCCATACTTTCAGGCATATTTTTTACAGTTCCTTTCTCTAAATTTACATTTGGTGATTTTGCAAATTCTTTATTTGGGAACAAGCGGTGAGAATGCCCGAAAATTACCGCATCAATGCCTTTTACATCAGCTAAATAAAATGCTGAATTTTCTGCACCTTCTTTATAAGGTTCATCTGATGGACCTGTATGTGCCAAAGCAACAATAATATCTGCTCCTTTCTGTTTTAGAATTGGCACATATTTTTCTGCAGTTTTTACAATATCTCGTGTTTCCACTTTTCCATCTAAATTTGCCTTATCCCACACAACAATTTGTGGCGTAACAAAACCAACGTAACCAATTTTTACAGTATGCTTATGCCCATTTTCATCGATGACCTCTTTTTCTTGAATGAAATAAGGCTGAAAAGCGGGATCTTCCGTACCAGCTTTTACTACATTCGCATTTATAATCGGGAATTTGGCTTGTTTAATGGCATCATCTAAATAGGTTAGTCCATAGTTAAATTCGTGATTTCCTAATGTTCCTACGTCGTAATTCATAAAATTTAACGCATCAATAGCAGGGTTCGACTTACCTTCTTTATAGCCCACAGCGGCTTGATAATCTGCAATAGGATTCCCTTGAATTAAATCGCCGTTATCCACCAACACACTATTTTTTGCTTCTTTGCGAGCCTGTTCAATCAATGTTGCCGTGCGTGTAAAACCAAATTTAGGAGTAGGTGCGTCTTTATAGTAGTCAAAATCAGTTAGAAAACTGTGGACATCCGTTGTTCCAACAATACGCAATGCCACTTTATTTTTTGATTCTGCAAAGGCAAAACGATTTGCACTCAAAGCTAAAAATGTGGTTGCACCAATTTGGATAAAGCGTCTTCTATTCATCATTATTAATTCTCCAAGGGTAAAAACTGACAAATATTTTACAAAAACAACCGCTTATACTCTAGCGTTTTCTATAGAATTAGCCTCTTTAAAAGAACCTTTACACAAAAATGAGAGAAATACGACAATTTTTATTGCCCAAAAAGAAAAAGCGACTCTTGTCGCTTTTTACTCACTTTCCTATACTATTTATTGCCCTGAGATTTTTAGTTTATCCAGCAAAATCGACCCTGTTTGAATGTTAGATCGATGTTCAATATCATCACCTACGGCAACCATATTTTGATACATATCTTGTAATTTTCCTGCTATTGTAATTTCAGCCACAGGATAGGCAATTTCACCATTTTCTACCCAAAACCCTGCCGCACCTCGAGAATATTCACCTGTAACGCCATTAATTGCGCCACCTAACATTTCTGTAACCAATAAACCTCTGCCCATCTCTTTTAGCAACGTTTCCAGACCACCTGTTCGATTAGGTTGTACTAACCAATTATGAATTCCCCCAGCGTGTCCTGTTGTTTGTCTTCCTAATTTACGTCCGCTATAACTGGTTAAAAGGTAAGATTGCAATACGCCATCAGTAATAATTTCTCTATCTTGTGTGATAACGCCTTCACTATCAAATGGCGATGACGCAAGCTGTTGTAATAAATGAGGACGTTCTGAAATTGCAAACCAATCAGGTAAAATTTGCTCACCTAATTTATCTTGTAAAAAGCTAGATTTACGATATAAAGCCCCACCACTAATAGCTCCTGCTAAATGCCCTATAAGCCCCGTTGCCACATCATTATAGAAAATAACTGGAAACTCACCTGTTGCTAACTGTTGCGGATTTAGCCGTTTTACTGCTTTCATCGCTGCTTGTTTCCCAACCCATTCAGGATCTGCTAGCTGATCAAACTGGCGAGAAATCGTATATTCATAATCCCGTTCTAGTTGCTCTTTATAAGCTGAAATCAAACTACAAGAAAGTGAATAACGGCTCGATAAATAGCTCTGCAACATTCCGTGTGTATTGCCATATACTCGAATACCACTATGAGAATTAAAGGTTGCACCTTCACTATTTACAATCTTTTCATCACTATGTATGCCGTAATGTTCCGTTTCTAAAGCCAAAGCCACTGCTTTATCTACATCAATTTCAGCTTGATGATAAAGGTCTAAATTAGGAGCATTAAACGCCATCATTTCCTTATCAGCAAGCCCAGCACACTCATCTTCAGAAGTATATTTTGCAATAGCTAATGCAGATTCAACCGCTTGTTGAATTGATTTTGGCTGTAAATCTGATGTAGAAGCATTACCTTTTCTTTTTCCTAAATAGACAGAAATACCAAGAGATCCATCGTTATTAAATTCAATATTTTCAATCTGCTCTAAACGGGTGGAAACAGAAAGCCCTGCAACTTTAGTTACACCGACTTCTGCTGTTGCACCAGCCTTCTCTGCTAAAGATAATGCTGTTTGCACCGCATCTCGTAAAATGTGTTCTTGATGTTGTAATTCAGTTTGGGTTACTAAGCTCATAATGTTTTATCTTATAAATGGCTCACCGTTTATTTAAGTGAAAGCCGTGAGTATTGCAATGATAGGGCAGTACAATGTGGTTTATCATTGACCAGACGTGCTTTTCCACATAGAATGTAAAAGTAAAAATCTTATCAGAAAAGCCTATCCATTGCGATAGGCTTTTTAGCTCAAAAGGGGGAATGATGGCTCGCAAAGCACGCAATAATGAAATGGACTGGACAGATAATGAAGAAGAAATTATTTGGGTAAGTAAGAGTGAAATTAAACGAGATTCGGAACAGCTTAAAAAACTTGGTGAGAATTTAATAAACTTAACACCTGCTAATTTAGCAAAAATGCCTTTAGATGATAGTCTCCGTGAGGCGATTGAATTAGCACAGCGTTTACGCTTGGAAGCTCGCCGCCGTCAAATTCAGTATATTGGCAAATTATTACGCAACCGTGATCCTGAGCCAATACAAGAAGCCTTAGATAAAGTGCAAAATCGGCATAATCAACAACTTGCCCTATTGCAAAAATTAGAAATTATACGGGAACAATTAGTTGAACAAGGCGATATGGCGTTAAACCCTCTCCTAGAAGATTACCCACAATTAGATCGCCAACATTTGCGTAATCTTATTCGTGCTGCCCAAAAGGAACGTCAAGCTAACAAGCTCGCAAAAAATTACCGTGAAATATATCAATATTTAAAATCAATGATTGTAGAGCTATAAACCGAAAGTAGGAAAATCACAATGAACATAATATATTTATCACATATCAGTCTAGCCTATATTAGCTTAGGATTATTACTCCTAAGAGGCGTTCTCTCAGCTAAAATGGTAGATTGGCGACAATACAAAATCTTAAAAATCGCCCCACATATTATTGATACTCTACTCTTGATTTCAGGGATAACTATCTTCTTTGGATTTAGTTTTAATTGGAATGAGAGCTGGATTTGGTCAAAATTACTCTTTTTAGTGCTTTATATTATTTTTGCCGCAAAAGCCTTCAAAAAACAGCAACCATTTTCACTTAAACATTTCTTACTTGCTGTAGTAAGTTTTATGTTAATGATGCTTATTGCGGTTATTCATTAACAAATGGCAAGTTTAAACATCGTTTTGCATTAATTTTTAGCCTTAAGTTTTAACTTAGGGCTTTATTTTTCCCAATAAAAAACTGAATTTCCTGTAATAGAAAATTCAGTTTTAACTAACCTAAAGGAAAGATTTCCTCTATCTATTAAGCACGTTTAAAGTCTAAGTGAACTAATTTTGGTTTAGTTGGGTGACGTTGAATTGCTTGTACTTTAACTTTTTCTTCTTTACCACCAATAACAAGCGTTAATACTTCGCTATAAAACGAATCATGTACTTGTGCATTGTTTACTTTATCGTGGTCTAAGATGATTGATACAGGCTCTGCGTTACCACCGTAGATAATTGCAGGAACTTGACCATTATGACGCAGGCGGCGGCTCGCACCCTTACCTTGCGCTAAACGAACTTCAGCTTCAAATGTAAATGACATTGTTTAAATCTCATAAAATAGAGCAATATTGCTCTGATAAATAAAAAATAGCAGGCGACCCAGCTATTCCCCAAGAACTATTTCGGTAAAAAACCGAACGCTAATTCTAAAGAAAAAACGCAGAAAAGCCAACCTCTTTTTTATTTTTAACAAAAAAGTAAATATATCTTACCGCTTGTTTCCTTCACTATCAGTATGGCTTTTGCTCTTCAGGATAAAATAAAACTGAAGGATTGCCATATAACATCTGATAGTAATAATCGTATGCCAGCACATTCTGCACATAGCCTCGAGTTTCATAAAAAGGAATTGAGGCAATAAATTCGTCCATCGCAAGCTGCCCATTCGCCCGAGCTAACCATTTTTCAACTCGGCTCGCTCCTGCATTATATGCAGCCGATATTAAAATACGATTATTAGGATATTTCTGATTTAACTCTGCCAAATGTGCCGTTCCTAGCATAATATTTTTAAATGGAGCCAATAAATCTCGCTCATTATGATAAGGTAATTGGCTATTTTTAGCGGTTAATGATGCAGTTGTAGGTAACATTTGCATTAAGCCTAACGCATTAGCCGATGAACGGGCTTTCGGATTCCAAGCACTTTCTTGGCGTGCAATAGCCATCGCAAAGCTCTGAGAAATAGGCTTATTGCGTAAATTTATCATAAACCAATCTGCATAAGCATTGGGTAAACGCAAAGGTAAATAATCCCATGCTTTTGCCTGAATAGTTGCCTCTACAGCTAAATCAAACCAGTCTTGCTCTACCGCATAACTTGCTAATGCTAATTTTTCCTCAAAACTAACCGCTTGTAACAATGAAATCCAGACTAATTTAGCAGAATCAAATCGGGATAGCGTTCGTAATTCAGTAATACGCTCAAGCGGTTGTTTAAACTGAATTTTTTGCGATGGGGATAATGGCTGAATATCAGGTATTTTGGGTAGATAAGGCTTATTTAACCTACTTGCTGCCAACATTGCATAAAAACCTCGCTCTTGGCTTAAATTCTCCAATAATTTTTTTTCTAATTTTGGATCTGATTTCGCCTGCCAATAACGCCATTCTGGTTTTGCTTTACTCTCATCTGAAAGTAGTGGTAGCCATTCTTGTAAGCTTGTTTTTTGCCAAATCGCCATTCTTAAACGGCGTTCTGTTAAATTATCTATTTTTAACTGCTTAATTTGCTCATCACGCCAAAGCTGAAAAATTGGATTTTCATTATCAAATAATCGGCTAATAAAGGCTGTTTTCCATACTTTTATTTCCTCATTTGATAACTGCCAACGCTCTGCCCATTGTTGATATAGAGAAAAATTAGCATTTTCTGTCTGCTCTGATAAGGTTTTGACAAAACGAGGGAATGCAATTAACAAAATTGCTTTATTTTGTGGCTCTAGCGGTTGATTTTCAGCAAAATTTTGCAATTCTTTCACAGAAAGTAATAATCCTTTCACGCCATTAAGCCATTCTGCCATAGCTGGATTTGCATTAACGATCAATGCTTCTAAATCAGCTTTTGCATTTTTTTCAAATAATCTGACCGCTTTAGCTCGTACTTTTTCATCAGTTTTAAATCCTTTATCTCGCCAGTAAGCTTCGATATTTTGACATTCCTGTGATAATTTCCCATTCTGCAACCAAAATTTATCGAATTGCATCAATAAATCACTCATTTGTTCTGATTGTTCTATATTTTGTGCCGAATGCTCTATTTGTTCTACTTCAGGGTTAATTTCAAGCTGTTCCGCTAAAAGCTGAAATTGAGCAGAGAATAAACGGCACTGATTATTTACATCAGGAGTAACCTGTTTTGCATAATCAATCAATGCTGCAAATTGTTGTTGTTCGTAATACAAAGGAAATAACCGCTGAGCTAATTTATTACGCTTAGCAATATCAGGGTATTTAGTGGAAAATGTAGTAATCCATTCTTTAACCTTCTCAGGATTTTTTCCTGCCTCACTGGCTAATTTCGCTTTTAATATTGCCCAATCACTTTCTGCAATCAGCGGATAATTTGGATCATAAAGTTGCTCAGCTAATTCAAGTAAATCTGGTGTTACTTTATTTTGACGCTCGGCTTCAGCCAACAGCGATTCTAACTGCAAAAAATTCTCTCGCTGTTTCAGTAATGTTTTATAAGCAAGTTTTTGCTGTAACTGCCATTGCTGTTTCGCTTGTTCTATATTCATACTAGACTGCATTACATCATTTGATATTGTTTCTTCCGCAAATACAACCGTATGAATAAACAACGTAGCAAACACCGTTTTTTTCCACATACTATTTTTCTCTTATCTTTAAAAAATCTGTTCTTTCATTAGAATATAAAAACCGCTTGAAGTTGCCTCAAGCGGTTAGTTTTTATCAATTTTTACAAATTAGCCAATAACTTGTGGCAAAATTCCTCGTTCAACTAAAAATGGCACAATTACAATCAATATACCAATAATTAACGCCCCCCATAATGAAAGCATACCGCCTTTTACTCGGTAAGGTAAATTAGGTAATTGACGACGCATTTTGTAAACCATTGCAATCGGTAAAACAATAGCATAAAACGCAAACATTTGCCCTGCATAGCCTAAAGCCGTAATGAAGCCTTGCGGGTAGAAAAATGCAAACAACATTGGGGGGAGAAATGTTAGCATACCAAATGTCATTCTATTTGCGTTGATATTCACCCGCTTAAAGAGATCTTCTAGCGCCTCAAACAAACCTAATGCCACCCCTAAAAATGAAGTAATTAAAGCCAATGCGGAGAAAATACGTATAGCTACACTAATAACCGCACTACCTGTGGCTTGTCCCATTGCTTCAGCTAATCCATTAAGCGTTGGGTTTTTCTCAATAATTTGCAAAAATTCTGTTTGATTTAACACTCCGTGAGTAGCTAACTGCCATAAAATATAAGCAATCAGTGGAATAGCTGTTCCAGCTAAAATTGAGATCCGCAAGGCTTTAACATTTCCCTCTAAATATTTATTCAAACTCGGAATTGAACCGTGAAAGCCAAATGCAGTGAAAAAAATCGGGCTTGCTGAAATCAATAAGAAATTATCAATTGGAATTTCAAGTAAATTTTCCACAGAAACTTTTGGTAGCAATAACCCAAGTACCGCCAAAAACATTAAAATTTTTGTAGCAAACAAAATACGGTTAATCGCATCAACGCTTGTCGTTCCACTAATAATGAAAGCGCCAAAAACAAGGGTAAACAGGATACCTGCAACTCGCACCGTAGTTTGTTCATCAACAATTGTTGGTAAAAATGCGCTCAATAATGAGCTACCGCCAGAAACATAAGCCGATAAAATTGCATAGAG
Organism: Vespertiliibacter pulmonis; assembly: GCF_013377275.1. Lineage (NCBI taxonomy): Bacteria > Pseudomonadati > Pseudomonadota > Gammaproteobacteria > Pasteurellales > Pasteurellaceae > Vespertiliibacter > Vespertiliibacter pulmonis. Next base: position 112,876 of record NZ_CP016615.1, read on the forward strand.
AAAAACAATCAATACAGCCGTGGAAATTACCCGTCCAAATGTACCATAATATTTTTCTGCCAAAGTACCAATTCCCGCATCACTGTCAGCATTTTGATACAGTTCTACAAATAATAAAGCACTAAAACATAATAATAACCAAAGCCCAACAAGTAGAATCATTGTAAAACCGAATCCAATCCCCGCTGAAGTAAGTGGCATTGCTAGCATTCCACCACCAATAGTCGTTCCTGCAACAATCAGCGTACTGCCTAACGTTTTATTTTTCATACAGACCTCTATCAATCAAATTTCGTTTATTATAATAATAACAAAACTCATTGTAAATTTATTATTACACGTAGTGCAAATATAATATTACATGTTTGTATTGTAAACATTACCAAGCGGATAGATTTATAAATTTTTGCAATTTTAGGTAATAAAAAACCGAGCATTTGCTCGGTTTTCAATATTAGGAATATAGACAGATTACTTAATATCAGCCTGATTATCTGCTACAGAAGTATCTAAATCTTTCTCTTCTTTCTCCTGGTTGCCCTCAGAATCTTGCATTTCTGTTGGCTTTCCTGAAGGTGGTGTATCATCTCCCTCTTTCCAGCCAGCTGGCTCTCCAACAGGCTTACGCTCCATTAAATTTTTAATCTGTGGCATATCAATCGTTTCATATTTCATCAACGCATCTTTCATTGCATGCAAAATATCAATATTATCCGTTAAAACTTTTCTTGCCCGTTCATAATTACGGTCAATAATTTTACGAACTTCTTCATCAATTTTCTCTGCCGTTGCTTCTGAAACAACTTTTGGCGCACCAAATCCTTCTTCTTCTTTATATAAGATTGGACCAAGATTTTCAGAAAAGCCCCATTCAGTTACCATTCTACGTGCAATGCTGGAGGCAACTTGAATATCACTTGATGCACCTGTCGAAATATTTTCTTTACCATAAATCAACTCTTCAGCTAAACGCCCACCGTAAGTACTTGCCAATTTGCCTTCTAACTGCTTCTGACTGATACTCACTTTATCTCCTTCTGGTAAGAAGAAGGTTACGCCTAATGCTCGTCCACGAGGAATAATTGTTACTTTATGAACAGGATCATGTTCTGGCATTAAATAACCAATAATTGCATGTCCTGCCTCGTGATATGCGGTCGAAATTTTCTGTTCTTCCGTCATAATCATTGAACGACGCTCTGGCCCCATATTGATTTTATCTTTTGCCTTTTCAAAATCATTCATTGTTACTACACGCTGATTCGATCGTGCGGAAAATAGAGCCGCTTCGTTCACTAAATTTGCCAACTGAGCGCCAGAATAGCCTGGTGTACCACGAGCAATAATCATTGGATCAACATCTGGCGCAAGAGGAACTTTACGCATATGCACTTTCAAAATTTGCTCACGCCCTTTTACATCAGGTAATCCAACCATAACTTGGCGGTCAAAACGCCCTGGACGAGTTAAAGCATTATCTAATACATCTGCACGGTTTGTCGCAGCAATAATAATTACCCCTTCAGATCCTTCAAAACCGTCCATTTCAACGAGCATTTGGTTTAATGTTTGCTCACGCTCATCATGTCCTCCGCTAAAGCCTGCACCACCACGTTTACGTCCAACTGCATCAATTTCATCAATAAAAATAATACAAGGTGCATTTTTCTTTGCCTGCTCAAAGAGATCCCGCACACGAGATGCTCCAACCCCCACAAACATTTCAACAAAATCTGAACCTGCCATCGTAAAAAATGGTACTTTTGCTTCACCTGCAATCGCTTTAGCTAATAAAGTTTTCCCTGTTCCCGGTGGACCTACCATTAAAATTCCTTTTGGAATACGCCCGCCTAGTTTTTGGAATTTTGTAGGATCACGCAAAAAATCAACAACTTCTTCTACTTCTTCTTTTGCTTCATCACACCCAGCTACATCAGAAAATCTTGTTTTAATTTGGTCTGGTGCAAGCATTTTTGCTTTGCTTTTACCAAAGCTCATCGCACCACCACGTCCGCCACCTTGCATTTGACGCATATAAAATAGCCAAAAACCAATAAGCAGAACCATTGGAAACCAAGATATGAAAATCTGTGATAATAATCCACGATGCTCTGCAGGCTGTCCCGCAACTGTAACATTTTTATTCAGTAAATCATCTAATAGATTTTTATCATAAATTGGCATTATCGTTTGGTATTCTGTGCCATTTGTTTTGACAACCGAAATAACCTCACTGTTGCTTTGAAAATTCACTTCTTTTAAGCGATTTTCTTTTAAATCATTGATAAATGTGGAGTATTCAACATTATTTGCGCTACTGAAACTTCCATTAAAGCCTTGGAAAGCGGTGATTAACACGATGCCAACAACCACCCAAAGCAAAATATTTTTAAACATATCGTTCAAGGTTCTACCTCTTTTTATTAACTAAAATCTCATTTAAGATTACAGAGTGAAAGAGTACTACAAATTGCACTCTTTTGCTAATTATCCTTTATAACCCGTAGCAACAATATAAACTTCACGAGAACGCCCACGAGAAGCCTCTGGTTTACGCACTTTCACTACATTAAACAGCGAACGAATTTCTCGTAAATAATCATCAAATCCTTCTCCTTGGAACACTTTGACAACAAAACTGCCTTTTAGTGCTAATACTTGGCGACACATATCTAACGCTAATTCCACTAAATACATCGCTCGGGGAATATCTACTGATGGCATTCCACTAAAATTAGGCGCCATATCAGACATCACAACATCAACCTTCTCTTCCCCTACTCGCTCAAGTAAGGCGTTCAAGACATTTTCTTCACGAAAATCACCCTGTAAAAAATCAACCCCTGCAATTGGGTTCATTTCTAAAATATCACACGCAATCACTCGCCCTTTATTCCCAATTTGGGTTACAACATATTGCGACCAACCACCTGGAGCTGCCCCCAGATCTACCACCGTCATTCCGTGTTTAAACAATCGATCACTTTGTTGAATTTCATCTAATTTGAAATATGCTCGAGAACGCAATTTCTGTTTATGTGCCTTCTGCACAAACTGATCTTTAAAATGTTCTGCAAGCCACCTCGATGAACTCGCACTGCGTTTTTTACCCATTATCTATTCCTCTTATTTTGCTTCAGTATAATAAGTCTGAAATGCTTGATTTCAAGGAAAAAATAAAATTTTTCACTAAAAAACTGAAATTTGCAAAAAATTGCACTGATCAGACCGCTTGTATTTCACGCTTTATCAAAATTTCGCTATAATTCTCTCATTTGGCTCATCGTGGGCATCAATTTTTAAAAGTATAAGGAACAATTATGGGATTTTTAACGGGTAAACGTATTTTAATTACCGGATTAGCTAGCAACCGTTCAATCGCTTATGGCATTGCAATGGCAATGAAACGTGAAGGTGCAGAATTAGCTTTCACCTATTTAAATGACAAATTAAAAGGACGCGTAGAAGAATTTGCAAAAGAATTTGGTTCCGATATTGTAATACCAATGGATGTTGCAACCGATGAAAGTATTACAAACTGTTTTACAGAACTCGCTAAATCTTGGGAAAAATTTGACGGCTTTGTTCATTCAATCGGTTTTGCGCCAGCCGATCAACTTGAAGGCGATTATGTCAATGCAGCAACTCGTGAGGGCTTCCGTATTGCTCACGATATTAGTGCATATAGTTTTGTCGCAATGGCTCAAGCCGCTCGTCCAATGTTAAATCCTAAATCTGCACTTTTAACATTAACTTATTTAGGGGCTGAAAGAGCCATTCCTAATTACAATGTGATGTGCTTAGCAAAAGCTTCTCTTGAGGCGAGTACTCGTGTAATGGCAGCAGACTTAGGTAAAGAAGATATCCGTGTTAATGCGATTTCTGCTGGTCCAATCCGTACATTAGCAGCTTCTGGTATTAAAGATTTCAAAAAAATGTTATCTAATTTTGAAAAAACTGCCCCATTACGCCGTACGGTAACCATCGAAGATGTCGGTAATTCAGCGGCTTTCCTATGTTCTGATCTTGCAGGTGGAATTACAGGGGAAATTGTACACGTTGATGCAGGCTTTAGTGTTGTAGCTATGGGCGATATTGACGCTGAATAATGTTAATCACAACAGAACATTACAATATGTTCTGTTTTATTTCGATAATAGATCCAACATTTTGTAAGATTTAGCAAAAATATAATAGCTATATTTTACAAGCGGTTGGATTTTATTATTTTTTACTCATTCCAATTTGGATAAACTAGATGTTTCAAAATAATCCTCTTTTAGCTCAACTTAAACAACAAATTGAAGCAAATAAAGAATATGTAGAAGGTGTCGTTAAAGCCTCTGATAAAAGTTATGGTTTTTTAGAGTGCGATAAAGAGAGCTTTTTTATTTCGCCTCCCGAGATGAAAAAAGTAATGCACGGCGATAAAGTAAAAGCAGTAGTAAAACGAGAAGGTGATAAAGCTCAAGTTGAAATTGACTCACTAATTGAGCCAATGCTTGAACGTTTTATTGCTCGAGTAAAATTCAATAAAGATGGAAAACTTCTATTAGCGGTCGATCACCCAAATATTAAAAATTTGATTTCTGCTAATACCCACAAAAGTATCACTGATCCATTATCTGAAAATGATTGGGTTGTGGCAAAATTAAAAACTCATCCACTTCGAGATGATCGTTTTTTATTTGCACAAGTAACCCAATTAATTTGTAAAGCTGAGGATAATTTTGCTCCGTGGTGGGTAACATTAGCTCGCCACGAGCAACCTCGTGAGCCTGTAAAAAGTGAAGAAAGCTATCAACTTCACGATGAACTAGAACGAGAAGATCTTTCATCTCTCTACTTCACAACTATTGATTCACCGAGTACGCAAGATATGGACGATGCGCTTTATATTGAGCCAGTTGAGCAAAATGGGGATCAAACAGGTTGGCGTTTAGTTGTCGCTATTGCTGATCCAACCGCTTATATTCCTATTAATTCTGAGATTGAAAAGTCAGCACGCCAACGTTGCTTTACTAATTATCTACCTGGATTTAACATTCCAATGTTGCCAAGAGAATTATCTGATGAACTCTGCTCTCTCGTACCAAATGAAAAACGCCCTGCACTCGTTGCTTATATTGAAACAGATCTTGCAGGAAATGTATTAAAAGAAGCAACATTCAGCTCTGCTTGGGTAGAATCAAAAGCAAAACTTGCTTATAACGCTGTTTCTGACTATCTTGAACAGCAACCTAATGCGTGGCAACCAACCAACCAAAATGAAAAACAGCAGATTGATTGGCTACATCAATTTACTCTCGCTCGCATTGATTGGCGTAAAAAAAATGCCTTGTTATTTAAAGAACAAGGGGACTATTCCTTTGAGCTCAATGAAGACGGCTCAGTCAAAAATATTCATGTTGAATACCGCCGTATAGCTAATCAGATCATTGAAGAATCAATGATTTTATCCAACATTTGTGCTGCACAATATTTAGAAAAATATGCTCAAACAGGTATTTTTAATACGCATTTAGGCTTTGATCCGAAAAACTTAGAAAATGCAAAAACTTTTCTATTAGATACCCTTGCGACCGATCAAAATCGTTCAGAACTTAGCGAACGCTACGCCCCAGAACGCTTAGCAACGTTAGAAGGCTATTGCGAAATGCGTAGAGATATTGACCAATTTAGTGAAAATTTCTTAGAAATGCGGTTACGCCGTTATCTCACTTTTGCGGAATTTAAAAATAGTTCGGCTCCACATTTAGGGCTTGGTATTAGCCATTATGCAACGTGGACTTCGCCTATTCGTAAATATGGTGATATGGTCAATCATCGCCTGATTAAACAGATTTTACTCAATCAGCAGATTACCCCCGTAGAAGAAAACATTTTGGACCGTTTACAAGAAGCTCGTAAACAAAATAGAATGGTCGAACGAGATATTGCTGACTGGCTCTATGCTTGCTATTTATCGCCAAAAGTTGCAGAGAATATCGAATTTGAAGGTGAAATTCACGATGTTTCTCGAGGCGGTATTCGAGTCAAGATCTTAGAAAATGGGGCATCGCTCTTTGTGCCATTTTCAACGATACACCCAAATAAAGATGAAATGCAATTTAACCCTGAACATATTGCCTTATTTATCAATGGTGAAAAGCGGTATCAGATAGGACAAGCTGTTAAAGTTAAATTAAAAGAAGTACGGATCGAAACTCGTAGTATTGTTGGTGAATTAGTTATCTAGGAATGAATAGAACAAGCGGTTTATTTTTATGAAAATATGCAAGTTAAGCAATAGAAGTATAGCTAGCAAAAATTTTTATAAACTAATCGCTTGCACAAGTGTCCCGTAAAATAAAAAGGCTTTCAATTTCTAGTTGAAAGCCTTTTATATTAAGTGAGGATTAATTAAAACTCATAACGTAAACCAACATTGAAATTACGTCCTGGTGCAGAATATCTATCTGCATTATCTTTATTTAAGATCATACTAGTATCACCAGCACCGCCAGAAGATTTTTGTACAGCAAAGCGAGATACGTCTGCCCAATTCCAGTATTTTTTATTAAATACATTATTCAAATTTGCGGTAAACATTAAGTTCGTCACTGGTTTCCAATAAACGCCTAAATCAACCAAATTAACTGTGCGAGTTGGATTATAGAACGCTGAACTATGAGGATTCGTTTCTTGAGCTGGAATGTTAATATCCTTATCTTTCTTCACACTAACATGAGTCAAGCGAATGTCTGCACCAAATGTCTCACCTTCATAACCTAAACCTGCTTTAAGTTTTAATGGTTGAATAGTATTGATCGGAGCCTTTTCACCACTATTTTGTGAAGTACCTTTACTATACGCAACGCCACCAGAAACAAAGAAATCACCGTAAACACGCACTTTAGCATCTGCGGTTACACCATAAATTTTAGCTTTTTCTAAATTAGCATATTGCATTAGTGGGCTATATCCAGCCGTATTTTCATTTACTGTTGTAATAAAATTACGATATTTGTTGTAATAACCTGACACATTATACTGGACAGCATCATTTCTACCTTTAATCCCTAAGCTAAAATTATCAGCTAGCTCTGGACGTAAATTCGGGTTACCAACTAACGCATATTTATACTGCCCAGCTTGTCCATTCGGAAGGAAGTAGGAGCCTGAGTGTCCAAATGATGATGTTAATTCTTGTGAAGATGGTGTTTTAACGCCACGAGAATATTGGAAGTAAGGTTCGAAAGCGTCTAAAACTTTCCAGTTAATCGCAAATTTTGGTAAGAAAACTGTATGATTTTGGTTTTTAACTTCAATAAGCTCAGAAGCAGCTTGTTGATGACCTGATTTAGATGGATTTGAACGATAGTTTAATACACCAACATGTGGGGTGATAACAACATCCCCTAGCGTAATTTCATCTTCTAAATAAAGGTGTGTCTTATGTTGTTTAATGTCTGCTGATGGATCAATGATAAACGTAGAATATGGAGGATGACTACATTCTGGACAATTAATATCATTTTTTAAACGACTATACTGGTAAGAAAAACCATAATGTAATGATTGAGGAATAGCTGTATCAATTTTTGAAACTAAATCAGAGCTAACCCCAATAGACTGATCTTTAACAGCACTATTCTCTGTACGTTTTGTTGGTTTATTACGATAGCCTAATGTATTCGCATTTTGATAATAAATATGCGTATTAGCTTCTTGTACAATACCTGTATCGCTGATATATTCATGTTCTAAAGAAACACGCGCACGGCGACTTTCATCGGTATTAAACATAGCAGGAACAGGACCAGTTCTACTATTTAAAACAGCACTAGAAAGGACATCCGAATCTTTTATTTTTTGTTGATGTTCAAAGGTTAATTTTAACTTATTTTCATCATTAACTTGATAAGCATTTTTAACTAATACATAGTTATTTTTATAATCTGCAGGGTCTGCTTTAGTACGAGCAGGACCTTCACCACCTACGGTACCTTTATTTTCTGTTTCATGGCCAAAACGCCCTGTGGCAACAACAAGCCCCTCATAACGATCATTTTTCGCTGCTCCACCTACTGAGCCATATACCGAATTATCAACACTATCATAACCTGTTGCAACAAAGCCACCAACATTGCCATTTTTGATCAAATCACTAGGTTCAAGGGTTGCAAAGCCCACACTACCTGAAAGAGAATTATTTGAACCACTGTATGTTACAGTCGCTGAACGTAATGCCATTGGTTCAATAGTATTACCAGAACCAACATCTTGTCCAAATGTAACGAATAATTTGTTGTCTTGTGCTTCAGGTAACGGTACACCATCAATCGTCATTCCAACACGGTTACCCTCTAGACCACGAATATTAATACCGGCATTACCAGAACGAGAACCTTGTAAATCATTTACTTGCACATCTAATTGATCGGCAAATAATGCTTTTAAATCACGAGGCTGCTTACGTTCAATCTCTGTTTTAGTAACTTTCATCGAATCTACTTGTATATCATCCGATGAAACAACTACTTTAATTTCAGGTAATATTACTTCACTTTCTGCTGAAACTGTAGCGACAGAGCATACTGATGCAATAACCACTGCTAAGTAATTCTTTTGAAACATAACTCATCCTTACTATCATTAAATAATAACTATTATCATTTAATGCCAGCAAAAAAACAAGTTATTTTTACATAAAAAAGATATTTATTTACAAAGCACCCCAGCAAAAGTTTTACAGAACACTCAATTATTTAACAAATTCATCAAATGTTAATTCATAATTATCGCCATCACGACTATATGAAATATAACGAGGAAATTTCTCACCTACCCATTTTTTTACGATAATATTTTTATTATCTGTTTTAAATTTATAGGTCACTTCTTCTACGCTGTTTCCTTTTAATTTCACTATCTTTTTCGTTCGATTTAGCACAACATTTTTTGCTGGATATAATTTTTTACCATTGGTCGTTTGAAAATTTAATGGCAATTTATCATAATAACTTAATTGGAACGCTAAACTAAATAAGTCAAAGGTTGGTAATACCAATGTTTCTTGTTTCAATGGCTCTTTAACTTTTCCATATTGAATACGTTTTGAGTCAATCTCTGCTAGTGCATAATTTTTACCATTTCTAGTATCCCGATAGCTTAATAGATGAAATTGATTGTCTTTTTCATAACCTTTTGCTGTAAATACAATGTTATAAAACGGCACATTAATTTTTGATTGAATGGAGTACTGCTTACCATCATTCTTAAAATGAACATAAGACGGCATTAAATAATTAGTATTGTATTTTATATTAAAATCTTCAGCCCATACGTTAGCTAAAGAACCAAAAGATATTGCGACTAATACGGCAATTTTATGTAAAAACTTCATTACTTTTCCTTTATAGATATCATTAAACGAGGCCTGAATAGATAGCCATTAATTGGACTCTATATTTCGCATTTGGTTGCATTATGGTTTAACTTTATTATCAACAATATCAATCAGCTCTAGCATTGAACGAATTTCATACGTTGGCTTTATATTTAATTCATTCAACTTTTCTTCAGGATTATACCAACAAGTATCAATTCCAACATTAATCCCTCCTTGAATATCTGAACTCAACGTATCCCCCACCATCAATACACGATTCAGATCAACCTTACCCATTTGATCAAATACCGCTTCAAAAATAAGAGGATCGGGCTTAGCTATACCCGCTCGTTCAGATGTCATTACAATATCAAAAAAATGCAAGGTATTCGTATTAACTAACCGCTTGTGCTGTAATGACTCAAACCCATTTGAAATAATCGCCATTTTTACCTTATGAGATAATGCTTCTAACATTGTTTGAACATGTTCAAGGGGTTGGCTAACTACCGCCATTTCTTCCATTAACTCTTGATTTAATACCCTCGGATCTTTTCCCGTTTTTTGCGATAATTTCTCAAACCTTATACGTTGCAATTCTTCAGCCGTAATTTCTTTATTTTGATACTGTACCCAAAGAGGCTGGTTTACCGCTTGAAAAGCATTATAATCTTCAATACTAAAATCTATATTTTCTCGAGAAAATATCGCTTTTAACCCTAAATACGAATTAAAGGAAAATAATGTTTCATCTGCATCAAATAACACCCATTGATATTTCATTTACCTCTCCTGTTTATTCTCAAGTAAATGCGAAAAAATTATCTAAAGCGACCGCTTGTCAGCCGATTTCATTGCACTTAAACCGATTAAATTAAAAAAGCATTTTAATCAAAATGCTTTTTTATTTTGCTAAACAAATTAATGATTTTTCTGCATTTCTTCAATAATCCATTGTACGAAATATTTTACTTTTTCACTCTCATCTATTGCTTTAGGCGGATAAACCACATAGAACGATTTTTCATCGTTTAGCCCTGTAGGGAAAGGTTCAACAAGATTACCCTGCTCTAATTCGTGCTGTGCAATCAATTTATTAGCAACTGCAACTCCCTGCTGATGCATCGTTGCTTGCAATGCCATAAATGTATGGCTAAATAGCGATCCTATTTCATCAACATCTATTTGCTCTTGTAAACCAAAATTTTCTACGACTCTTTTCCATTTATTACGACTAAAAACGTGCAATAGTGTTTTACCGATCAGATCTTCAGGCTTATTTAATGGATTTTTTTCTAAAAATTTAGGCGATGCCAAAATAACTAAAGGTGATTCCGTTAAACGAACCGATTCTACATTCTGCCAATTTCCTGATCCATAATAAATTGCAACATCTATCTCTTTTCCTAACAACCCTTCATCTTGATCCACACCTTTAATTCGAACTTCAATATCAGGAAATTTTTTATGAAAATCGTTCAAACGTGGAACAAGCCAGTGCATTCCAAATGTTTGTGGCACACTAATTGTTAAAATTTGACGCCCATTTTTTAAACGAATCCGTTCAGTTGCCGTTGCCATTTGCCCTAATAGCGGTCGGATCTCATCAAAATATTGCGATCCTAGTTCAGTTAATTCCAACAATCGATTACGGCGATGGAATAACTGTACATTAAGAAAATCTTCCAATAATTTAATTTGATGACTAACAGCCGCTTGTGTAACAAATAACTCTTCCGCCGCTTTAGTAAAATTTAAATGGCGAGCTGCAGATTCAAATGCTTTTAATGCATTAAGTGGGGGTAATTTTTTATGACTCATAATCTCTGTAAAATGCTATTAACATATTAACAACATTATTTTTTTTGATAAATAAAATTAAAAAATATCGTTTGTGAAACTGGTCAAACATCTTTAGAATTTTGCTCGTACTTAGATGGATAGTGCGTAGTTGCTCTGCAATTATGTGAATTTAAGTATGATGTTGTGTTTGCATATTAGTCTAGGTAACTAGGCTAGAATAACGTAAGTTATTCGTTTCACTTCCTGTATATTTTGAACCATTTGGTTTAACGCCGCCCACTTGGGCGGTTTTTTTACATTCGATACCTATTATACTATCAGAACTCCTATTTTCTCGCCAATAAAACCCACTTTTTATCGAATTTTTTTACTTTTCCCCTTTTCAATCTATATTAGTTTAGGTAAAGTTTTGATACTTTTATTAAAAATTTATTAATTTACTATTATAAAATAAAAAGGAACACAACAATGGCAAAAGATATTGATTGGCAAAATCTTGGATTTAGCTATATTAAAACCGATTACCGTTTTATTGCACGTTGGAAAGATGGGCAATGGAACGAGGGGGAACTTTCTACCGATAATCATCTTACTATTCACGAAGGTTCAACAGCCCTTCACTATGGACAACAATGCTTTGAAGGCTTAAAAGCCTACCGCTGTAAAGACGGCTCAATCAACCTATTTCGACCAGATCAAAACGCAGAAAGAATGCAACGTAGTTGCGATCGCCTGTTGATGCCCCAAGTTCCTACAGAACTTTTTATCCGAGCTTGTAAAGAAGTTGTAAAAGCTAATAATGAATGGCTTGCCCCTTATGGAACAGGTGCAGCACTCTATTTACGCCCTTTTGTCATTGGCGTTGGTGAAAACATTGGTGTACGATCCGCACCAGAATTTATTTTCTGTGTATTTTGCTGTCCCGTTGGGGCTTATTTTAAAGGGGGGCTAGCTCCATCTAATTTCCTTGTCTCTGAATTTGACCGTGCAGCGCCTGCTGGTACAGGTGCTGCTAAAGTCGGTGGAAATTATGCCGCAAGCCTTTATCCTGGAAAAATTGCTCACGATCGTCATTTTGCTGACTGCATCTACCTTGATCCAACAACTCATACAAAAATTGAAGAAGTCGGTGCTGCAAACTTCTTTGGGATTACCGCTAATAATCAATTTATCACTCCACTTTCCCCTTCTATTTTACCGAGTATTACTAAATATTCTTTACTCTACCTTGCCAAAGAACGTTTAGGATTAGAAACCATTGAAGGCGATGTTTATATCAATCAGCTTGATAAATTTACTGAAGCAGGAGCTTGTGGAACGGCTGCTGTTATTACCCCTATTGGCGGTATTCAGTATGGCGATAACTTCCACATTTTTTACTCAGAAAAAGAAGTCGGCCCAATCACTAGACGTTTATATGATGAACTTGTTGGTATTCAATTTGGTGAAATTCCTGCACCAGAAGGTTGGATTGTAAAAGTCGAATAGGCTATCAAAGTTATAATACAAGCGGTTAGTTTCTCATAAAATTTGTAAAAATTTTGCTTTTCTAACCGCTTGTCTTTTTATTTATTTATCTATTACTAGAGAAAATTGTTATGATTAAACGCTTTCAAGTTGGCGATCGCTTATCCGAAATGGCAATTTACAATAATGTTGCCTACCTCGCAGGGCAAATCCCTGAAGATGATTCACAAGATATGTATGGACAAACCAAACAAGTATTAGCTGAAATAGACAAATGGCTAGCACAAGCAGGTACAGATAAAAGCCGTATTCTGATGGCACAGATTTTTGTGGCTAATATGTTAGAGTTTGACGAAATGAATAGGGCCTGGGACGAATGGGTCGCAAAAGATAATGCACCACCCCGTGCAGCAGTAGAGGCTAGACTTGCTAATCCAAATTGGAAAGTAGAAATTATCGTAACCGCTGCAATTTAGACAATTTTTTAGCCTTTTAACCGAAAACGTCCACGGCTATAACGTGTTTTCAGCAGTGCCAATGTCTGCTCTTTCTCGCTACTGACAGCCTGAGCACTCTGTTTTGCTACACTCAACGAATGTTGAATAGAATGGGCGTGAGTAATCGCAATAGCGAGTGCATCAGCCGCATCAGCCTGCGGTTTCGCTGAAAGCTGTAAAATACGAGTAACCATATCTTGCACTTGGATTTTATCCGCAGAGCCTATGCCTACCACTGTCTGTTTTACTAAACGAGCAGCATATTCAAAAACGGGTAAATTGTGATTTACCGCAGATACAATCGCTGTTCCCCTAGCTTGCCCCAACTTTAAAGCTGAATCAGGGTTCTTCGCCATAAAAACTTGTTCAATGGCAAACATATCTGGCTGAAACTGTATAATGATTTCTGTAACACCTGCATAAATACGCTTTAGTCTAGTAGGTAAATCATCAACGGCAGTTCGAATTGCCCCACTACCAAGATATTCTAACTGCCGTCCTGTTTGGCGAATAACACCATAACCCGTAACTCGTGAGCCAGGATCTATTCCTAAAATAATTGGCATTCATTTTCTCAAAAAAGAAATGGATCTACATAAACGCAGATCCATTTTGTTTATCAACCGAAAAACTAATTATCTTGCAATAACTTGGCAGCTTTTCGCTAAAATTTTATTATTGTCTGTAAACATCACTGGTACAGTTTTACCTACTGTTGCAGCAGAGAAACCGTAGTCTAAACTCCAAACTTTGTTACCTTCAACAAAACGAGTACCATCTTTATAAGCACTGTCAAATTTCATTTCTTGACCAACTACTTTTTTGTGAATGCTTACTGTTGCTGAATCTACTTTTCCATCAACAAATGCATATGTTACTGAAACTACTTGGTTTTTCTTACCTTCAACATCACAGTAATATGCAGCTGTTTCAAATGTAGGTTGAGATGAAACCATTTGTTTTGCACTATTTGCTGTATTCTCAACTGCAGTAGTTACTGCATTAGTTGCACTAGTCGCTGCTTCTTTTACGCCATTAGCTGCTGAACTTGCTACATCTTTAACACCATTTACCGCACTTGTTACAGGGTTTGATGTTTCGTTACACGCTGCTAATGCTCCAGCAACCACTAAAGCTGCAAAAATTTTAGTTAATTTCATAGATTACCTTAATTTTTAATAATGAAAATAATAATATGCAATTTATATTGCACTACTTTGACTTCATACAAATAAAGAAGTTCTCATTTGTATGAAAAAATTTATAACATTGCAGCGATTTCGTCACTAATTTCACCGTTGTGATAAACATTTTGTACATCATCACAATCTTCTAACATATCAATTAATTTCAATAACTTAGGCGCAGTCTCTGCATCTAGATCGACTGTTGTTGATGGAATCATTGTAACATCCGCTGATTCAATTTTAAATCCTGCCTGCTCAATACCATCACGAACACGACCAAGATCTTCCCAAGCGGTATAAATTTCAAAACTACCGTCTTCTTGTGGCTGAATATCATCTGCTCCCGCATCAATTGCGGCTTCCATTAGACTATCTTCATCTGCATTTGCAATAAGAATTAGCCCTTTTTTACTAAACAAGTAGCCAACCGATCCTTCTGTGCCTAAGTTACCACCACATTTAGTAAAACTTGGACGAACTTGTGAAATAGTACGGTTTGCATTATCACTCAAACATTCAACCATTACGGCTGTACCACCTGGACCATAGCCTTCATAAACTTTGGTTTCCATGTTAGTATCATCACCACCGCCAACACCACGCTCAATCGCACGGTTGATTGTATCACGTGTCATATTACTAGCTAGAGCCTTATCAACAGCAGTACGCAAACGAGGATTTGCATTAACATCTGCTCCACCTAATTTTGCTGCGGTAACTAACTCACGAATTAATTTAGTAAAAATTTTACCACGCTGTGCATCTTGCGCTGCTTTACGGTGCTTAATATTAGCCCACTTACTATGACCTGCCATTTTTATTTCCTATCTAATCTAAAAGTTAAAATTACTAAATTTACACCGCTATCATAAACAATGTAAATTATTTATTAATTTGTCTCTGCTAAATATTGTTGAATCGCCAGTGCATTATTAGGTGATTTTGTTAATCTCACCGCTTGTTCTACGTTTAGCCATTGAAAAGCGAGGTGTTCGCTTAACACGGGTATAATCTCTTGCTCTAATGGGAGCAAAAACCAATGCTCTGTAGCATAACGAATATTCGGGGCGTATTTATAGCGGAATTGAGCAAAAATCTCAAACTCAACGCTTTTCTTACAATCATAAAGTGATAAATTCTGAGCAAATACATCAATCCCTGTCTCTTCTTTCACCTCCCTAAGCGCTGTTTCAAAAGGGCGTTCTCCCTTTTCAATTGTCCCCGTAACTGATTGCCAAAATTCTGGATCATCTACCCGCTGTAACATCAGCACTCGTTGCGTAGATTTCGCATAGATGATGACTAGCACTGACTGATTATTCTTATACGACATAATTCCTAAATATTCTTTTTAAGGAAGATATTATAAGTAAAAAGCAGATAAATATCATCTATTTCCCTATAATTTAATAAAAATCCATATTTTTATTGTGGCTATGTGAATTTTGCTTTATGCTATTTAACCATAAACATATTATGGTTATTTAAAGAGGTAAAAATGTTTCGTACAAAGAAGTCTATACTAGCAACATTAGTCGCTTTTCCTACCCTAGTTTTTGCAGAACAGAGCGTACAATTAGATACGATTAATGTCATCGTTAGCCCACTAAAAACTAGCTCTGATTTACTCAATACTAATTTAAAAGCAAGCGATCAGATTATTGATGGAAAAACCTTAAAAAGCCGTTCGAGTACACTTGGAGAAGCACTATCTAATCAAATTGGCATTCACTCTAACCAATTTGGTGGTGGTGCAAGTGCACCAGTTATTCGTGGTCAAGAAGGAAATCGGATTAAGGTTCTACAAAATAATGCTGAAACTATCGATATGTCTACGATGTCGCCTGACCATGCGATCACTGTCGATAGTATTTTATCAAAGCAAATAGAAATTATTCGTGGTGCGCCAACACTGTTATATAGCTCTGGTAACATTGCAGGTATTGTTAATGTAATCGATGATAAAATTCCAACTACTATTCCCGAAAATGGTTATGAAGGGGAAGTCGGCATTCGCTATGGAACAAATAACCGAGAAAAAATTATCTCAAGTGGCGTAACATTCGCACTCGGGCAACAATTTGCAGTGCATCTAGAAGGACTAAACCGGAAATCAACGGACTATAAAGTACCAAAATCTACAGAGCTTAATCGGATCAATGATAGTTGGGCAGATTCTAATGTAGGGAGTATAGGGCTTTCGTGGATAAAAGATAATAGCTATGTGGGCTTCGCCTTTACAGATAGACAAGATAAATATGGCTTACCTGCACATAATCATGAATATGAACATTGCCATGCGGATATTATTACACCAAGTAAATTAATCACCCATAACTATTTACAACTCTATCCACATCTTCTTGATGAGGCTGACGTCGATTACAACAATCCTGGTTTAGGTTGTGGCATTCATCGTGGACATCAACATGCCGAACATGAACATGGTAATCCGTGGATTGACCTCCATTCTAAACGCTATGATTTCAGAGCGGAAATTGACCAACCTTTTGTGGGTTTTGATACGCTAAGAACAACCTTAAGCCACGTTGATTATAAACACTCTGAAAAAGATGGAAACTTTGTATCTGGATTTTTTAAAAATAATGGAGAAAACGCTAGAATCGAACTGGTACATAAACCAATTTACAATATAAAAGGAGTTTGGGGAGTACAATATCTTTCACAAAAAAGTAGTGCTACAGGAGCAAAACCTGAATTATTACACCAAGAATTATTGATCAATAATAAGGCTAACCGTATGAGCGCCTTTGCGATTGAACAATGGAAATGGAAAGATCTTAGTTTTGAAATTGGCAGTCGTATTGAACGACAAGTCGCCAAAATTAAATATGATATGGATCTGATCAACGAACGTAATTATATGGATACACCATTACCCTCACTTGCGCCACATCGTGAAACAGCACATTCCTACTCAGGTTCTGCCACATGGAATTTTGCACCCGATCATACATTCTCAATTATCGCATCTCACCAAGAGCGATTACCAACAACCCAAGAACTTTATGCTCATGGTAAACATTTAGCAACTAATGCTTTTGAAATTGGGAATAAAAATTTGCGTAAAGAACGTTCAAATAACATTGAGCTTGCATTAGGTTATACGGGGAATGAAGTTGATTATAAAATAAGCGTTTACCGCAATGATTTTAAAAATTATATTTATGCAAAAACCTTAAATGCAGGCCGAGGTGGAAAATCAATTGAATCTTTCAAAGACGTACGTTTAAATCGTTATATGCAGTCTGGGGCAAAATTCTATGGTATCGAAGGCGAAATAAATTACCAAGCGACACCAATTTATCGCCTTTCACTCTTTGGTGATTATGTAAGAGGAAAACTGGTCAATATTCCAGATATTCCTGGTCCAGCAGCGTATTTTAAAGGTCCGAATGAACTGATTCCACAAGCAGATCGTAATGCTCCTCGTGTTCCACCAGCTCGCTTAGGAACAAGAATTAACGCTGACTTTACCGCAAATTACTCTGCTTCCTTAGAATACTATCGTGTATTCAAACAAAATAAAACATCTGATTTTGAGAATCCAACAAAAGGACATCATATGCTTAATCTAGGTATGGGCTATCAGAAACCTGTAGGTAATACTGATTGGAAAGTATTCTTAAAGGTTGATAATATCTTGAATCAAAAGATCTATTCACATGCCTCATTCTTAGCAGACTTACCGCAAATGGGCCGCAACTTTATGGCAGGGTTAAATGTAACGTTCTAATCAGTTGCAAATATTCCCAAAATCCAACCGCTTGAAGCCAATAAAAATGCCAGCATTGCTGGCATTTTTATTATTTCATACTATTCTGGCGTAGTCACTTTAATCGCTAATTCCGCTAAGGCTTTAGGATTACCAAAACTTGGTGCTTCAGTCATTAAACAAGCTGCCGCCGTTGTTTTCGGGAAGGCAATCACATCACGGATATTTTCCGTTCCTGTAATCAGCATCGTTAAGCGGTCTAATCCAAAGGCTAAACCTGCGTGCGGTGGTGTGCCAAATTTTAACGCATCAAGCAGGAACCCAAATTTTTCTTTTTGCTCCTCTTCATTTATTCCTAAAATATTAAATACCGTTTGTTGCATTTTAGGATCAAAAATTCGCACAGATCCTCCACCTACTTCATAGCCATTAATGACCATATCATAAGCATTCGCTACCGCCCCTTTTGGATCAGCTAACAACTCTTCTGGGCTAAGATCTTTCGGTGCAGTAAATGGGTGATGCATTGCCGACCAATTCCCCTCGTCATCTTTTTCAAACATTGGGAAATCTACCACCCAAAGCGGTTTCCAAGCGGTCAGATCTGTTAAATTAAGATCACGCCCTACTTTCAAACGTAATGCTCCCATTGCATCGGTAACCACTTTCTCACTATCTGCTCCAAAGAAAATAATATCACCTGTTTGTGCCTGCACACGCTCAAGTAATGCTGTAATAATCGCCTCATTTAAGAATTTTGCCACAGGGCTTTGAATCCCCTCTAAACCTGCATTAAGATCATTAACTTTCAGCCAAGCTAAACCTTTTGCTCCATAAATTCCAACAAATTGGGTATATTCATCAATTTGTTTACGAGTAAGGACTGCACCATTTGGCACACGAAGTACGGCTACACGTCCTTCTGGGCTATTAGCAGGATCACTAAATACTTTAAACTCTACCGTTTTTAATAGATCAGCTACATCAACTAATTCCAATGGATTTCGTAAATCAGGTTTATCCGAACCAAAACGACGCATTGCTTCAGCAAACGTCATTTGTGGAAATTCACCTAAATCCACGTTTAAACGATCTTGCCACAACCCACGAATCATTTTTTCCATCAACCCTCGCACCTCAGGAGCTGTCATAAATGTTGTCTCCACATCAATTTGAGTAAATTCAGGCTGACGATCAGCTCTCAAATCTTCATCACGGAAACATTTCACAATTTGATAATAACGATCAAATCCCGACATCATCAATAACTGTTTAAAGAGTTGTGGGGATTGTGGGAGAGCATAAAATTTTCCTTTATGAACACGGCTCGGCACAAGATAATCTCTAGCACCTTCAGGTGTTGCTTTTGTTAGCATTGGGGTTTCAATATCTAAAAAGCCATTTTCGTCCATATAACGACGAACAAAACTGGTAATTTTAGCCCGAGTTTTTAAGCGTTCTGCCATTTCAGGACGGCGAAGATCTAAATAACGGTATTTCAAACGTTGTTCTTCTGTATTATTTTGGTTGAAATCTAATGGTAGTACTTCTGCATTGTTATATACCAAAATATCTTTTACTAAGACTTCAATTTCACCTGTAGCCATTTCAGTATTGATCTGCTGTTCATCACGAGCAATAACTTCGCCTTTAATCTGCACACAGGCTTCTGCACGTAAAGCAGATGCAATAGCAAACACGGCTTCATCTTTTTCATCAACAAATACCTGAATAATACCTTCACGATCTCGAATTTGCATAAAAATAAAACGACCAAGATTTCGCACACGATGAACCCAGCCACTTAATGTAACTTGCTCACCAACGTTAGAACGGTTTAAACTTCCGCAATAATGAGAACGCATCATAAAAAATTATCCTTTTATATATTTAAAATATTTGTTGTTGATTATAACGAAAACTCACCTGAATAAAATAGATTTTGCAGGAAAATCACGATTTATACCTTGAAATCCCCCAATTTGTCGCTATATTAGTCGGGCTTTTTAGCAAAATTTTGCTCATAATTTTTGACAATATTTAGAAGGATTAAAAATGACCAATCAAGTAGAAAAAGAACAAGCGGAACAAGAGATAAATCAAGCCCCTGCAGAAGAGATCGTAACAGAGCAAACTCAAGACGATTTAGCAAAAAATAATGAAAACGACCCGCTTGCTGATGCCCTTGCTCGTATTCAAGAGTTAGAAAACTATATCGCTGAAGCAGATAAACGTGAGCAAGAAATTGCATTGCGAGCAAGAGCAGAAATTGAGAATATTCGCCGACGTACTGAACAAGATATCGAAAAAGCTCATAAATTTGCACTCGAAAAATTTGCTAAAGAGTTGCTGAATGTTGTTGATAATCTTGAGCGAGGCTTACAGACCCTTGAAGGCGCTGATGAAAGCGTCAAAGCCCTAGCAGAAGGTGTTGAACTTACCCATAAAGGGCTAGTTTCAACATTAGCTAATTTTAGTATTGATGCTGTTGGCAATGTGGGAGAAGTTTTTGATCCAGAACTCCACCAAGCAATTTCAATGCAGCCAGCAGAAGGAATTGAGGCAAATCACATTAGTAGCGTTTTACAAAAAGGCTACACTCTGCACGGTCGAGTCATTCGCCCTGCAATGGTTATGGTATCAGCATAATTTACACAATTTCGATTATAAAAGGAAAGCCCTGCTTTCCTTTTTCCTTCCATATGCTTTTGCAAAATTCATTCAAAACTAATCGCTTATGTCTTTACAATTTAATACAATTGCCCTTTTACTTGTCATTTTAATTCTTCTTGGCTTATTTAGCCAAAACAGTGCTATTACTATTTCTGCGGCAATTTTACTCATAATGCAACAAACTCTGCTTTCACAATATTTACCCGTTATCGACAAATATGGCCTAAAGATTGGCATTATTATCCTAACCATAGGCGTACTCAGCCCTTTAGTTTCAGGAAAAATTGCAATGCCTTCTCTCACTACTTTTTTGAATTGGAAAATGTTCATTGCAATTATTGCAGGCGTTGCTGTGGCTTGGCTAGGAGGACGAGGCATTAGCCTAATGACCTCTCAGCCTGTATTAGTTACAGGTTTACTACTCGGCACAATTTTCGGTGTTGCATTCTTAAAAGGTGTGCCAGTCGGTCCATTGATTGCTGCAGGAATTTTATCCTTACTGATAGGAAAAGTTTGATGAAAAAAATACAAAAAAATCATAAAAACACACCGCTTACTGCGGAACAACAAGTTTTACTCAGCCAACTACAAAATCTCACAATCCTTGATAATCGCCGTTTAAATGGACGTATTCGAGGGCTTTCTCATATTAAAAATGAGAATAATCGTCAAAAAGTGATAGCAGAAATTGAGCAAGATCTCACCGCTTGCCAAGCCTATTATTTTACACGCCAACAACAATTAGCTCAGCTAGATATTGAATATCCAGATCTCCCTGTTTCTATACGCCGTGGTGAAATTTTAAAATTAATTGAAGAAAATCAAGTTGTTATCATTGCAGGAGAAACTGGTTCAGGTAAGACAACTCAGTTACCCAAAATGTGCTTGGAACTGGGGCGGGGCGTAAAAGGATTGATTGGGCATACACAACCTCGCCGAATTGCAGCTCGTTCAGTCTCTACTCGTATTGCTGAAGAGCTCCATTGTGAGCTAGGATCAACGATTGGTTACAAAGTTCGCTTTAACGATCAAATCAACGATAATACCTTAGTTAAATTGATGACAGACGGGATTTTACTTGCTGAAATTCAGCACGATCGTTATCTCAATCAGTACGATACTATCATTATTGATGAAGCTCACGAACGTAGCCTTAATAACGATTTTATTCTCGGTTATCTCAAACAAATTTTACCCAAACGTCCTGATTTAAAAGTTATTATTACCTCTGCAACGATTGATGTAGAACGTTTTTCCAAACATTTCAATAATGCGCCAATTATTGAAGTCTCTGGTAGAACTTACCCTGTGGAAGTACGTTATCGTCCAATTATTGAAGATGAGGATCAAGATCAGCTTCAAGGTATTCTCAATGCTGTAAACGAACTACAAGCAGAAGGGCGAGGCGATATTTTGATCTTTATGAATGGTGAACGAGAAATTCGTGATACTGCCGAAATACTTGAAAAACAAGAACTTCGTCATACTGAAATTCTTCCTCTTTACGCCCGCTTATCTGCTCAAGAACAGCAACGTATATTTCATCCAAGTAATCTCAATCGGATTATTTTAGCAACCAATGTAGCAGAAACGTCCTTAACGATCCCAAATATTAAATATGTAATTGATACAGGAACAGCCCGAATTTCTCGTTACAGTTACCGAACGAAAGTACAACGGCTACCAATAGAACCTATTTCACAAGCGTCCGCCAATCAACGAAAAGGACGCTGTGGGCGAATTTCAGAAGGGATCTGTATTCGCTTGTATTCCGAAGAAGACTTCAACGGTCGCCCTAAATTTACTGATCCTGAAATTTTACGCACCAATTTAGCTTCAGTCATTTTGCAAATGACTGCGCTTGGCTTAAGTGATATTTCCGCTTTTCCATTTGTCGATGCACCAGATCATAAACATATTCAAGACGGTATTAAATTATTAGAAGAATTAGAAGCAATAAGAACTGTTAGCAATAAAGACAAAACAACTTCTCGTAAAATACTCACCGATATTGGGCGACAACTTGCTCAATTGCCTGTTGATCCACGTTTAGCCCGAATGGTCATTGAGGCACACCACAATGGTTGCTTACACGAAGTGATGATGATAGTGTCGGCACTTTCAATTCAGGATCCTCGTGAACGTCCGCAAGATAAACAGCAAGCCTCAGATGAAAAACATCGCCGTTTTGCCGATAAAGATTCTGATTTCTTAGCTTTTGTTAATTTATGGCAATTTATCCAAACTGAACAGAAAAATTTAACTAAAAATCAGTTCCGCCGCCTCTGCCAAAAAGACTTTCTAAATTATTTACGAATTCGAGAATGGCAAGATGTTTACTATCAACTCAGACTAACCGTACGAGAAATGGGGCTACGAATCAATACTGAAAATGCAAATTATCAGCAAATTCATACTGCTTTATTAACAGGATTACTATCTCATATCGGTCTAAAAGATAACGAAAAAATGGTCTATTTAGGTGCTAGAAATGCCCATTTTGCCATTTTTCCAAATTCTGTGCTTTTCAAGAAACAGCCCAAATGGGTAATGGCAGCAGAATTAGTGGAAACCAGCAAACTTTGGGGCAGAATGGTTGCTAGAATTGAGCCTGAATGGATTGAACCTATTGCCACACATCTAACTAAAGCCAGCTACAGCGAACCGCACTGGGCGAAATCAAAAGGGGCGGTAATGGCATATGAAAAAGTATCACTTTACGGTATTCCGATTGTGGTTAATCGTTTACAAAATTATGGCAAAATCGATCCTCTGATTAGCCGTGAAATTTTTATTCGTTCAGCATTAGTTGAAGGGGAATGGCACGCTCATTACAAATTTTTCAAAGAAAACAACCGCTTGATTAAAGAAGTTGAAGAACTGGAACATAAATCTCGTCGCCGTGATATTTTGGTCGATGAGCAAGTTCTATTTGAATTTTACGATCAAAGGATTGGAACTGATGTTGTTTCAAGCAAACATTTTGATAGTTGGTGGAAAATAGCTAGCCAGCAAAATCCAGATATACTCAACCTTGAAAAATCATTCTTAATCAATGAAAATGCTCATCAAGTCAGCGAGCTGGATTTCCCAAACTTTTGGTATCAGCGAGATCTAAAACTAAAATTAAGCTATCAATTTGAAATCGGAAAGGAAGCTGATGGTGTAACGGTGCATATTCCCCTGCCACTACTCAATCAAGTTGAACCCGAAGGATTTGATTGGCAAATTCCAGGACTACGCCACGAGTTAGTCGTTAGCCTTATTAAAATGTTACCAAAACAACTTCGCCGAAATTTTGTACCTGCTCCAAACTATGCTGATGCGTTTTTAGCAAAAGTTGAACCACTCTCTAAACCTTTGTTAGACAGTTTAAGTTATGAACTTCGCCGAATGACAGGTGTATTAGTTGAACCCGAACAATGGGATATAACACAGCTACCCACACACTTAAAAATGGTTTTCCGAGTTATTGGTGAAAAAGGGGAGAAAATTGCCGAAAGTGATAACCTTGATGAATTAAAATTTAACTTAAAAGATCAAGTTCAAACTACATTATCTGCAGTTGCTGATGATGGAATTGAACAAACAGGCGTACATTTGTGGAATTTTTCTGAATTACCACAAGTATTTGAGCAGAAAAAACGCCACTTTAGTGTTAAAGCCTATCCTGCAATTACCGATGAAAAAGAATCTGTTGGTATTAAATTGTATGAAACAGAATTTGAACAACAACGAGCAATGCAAGCAGGCTTACGCCGCTTAATCCTGTTAAATGTTCCCTCCCCCATTAAATATTTACACGAAAAACTACCAAACAAAGCAAAACTTGGGCTATATTTCGCTCCATTTGGCAAAGTGTTAGATTTAATTGATGATTGCATTGCCTGTTCCGTTGATGAGTTAATTCAAGAATTTGGTGGATTTGTCTGGGACGAAGAAAAGTTCAACGAATTAAGAGAGTTCGTTCGCCAACATCTTAACGAAAAAACCGTACAAATTGCCCTACAAGTTGAAAAAATCTTAACCCTTGCCTTTGAAATCAATAAACGCATTAAAGGCAAACTTGATTTCACAATGGCATTTGCATTGTCTGATATAAAAGCACAATTAAATGGGCTAATTTATCCAAATTTTGTGGTACAAACAGGATCAGCTCGTTTAGCAGATTTATTGCGTTATCTAACCGCTATTGATAAGCGACTAGATAAATTAGTTGTCGATACAAATACAGATCGAGCAAAAATGCTAAGGGTTGAACACGTTCAACAGACCTATCAACAGCTGTTAGCAAAACTGCCAAAATCTAAACCTATTTCTGATGATATAACAAATATTCGTTATATGATTGAAGAACTACGGGTAAGCCTTTTTGCTCAACAACTTGGTACAAAATACCCTATTTCAGATAAACGGATTTTAAATGCTATTGCTGAAATAAAATAACGAATATCAGCCATATTAAGAGGTAAAAAATGGGCTTCCGCCCATTTTTTATTCATATTCTTCTAACCAAATTGTTAAAATTGCTTCTAAAATATGTTCATTTGATGCTTCTGGATCATCATCAAAATCTTCCATTTCAACAATCCATTGGTGCATATCTGTAAAACGAACCGTGGTTGGATCTAACTCTGGATTCATATCATACAGATTCTCTGCAATCATTCTCACATCTGTCCATTTCATTAGTGTGCTGCCTCATTTGCGTGGTTTAAATTATATTTTGGAATTTCAACAATTAAATCTTCCGTTCCAACAATACACTGGCAAGAAAGACGGCTATCAATTTCTAAACCCCAAGCCTTATCAAGCATATCTTCTTCTTGCTCTGAACTCTCATTAAGTGAATCATAGCCTTCACGAATAACAACGTGGCAAGTCGTACAAGCACAAGAACAATCACAGGCATGGTGAATCTCTACCCCTGCATCATGAGCAACTTCAAGTAAATTCGCTCCAGTTTCTGCTTCAATAACCATACCCTCTGGGCAAAATTCTTCATTCGGAAGAAAAACTATTTTTGGCATAACATCCTCTTAGTTAATAATTTCATCAACGGCTTTACCCGCTAATGCTTTTTGAATAGACAAATTCATTCGTTTTGCTGCAAAATTCTGGGTTGCAACATCTACATTTTTAATTCCCTGCAAGATAGCTTGATAGTCTGTTGTTTTTTTCAATTCAATTAGTCTTGCAAGCTCTGCTTCAATCTGTTTAAACTCACTGTCAGACAATAATTCTTCACCATGCTCTTGCAATGCAATAATTACACTATCAATCACTCTATCAGCATCAACTCGAGCTTCTGCTAATTGACGAGCTTTTATATCTTGTTGAGCATTATTCATTGATGAACGAATCATTTCAGTAACTTCTTCATCAGTTAATCCATAAGACGGTTTAATTTGAATCGAGGCTTGAACTTTAGTTGATTTTTCCATTGCGGTAACACTTAATAAACCGTCTGCATCAACTTGATAAGTAACACGAATATGTGCTGCTCCTGCAACCATTGGTGGAATACCCCGTAAGGTAAAACGCCCAAGTGAACGACAATCATCAACTAATTCACGCTCGCCCTGCACAACATGTACTGTCATTGCAGTTTGCCCATCTTTGAAGGTAGTAAATTCTTGGGCTTTGGCCACTGGAATTGTAGTATTTCGAGGAATAATTTTCTCAACTAAGCCTCCCATTGTTTCAATTCCTAAAGATAATGGCACAACATCGAGCAATAACATTTCTGAATCAGGTTTATTCCCAGCTAAAATATCAGCTTGAATAGCCGCTCCAAGTGCAACAACTCGATCAGGATCAATAGATGTTAATGGTGTTCTACCAAAAAACTCACCCACTTGTTCACGCACTAAAGGTACACGAGTTGAACCACCCACCATCACAACTTCTTGCACATCATTAAGCTCAACGCCAGCATCTTTTAATGTACGGCGACAAGTCATCAATGAACGTTTTACAAGCGGTTGGATTAGCTCATTAAATTGCACTCGGTTAATTTCGCCAGACCAACCCGCAAAATTAATTGGTAAACTAACCGCTTGCGAAAGATTAATTTTTATCTGGCTTGCAAGGGTAAGCAACTCACGCTGTTGGCTGGCATTTTCAATTTTTGCGCCCGATTGCTGAATAATCCAATCTGCGATTAAATGGTCGAAATCATCACCACCTAACGCTGTATCACCACCTGTTGCTAAAACTTCAAATACACCTCGGCTTAAACGTAAAATAGAAATATCAAACGTTCCGCCACCTAAGTCATAAACCGCAATAATACCTTCTTGCTGACTATCTAACCCGTAAGCAATCGCCGCTGCCGTTGGCTCATTTAATAAACGTAGAACAGTAAGCCCCGCAAGACGAGCTGCATCTTTAGTGCTTTGACGTTGAGCATCATCAAAATAAGCAGGCACAGTAATCACCACACCTGAAAGTTCGCCACCTAAGCTTTTTTCAGCTAATTCATTCAAATGGCTCAATATATCTGCCGAAATTTCAACAGGGCTTTTATTCCCTTGTATCGTTTGAATTAGGGGTAAATTATTTTCACTCGCAATAAATTGATACGGTAAATTTGGGTAACGTTGTTTAACATCATCTAAGCTACGTCCGATCAAACGTTTGACTGAAACAACCGTATTATGTGGATCTTGCTTTGCCTGTGCAAAAGCTTCAACACCTACATTTTTTTGTGTTTTTGTGTAATGCACTACTGACGGTACTAACGCTCGATTTTGTTCATCACACAATACTTGTGCTTGACCACTACGCACTGTTGCCACTAACGAATTTGTTGTCCCTAAATCAATTCCCACTGCTAATTTATGTTGATGTGGTGCGGCTGTTTGTCCCGGCTCTGCAATTTGAAGTAATGCCATTTAATTTATCTCTCTATTTATCAATTTCCACCTAAAACCACTAAATAAATAGGAAGAAAATAATAATTGTTATTAATATATCGTTAAACCTTAAATTACATTTAAAATTTAATTTACTGAATAGCCTAAGTTCTCTGGTGCAAATATATTTTGATAATGCCGTTCTATCGGCTGAATTGCTTTTGTTTCTAGTTGAATAACCTGATGGCCTTTTATCTGTTTAATATCATTTTGCCAACCATTCCAACGTAAATTTTGATAAAAGCTTTCTAAATCTGTATTTAACGCCCAACCAAGAAATTGAGAGTAATTTAACCCAATACTTTCCCATTTTAATTTTTTAGGATGATAATAATAAACTAGACCAACCTGATCACCTAAACCACCCCCATTGATAGCAAAATAACCCCCAATAACATCATCTGCAATCAATAAATGAAATGGACGTTCTCCTGATTCTTCGAAGGTTTTACCAAAATTCCAATCAAAAAAACCTCGTGGAAGCTGTTCATTACCTGATCCTAAAATGCGTAACCAACCATAGTCTATTAACACTCCTCCCGTATAAAAGATCATTGTTCCTAATGGTGTTGCGGTAGAAAGTTGCATTCCAACTAATTCTTTACCCGCATTCTCAACATCAGGTGATAAAATTTCATACTGGTTTTTAGCCGTTTTAAACCACGTTTTAATTACATTCCAAGCGGGACTATTTTTCTCAACTAATTCATCTAATGTTTTCATTTATATTATTTGTGCTGTGTAATAATGTTATTCCAATCTAAATGATTATAAAACTAATAATATAAGAAAATATATTTTAGTATGAAAATAAATTTATTATATCTATTTTTAATAGTATGTTTAACAGAAACTAGAGATGTTAATATTTGATCTAAGAAATGTATATTCAAAATATAAATTTTATCTATTGCCTTCTGTTAAAAAGCAAATAATTTTTCTTCTACTCGCTCAATTTCTACGAATAATTTCTTAATAAAACGAAACTGATCGTTAATAACAAGAGCTTCCTCCCATTGTTGTTGTTCTAACGCTTGTTCGAGTTGCTGTAAAATTATTTTTTGCTGTTGTTCTATTTCTTGAATAAAAGCGGTAAGTTTAGTTTCATTTTTTGTATTTTCAATATTTTCTAACGCTTCACGCCATTCGAGTTGTTGCATTAGAAAAGCCATATCTCGAGTACTTTTTTTCTCAATATCTTGTTGTTCATTTGTATGATATTGAATAATCGCTTCAGTCCTTAGTAAAGGATCTTTCAAAATATGTAACGCATCATTTATTTCTGCTGATTTCTGAACCGCTAAACGTTGCTCTTGAGCTGAATGCGCTGAAAAATTATCAGGATGAAGAGATTTTTGTAAGGCTAAATAACGTTCAGACAATAAATTGATATCAAGTTTAAATTGAACGGGTAAATCAAACAGGGCAAATGGATTTGACATTTTCTCTCCTAAACATTGAAGCTTTCGCCACAACCACATTCATTTTTTACATTTGGGTTGGTATATTTAAAACCTTCATTTAACCCTTCTTTTACATAGTCTAATTCCGTACCAGCTAAATAAACTAAACTTTTTTCATCTACAATAATTTTAACACCATGTTGCTCAAACACTCGATCATCTTCATTTAGAATATCAACAAATTCAAGTACGTAAGCTAACCCAGAACAGCCTGATGTTTTAACACCTAAACGCAAACCAATTCCTTTACCACGATTATCTAAAAAAGTACGCACTCTATCTGCTGCGGTTTCTGTTAGGGTTATACTCATTTTTTCTCCTTACATCTTATTCTTCAATGAATAACCATTTTTAAAATATACCGTTATTATATACTTTAAAAATGATTATAATTAAGCGATAAGCTTTCTTCAGTATTACAGTTGCAATATATTGAATCAAGCTCATCGCTTATCATAGATTATTTAGCGTTTTTCTCTTTGTAATCTGCGATTGCTGCTTTAATTGCATCTTCTGCAAGAATTGAACAGTGAA
Organism: Vespertiliibacter pulmonis; assembly: GCF_013377275.1. Classification (NCBI taxonomy): domain Bacteria; kingdom Pseudomonadati; phylum Pseudomonadota; class Gammaproteobacteria; order Pasteurellales; family Pasteurellaceae; genus Vespertiliibacter; species Vespertiliibacter pulmonis. The sequence continues at coordinate 142,526 of NZ_CP016615.1, forward strand.
CTTTTACTGGCGGAAGTTCAAGTTCTTCAGCAATATCACTATTTTTAATTTGTGCTGCTTCATCAAGAGATTTACCTTTTACCCATTCAGTAATTAAAGAACTTGATGCGATCGCAGAACCACAACCGTATGCTTTAAAACGTGCATCTTCAATAATACCTGCATCGTTTACTTTAATTTGTAAACGTAAGATATCACCACATGCAGGTGCACCAACCATTCCCGTACCAATATCACCTGCTTCTTTATCAAAAGTTCCCACATTACGTGGATTTTCGTAGTGATCAATTACTTTATCGCTATATGCCATTGTTAAATTCCTCTTATTTTTAATAAGAACGTACTTGGTTTTAATGTTAAAGACCAATGTACATTCACTGATTGATTAATGATGATTCCACTCGATTGCATCTAAATCAACGCCATCTTTGAACATTTCCCAAAGTGGTGAAAGTTCACGTAATTTTTCAACCGCTTTTTTCACAATTTCAATCGTATGATCAATTTCTTCTTCGGTCGTCCAACGACCTAATGAAAAACGAATTGAGCTATGAGCTAATTCATCATTACGACCAATTGAACGTAGTACATAAGATGGCTCTAAACTTGCAGAAGTACAAGCAGAACCTGATGATACCGCAATATCACGTAATGACATCATCATAGACTCACCTTCAACAAAGTTAAAACTAATGTTTAAATTGTTATCTACACGTTTACCTTCTTCCATCGTACCATTTACATATACTTCTTCCATATCTTTGAAGCCATTATACAAACGATCACGCAACGTTTTAATACGAGCCATTTCACTTGCCATCTCTTCTTTAGCAATACGATAGGCTTCACCCATACCCACAATTTGATGAACAGGTAATGTACCTGAACGCATACCACGCTCATGACCACCACCGTGAATAATCGCTTCTAAACGTACACGTGGTTTACGACATACATATAAACCACCAATACCTTTTGGTCCGTATAATTTATGGCTTGAGAAAGACATTAAATCCACATTTAATTCGTGAACATTTACAGGCACTTTACCGACTGATTGAGTTGCATCAACGTGGAAAATAATTTTTTTGCTACGGCAGATTTTACCAATTTCCGCAATAGGTTGGATAACACCAATTTCGTTATTAACGTGCATAACTGATACTAAAATCGTATCTGGACGGATAGCAGCTTCAAATTTTGCTAAATCAATTAAGCCATTATCTTCTGGTTCTAAATAAGTAATTTCAAACCCTTCACGCTCTAATTGACGGCAAGTATCTAAAACAGCTTTATGCTCAGTCTTAACGGTAATAATATGTTTACCTTTAGTTTGATAAAAATGTGCAGCCCCTTTAATTGCAAGGTTATCAGACTCTGTTGCACCTGACGTAAATACGATTTCACGAGCGTCTGCACCGATTAATTCTGCAATTTGGTTACGAGCAATATCAACTGCTTCTTCTGCTTCCCAACCAAATTTATGTGAACGAGAAGCTGGATTACCAAAGATACCGTCCTTAGTCATATAATCCATCATTTTTTTTGCAACACGCTCATCAACTGGGCAAGTTGCTGCATAATCCAAATAAATTGGTAATTTCATTGTTACTCCTAAAATTAAGGCAAATAATTAACGCAAAATGCGTTTTAATTTAGTGTTGGTGATCGTGACAATGGGATTTATCACAATCATGATCACGATGCTCTTCAACTAAATCTGCTAACGTGATGTTATGTAAAAAACCTTCTATTTGTGTTTCTAATCGTTCCCATAACGAATGAGTCAAACACTGACTATTATTTGTGCAATTCCCACTTCCCTTGCACTTAGAAAGATCCACACTTTCATTTACAGCAGAAACAATCATTCCCACGGTAATTTCATCTACGGCTTTGCCTAATTGATAACCACCGCCGGGACCTCTGACACTTTGAACAATACCTTCTCTACGTAATTGTGCAAAAAGTTGCTCTAAATAAGAGAGAGAAATTGCTTGACGCTCAGAAATATCCATTAAACTAACAGGTAAAGATTTACCGTGTAAGGCAATGTCTAGAATTGCTGTAACTGCATAGCGTCCTCTTGACGTTAATTTCATACCCCAACCTTTGCTAAAAATATGCTGGTTAAAAATGCCAAACCTGACTACTAAAAAAGTATAATGAATTTTGCTGTACCCGACTAATTCAGTCAAGTATTTTCCAACTATTTTCAAAAGGTTTAACAAATAAATAAGATAGTTTTTATCGTCAAAAACTATCTTATTAAAAATAGTTCTCATCTAAATCTAACATAAATGCGTATTATTTAATTAAAAAATAGCTTATATGAAATATATCGTTGTCTATTGTACTCCCCTTAAACACTAACCGCAAACCTCGCTTACATTTGGTTATCGAACTGGTCGGAACACTTTAAATTTCATTGCACCAATGGAGTTTGGTTCGTAAAATCTTTACTTATGTTTGCTAATAATTCATTCGGCAGTACAAAACTTACAATAATCTGACCGCTTGCTTCCCTATTATTTATTAAGGATTATCTTATGACAAAATTTACTAAAACGCTAATTGCATCTATAGTTACCTTCTCATCTGCTGGTAGTTTTGCCGCTGCCTTCCAGCTTGCTGAAAATTCAACATCTGGTTTAGGTATGGCATTTGCAGGCGCTGCTGCCACTGCTGATGATGCAACCGTTGTCGCAACAAATCCAGCCTTAATGACAAAATTTAAACAAGTTGAAATCTCAGCAGGCGGTATTTTAGTTGATACTGATATTGATATTGATGGTAAATTAAAAAATGGTATTGATGCTTCACAAAAAAATATCGTGCCAAATATCATTATCCCTAATGCATACATTGTTGCGCCTGTAAATGATCGCTTTGTCATCGGTGGAGGCGTTAATGTAAATTATGGATTAAAATCTGAATTCTCCCCAAATTATAGTGCGGGCTTTTTTGGTGGAAGAACTGAGCTTTCTGCTGTCAATCTTAATTTAAGTGGGGCTTATAATTTAGGATACGGTTTCAGCATTGGTGCTGGAATAGATGCCGTTCACGCTAAAGCTACATTAGAGCGTCGCTTAGGTTTAATTGGTAAAGGTGCAGCTCTTCAAGCCCAACAAAAAGCATTACAAGCCAAAGCTGCTGCACAAGAAGCTGGTTTAGCTGCTCAAAAATTAGCGGCTAACGGTCAATTAACTCAAGCTAAAGCAGCGGGTGAAAAAGCCCAACAATTAGCTCAATTAGCGACACAAGCGGGTAATTTAGCTCGTACTTATGCCTCATTAGAAGAAAGTGAAATGCTTCATAAACTCAAAGGTGATAAATGGGCATTTGGCTGGAATGCAGGCTTACTCTATGAAATCAATGAAAATCACCGTTTAGGCTTTGCTTACCATTCACAAATCAAACTGAATTTCAATGGTAAATATTCAAACACTTTACCAATCACAATCCCTGGTGTTGTTGATACCATTACAGGTGGTGCATCTATTCCAGGTCAATTATCCCTAATTCTTCCTGCTTACTGGGAAATTTCTGGTTATCATAAACTGACTGATAAATTTGCCGTAAATTATAGTTATAAACGTACCGATTGGAGTAAATTCAAAAGTTTAAATGCTTATGGCTCAGATAATAACCCACTCTTTGCTAAACACGAAAACTTTAATGATGCTTCACGCATTGCTATTGGTGCTTCATACGATGTTAATGAAAAGCTAACATTGCGTTCAGGTATCTCTTTTGATGAAAGTGCAAGTACTGTCAGCCCATCTATTTCTATCCCAGATACAGATCGTACCTGGTATTCTGTGGGAGCAACTGTACGTTTTACCCAAAATTTCTCTGCTGATTTAGGTTATTCACATCTTCGAGGTAGCAAAAATACGTTTAACGAAGACGGATTAGCCGAATTTAAAGTCAAATCAAAAGCAAACCTTTATGGTTTAAATTTAAATTATAAATTCTAAGGCTTAACTTTATAAAAAAGGCGTGTAAACTTCCATTTATACGCCTTTTTTATTTCTAATTTACTTCTAAGGAATACAACTAATGTCAAATATTTACTATCATTTTTATTCATCGCCTATCGGAAAACTACTATGTATCGCCGATCTAACAGGGCTAATAGGCATTGAATTTGAACCAGAACAAGCCACAACTGATTTAAAAGATTGGCAAAAAGCCGAAATAACAAGCGGTCAGATTTGGCAAATTTTTTGCAAAACAGCCGATGTATTAGACCGCTATTTTGCGGGTGAACAAATTGATTTTAAAACATTAGATTTCCTTACGCCAAAAGGAACTGCTTTTCAACATTCAGTCTGGGCAATTCTCCGCCAAATTCCCTACGGTGCAACAACTAGCTATGGTGAAATCGCTAGCCAACTCGGTAAACCTAATGCAATGCGAGCTGTTGGTAATGCGGTAGGTCGTAACCCTATTTCAATTTTAATTCCCTGTCATCGAGTACTGGGAAAAAATCAAACATTAACTGGCTTTGGAGGCGGTTTACCCGCTAAACGTTTTTTACTCCAACTTGAAAAAATCCATTACAAAAACCAAGGCATTGAATTTGTGAACCCTAAATATAAAAAATGGTAATACGGAGGCTTAAATTCCCCCTACACTAATGTGAAAAACAATTACGCAAACGTTTGCTTATCATCATTGACTTCGATACAATTTCTATTCTCACATCACCTATAACTTATCTGAGGTTTTTGATAATGGCTCTATCCGCTTTCTTTCAAATCAAACAGCGTAACTCAACAATTAAACAAGAAATCATTGCTGGTTTAACCACTTTTCTTGCAATGGTCTATTCCGTGATTGTTGTCCCTAATATGCTCAGCACCGCAGGTTTTCCCTCTGATTCTGTTTTTATCGCTACCTGTTTAGTTGCAGGGCTTGGCTCTATACTCATTGGTCTTTGGGCAAACGTTCCAATGGCAATCGGTTGTGCTATTTCTTTAACAGCGTTTACCGCATTTAGCCTAGTATTGGGACAAGGAATTAGTATTCCTATTGCACTCGGAGCAATCTTCTTAATGGGTATTGTTTTTACTCTTGTTTCTATCACAGGAATTCGTAGCTGGATTTTACGCAACTTACCAGCCAGCATTGCTCACGGAGCGGGTATTGGAATCGGTTTATTTTTACTGCTTATTGCAACAAATGGAATTGGATTAGTTGTGGGGAATTCATCTGGAATACCAATAAAAATGGGGGAATTTATCTCTTTTCCCACCATAATGTCGCTACTTGGTTTAGCCGCTATTATCGGGTTAGAACGGCTAAAAATAAAAGGCTCTATTTTATGGGTTATTATTACAATCACCTTATTAGGCTTAACTTTTGATCCCCAAGTAACCTTTAATGGCTCTTTATTTAAGTTACCAACTTTTGGTGAGCATTCCCAATTCTTAAATTTAGATATTATGGGAGCATTAAATACGTCCATATTACCCGTTGTCTTTGCTTTAGTAATGACTGCAATTTTTGATGCCACAGGGACAATTCGTGCCGTTGCTGGACAAGCAAATTTACTCGATCAACACGGGCAAATTATCAATGGCGGACGGGCTTTAACTTCTGATTCTTTAAGTAGCTTACTTTCAGGATTATTCGGCACTGCACCTGCAGCAGTTTATATAGAATCCGCAGCAGGTACAGCCGTTGGAGGTAAAACGGGCTTAACTGCTGTGGTAGTTGGAGCACTGTTTCTCCTTATGCTCTTTTTCCAACCACTTGCTTTCCTTGTACCGAATTATGCCACTGCACCAGCACTAATGTATGTTGGGTTATTGATGTTGAGCAATGTCTCTAAATTAGATTTTAATGATTTTGTTGGTGCAATGGCAGGGCTAGTTTGTGCAGTCTTTATTGTGCTTACTGCAAATATCGTAACAGGCATTATGTTAGGTTTTGCAGTGCTTGTTATTGGACGTATTCTTGCGGGTGAATTTAGAAAATTAAATATCGGTACAGTCATTATTGCCATCGTTCTTGTTGCATTCTATGCTTTAGGCTATGCGATTTAACGAATCATTTCTATAGCTTTCATTTTAAATTTATACGAAACAAAAAAGCGGTGGAAACCCACCGCTTGTCTATCACTACGTCCATATTATTCAATTCTACTTTCAAACCGTTTTGGCACAATAAATAGTGCGGGGAAAGCTAAAATTGCCATAAGACCAAAACTCCAAACTGGTGAGAATTGGTACAATTGTCCAGCCATAAACGTAAACAATGCCATTACCACACAACTTGCTATGCTAAAATAAAGGGCTTGTAATTTAGCTGTATAAGCAACGGGCTGTGTTGCAATATAACGAATCATTGCATAATGCCCCATTCCATAAGAAATGGCATGTAGTAATTGAGCCAAAACTAAAATTATAAAAGAGTTAGTTGATGCCAATAAAGACCATCGAATAACTGCACCTAGCGCAGATAACATAATTAAATAGTGAGTACGCCACGCCTTGCACAATTTATTAGCAAAAAAGAAAAAGGTAATTTCACCCGCAACTGCTACAGCCCATAATAAACTGGTATTTTCTGTTGAGATGCCATTACTTGTCCAATAAAGTGTGCTATAAGCATAATAAACAGCGTGAGAGGCTTGAATAAGAGAAATTGCAACTAACATTCTCAATGTAGTAAGCACACGCAATAACTGCCAATAGCCCATTTCATCACGATTATTATTCAACGGCTTTTCGACATACTTAAATTTTTGTGTTGGGCTAAATAAAATACCTGTGCCAAGAAAAACAAGCCATCCCATTAAAATACCGATAATCGCATTTTGCCCGAGCCAACCAACTAAATACCCCGTTGAAATAGAACCAACAACAAAGGCAATAGAACCAAATAACCGTGTTCTGCCATAATCCAAACCAATTTGTTGATGCCAAGTTGCTGCAATGGTATCCGCTATTGGCATTGATCCACCATTAAAGATATGGAAAAGGGCAATCACGGGTAAAAACAGCCAAATCGAAGGAACAGCCCACATCATCAACAAAACCGCCCCCACTGTTGCCCACGTTAAAAAACGGTTTAATGGAATGAGTTGATTAGGGTTATTTACTCGGCGAGAAAAAAACATTGCTCCTACAAAACGAAATAAATAGCCCAATGCAATCAATAGCCCAATTTGTTCGGTATCATATCCGTGATACTTCAACCAAACAGGCAGGAATGGCAACAACACCCCAAAAGCACAATAAAAGCCGAAAAAATTAAATGATGACCATTGAAAAGGGGTTAATTTCATCATAATGACTGTTCCATCTCTTTTGCTCGTTGTATTACCGCATACATTGCCTCATCAACAACTTTATCTAGCTGATAATGATCGAAAACTGCCAATGCCTGTGCGGTTGTTCCTCCTTTGGAGGTAACATTTTCTCTCAATGTTGCTAACGATACATTAGGATTTGCCACAACCATTTGTGTTGCCCCTGCTGCTACATTTTGTACTAAAAAGCGAGCATCTTTTTCACTCAACCCCATTTTTATTGCTGTTTGCTGCATTGCTTCCATAAATTTAAAAAAATAAGCAGGGCTACTACCTGTTATCGCAATAATGGCATTCATTCTTTCTTCGGTATCCACCCAATAACATTCACCCACAAAAGTCATCAAGCTTTCAATAAACTCACAAGCGGTTCGATCCACCGATTTTTTTGCAAATAATCCTGAAATTCCCTGTCCAATCAATGAAGGCGTATTAGGCATTGCCCGTATAATATTTTTTGCACTCGGCAACAACTGTTCTAAACGTGTAACCGAAATACCTGCTGCGACAGATAGCACCCATTTTTTGCTCAAATCAATATCACTAAATTCTGCACACACTTCTGCCATTAGTTGTGGCTTAACTGCTAAAATAATTAAATCAGCTTGTTCCACCGCTTCACGCTGACTAAGATCAACAATGATTCCCATTGAACCTAATTGTTCACGGCGAATTTGGTTACTTTTATTATTCGCACTGATTAAATTGGTAGGATACCCACTTTTAACCAAACCAGAAATAATTGCAAATGCCATATTTCCTGCTCCAATAAAGGCGATTTTTTTATGTTGCATAGTTTCTCCCAATCATTTAACGTTTAAATTACGATAATATCTTACAGATTACACGACTTTAGCCCTCGGCATAAATAGCGTAAAATATACCCTATTCTACGCCATCAAAAAGGATTACCCAATGTTTTGGTTCAAAAATATAATGATCTACCGTTTAACTACGCCACTTAATTTATCCAGTAGCGAATTTGAACAACAATTAGTACAAAATAAATTTACCCCTTGCCAACAAGGTGATCTCAGTAAATTTGGCTGGTCTAACCCACTCACTAGCAGTGATTTGCACCATTTTACCCTCGGACAACAATTTCTATTAGTTTCCCATAAAGAAGAAAAAATACTACCTGCGCCCGTCATCAAAAAAGAGACTGACTCCCGCATTGAACTTTTAGAACAAAAAGAGCAACGAAAATTACGTAAAACAGAAAAACAGGCAATTAAAGATGAAGTGGTTGCAACCCTACTTCCCCGAGCATTTAGCAAACACCAATTTACTGCTCTTTGGCTCGATCTTGAAAATCAGTTAATCTATATTGATACCAGCTCCAGCAAACGAGCAGAAGATGCCCTAGCTTTATTACGTAAAACACTTGGCTCATTACCTGTTGTGCCAGTTTCCTTTGCAAAACCACCGTTTGAAGCGATGACACAATGGTTAAATGGCAATCAAATACCGCACTGGCTTACCCTATTAGAAGAGGCTGAACTTAAATCTTTTGAAACAGATAGCATTATTCGCTGTAAACGCCAAGATTTAGAAAGTGATGAAATTACTACCCACTTAGACGCTGGAAAAGTAGTGACTAAATTAGCATTGGATTGGGAAAATCACTTTTCTTTTATTTTAAACGAAGACGGAACGCTCTCTCGCTTAAAATTTGCCGATGATATTCGTGAAAAAAATGACGATATTCTCAAAGAAGATATTGCCCAACGATTTGATGCCGACTTTCTACTAATGATCGAAGAATTAAAGCTATTCACTGAAAAATTAAGTGAAGAGTTAGGTGGATTTAAAGAGAGAATTGCATAATGAATAACAACACAGCCTTCCCCAAAATAGAAGTTTATTTAGTGGGCGGTGCAGTTCGAGATAAACTACTCGGACTTCCCGTGAAAGATCAAGATTGGCTAGTCGTTGGCTCAACTCCCCAAGCAATGCTGGCTCAAGGCTATCAACAGGTTGGAAGCGATTTTCCTGTTTTTCTTCACCCAGAAACAAAAGCAGAATATGCGTTGGCTCGTACGGAACGTAAACAAGGATCTGGTTATAACGGATTTATTTGTGAATTTTCACCCGATGTTACCCTAGAACAAGATTTACGTCGCCGTGATCTTACCATCAATGCTCTCGCTCAAAGCCAAGACGGGAAAATTCACGATTTTTATGGCGGACAAGCAGATATCGACCAACGACTTTTACGCCATATTTCTCCTGCATTTAGCGAAGATCCGTTAAGAGTATTGAGAGTCGCTCGCTTTGCCGCTCGTTTTCATACGCTTGGCTTTCATATTGCTCCTGAGACCGTAAAATTGATGCAGGAAATGACCGCTTGTGGAGAACTGAAACATCTCACCGCTGAACGGGTTTGGTTGGAGACACAAAAAGCCTTTGCAACTGATTCCCCCCATATCTATTTCCAAGTATTACGCAACGTTGGTGCATTACAAGTACTTTTTCCCGAAATTGATGCGCTTTTTGGCATACCTCAGCCAGCAAAGCATCACCCTGAAATTGATTCGGGATTGCATACCCTAATGGTTGTGGAGCAAGCCAAAAAATTAGCACCACAAGCGAGTGATCCTGAAAGTTTATTGTTTGCGGCGTTATGTCATGATCTTGGAAAAGCCTTAACACCAACAGATATTTTACCTCATCATTATGGACACGAACAAAAAGGTATTCACCCTACGGAAATGTTAGCCCAGCGACTAAAAGTACCTTCTCATACTAAAGAATTTGCAAAATTAGTTACAGAATTTCATACCCATTGTCATAGAATTACCGAGCTACGCCCAGAAACTGTCATTAAATTATTTGATAAACTAGATGTTTGGCGTAAGCCTGAACGCTTCTTTGATTTTTTACTTGCCTGCGAAGCCGATGCCAAAGGACGTTTAGGTTTTGAACATTGCTTATATCCACAAGCAGATTATGCAAAAAACTTGTATCGTATTGCTCGCAATATTCAAGTACAAGATATTATTCACGACGGCTTTACAGGCGCTGCCATACGCAAAGAGCTAACAAAACGCCGCCAATCTGCTATCACACAATTTAAACAGGAACAATAATGATTAGCCCACAAGATATTATCCACTTTTGGTTTGAAGAACTGACAAATAAAGACTGGTTTGGAAAAAGTGATGAATTAGATAATTTAATTCATAAACGTTTTGAAAACTTAGCAGAATCTGCAGCGAAAGGGGAATTAGTTGATTGGAGAAAAACAATTGAAGGACGTTTAGCTGAAATCATCGTACTTGACCAATTTTCACGCAATTTATGGCGAGATACGCCTCGTGCTTTTGCTCAAGATCCTATAGCACTTGCCCTCGCCCAAGAAGCCTTGAAACAGCCTGAGTATGAAAGCCTACCACTTATCAAACGCAAATTTTTACTTATGCCGTATATGCACTCGGAATCGGCTAAAATTCACGCCCAAGCAGTAGAATTATTCAGTACATTAGAAGATGATTACACCTTTGATTATGAAATTCGTCATAAAGAAATTATTGATCGTTTTGGGCGATATCCTCACCGTAACGCTATTTTAAACCGCACATCAACCCCAGAAGAAATTGAATTTTTAGCTCAACCTAATTCAAGTTTCTAACAACAAGCGGTTAATTTAGCTTATTTTTTGCAGTGAAATACATAAAATGCCTTTAATACTTGATCTCGTTATAAAGGCATTTTATGTAACAGCTGTCTATCTATCCGTCAATCTCTTCGCCCGTTTCGTCCCATTTAAAATTTAATGCGACTGAATTGAGACAAAAACGTAAGCCCGTTGGTGGAGGTCCATCTGGAAAAACGTGCCCCATATGTGCATCACAATGCCCACAACGAATTTCAGTACGGTGTCGTCCTAAACTATAATCATCTAAATAGCGTAACGAATTTTCTGAAATCGTTTGATAAAAACTCGGCCAACCACAACCCGCATCAAATTTCGTATCGGAACGAAATAACGGGTTATGACAACGTACACAACGGTAAGTACCAATACGATGTTCATCTAAAAATTTCCCTGTAAAGGGATATTCGGTTCCGCTATTTAAGCAAATTTCACGTTGCCTTTCGGTTAGCTCTTCAATTTTTTTCACTTTCTCTCCCATTATATCAACCACAATCACATAGATTATTACAGTACAAGCGGTTAAATTCTATGATTTTTTGCTTATTTAGAGTCGTTTTACTATTTTAAGCTAGCCTTTCGAATAAACCCAACGAAAAATCAAACGCCAAGTGATTTGCAAAATGATCAGTAAAACAGACCGCTTGTTTTGATAAATTCCCCCGAAGTTAAGCCTTTTATGCTATACTCACTCTATATTTTCTCCCGAAAAAAAGCGGGAATTTTGCCAACGTGATTAGGAAATTTCAATGAGCGAATTAGCCAAAGATATTACCCCCATCAGTATTGAAGAAGAACTGAAGACTTCTTATCTCGACTATGCAATGTCAGTTATTGTAGGACGTGCCTTGCCTGATGTTCGTGATGGGTTAAAACCTGTCCACCGCCGTGTGTTATTCTCAATGGATCAAAGCGGAAATACTTCAAATAAGCCTTATGTCAAATCTGCTCGTGTTGTCGGTGATGTAATTGGTAAATATCACCCCCACGGTGATGCTGCCGTTTATGACACTATCGTGCGTATGGCACAGCCATTTTCGCTACGCTATATGTTAGTTGATGGGCAAGGAAACTTTGGTTCAATTGATGGCGATGCTCCAGCAGCAATGCGTTATACCGAAGTTAGAATGCGGAAAATCACGCAGGAATTACTCACAGATTTAGATAAAGAAACCGTTGATTTCTCGCCAAACTATGATGGCAAAGAGATGATCCCAGACGTACTTCCAACTAAAATTCCTGCCTTGCTTGTCAATGGCTCATCAGGTATTGCCGTTGGTATGGCAACGAACATCCCTCCACATAATTTAAATGAAGTATTAGATGGCTGCTTGGCATATATTGAAAACGATCAAATCACGATTGATGAACTTATGCATTATATTCCCGGCCCTGATTTCCCCACTGCCGCTATAATCAATGGGCGTAAAGGTATTGAAGATGCTTACCGAACAGGGCGTGGCAAAGTTTATGTACGTGCTAAAGCCAGTGTAGAAACAAAAGCAAACGGACGTGAGCAAATTATTGTTACGGAAATTCCTTATCAGGTAAATAAAGCTCGTTTAATTGAGAAAATTGCAGAATTAGTTAAAGATAAAAAAATTGAAGGTATTAGTGAATTGCGTGATGAGTCTGATAAAGACGGGCTACGCATTGTCATTGAACTAAAACGTGATGCCGTTGGCGAAGTGGTACTAAATAACCTGTACTCACTTACCCAAATGCAAGTTACTTTTGGGATCAATATGGTTGCACTTGATCACGGCCAGCCCAAATTGCTCAATTTAAAACAAGTGATTAAAGCATTTGTGTTACACCGCCGTGAAGTTGTTACTCGCCGTACTATTTTTGAATTAAGAAAAGCACGAGAACGTGCTCATATTTTAGAAGGTTTAGCCATTGCGTTAGCCAATATTGATCCAGTTATTGAGCTAATCCGTCAATCAAAAACTGCCGATGAAGCTCGTGAAGGTTTACTCGCTCGTGCGTGGGCATTAGGCAATGTTGCACCAATGCTTGAAGCAGCAGGGGTTGATACAGCACGACCTGATGAGCTGCCTGCTGAGTGTGGCGTGCATAACAATGAATATTATTTATCGGAAGCACAAGCTCGAGCTATTTTGGAGCTTCGCTTACATCGCTTAACGGGTTTAGAACACGAAAAAATCTTATCAGAATATCAAGAAATTTTAGTTACCATTGGTGGGCTTTTATATATTTTAAACGATCCTGACCGCTTGATGGCAGTAATTCGTGAAGAATTAGAAAAAGTGAAAGCCGAATTTGGTGATGAACGCCGAACTGAAATTACATCAGCATCAGGTGATATCAATTTAGAAGATTTAATTGCCCAAGAAGATGTGGTTGTTACCCTTTCTCACTCAGGCTATGTAAAATATCAGCCATTAACTGAATATGAAGCCCAACGCCGTGGTGGTAAAGGTAAATCAGCAACGAAAATGAAAGAGGACGATTTCATTGAGCGCTTATTAGTTGCGAATACCCACGATACGATTTTATGCTTTTCAACCCGTGGTCGATTATATCAGCTAAGAGTATATCAACTACCGCTTGCTAGCCGTGGTGCAAGAGGCACGCCAATTGTGAATATTTTACCGTTAGTTAAGGAAGAAAATGAGCGTATTACCGCTATTCTACCTATACCTAAAGGAGAGTTTTCTGCCGATAAATTTATTTTTATGGCAACCGCAAGCGGTGTTGTGAAAAAAGTCTCGTTAGATGCGTTTAGTAATGTACGATCAAGCGGTCTGATTGCGTTAAAACTTCGTGAAGGTGATGAACTTATTGGGGTTGATATTACCAATGGAGAAAGTGAAATAATGCTATTCTCTGCACAAGGTCGAGTCGTTCGCTTTAGCGAAGCAGGAGTGCGTGGAATGGGGCGTATCGCAACAGGGGTGCGAGGTATGAAACTTGCTACCACTGAAATGCCTGAACAAGTTGAAGATATTGAAGCTGATATTATTGAAACTGAAGAAAATGAAGAAGCTAATATCGATCTTAATACAGACAAAGTTGTTTCATTGGTTATTCCAAATAATGAAGGAGAAATTCTAACAATTACTCAAAATGGTTACGGCAAACGGACTAAATTAGTGGAATATCCTGCAAAATCCCGCAATACCAAAGGCGTTGTATCAATTAAAGTCAATGAACGTAATGGTAAAGTTGTTGCGGCAGTTCAGGTAGAAGATAACGATCAAATTATGCTGATTACCGATGCTGGCACGCTCGTTAGAACTCGGGTGAATGAAGTAAGCCTTGTAGGGCGTAATACCCAAGGGGTGAGAATTATTCGTACCGCTGACAATGAAAAAGTGGTAAGCCTTGAACGTATCTGCGAAATAGAAAATGATGAAGTCGTAGAAAGCGAAACAACGGCTGAATAATCCCCCTCAAAAAACAATACCCATTACACTCAGTAACGTAATGGGTATTTTTATCCAATCTTATTTAATTTTTTCTCTATTTTTGTATATATAATAATGACGCAACTCATACATACCCTAATAAAAGGCAATAAGGCATTTGCAATTAAATGTGATGGTGTAGCCGATGAAAATGAACATTCCACATTAAAAATGTGACGAATAAACAGACAAGTCGTATTAATAACAAATAATATATAAAATAATGTTGTCCAGCTCGTAATTACTTTCTCCCATTCTAAATTATACTCCCCCATATAGTATAAATCCCATTATGCTAAAAAGCATAATGGGATTTTGAAAATTTATCTCAACTATTCATTATATCTTACTGAAGATTAGGCTGTTGATTCTCTTTTACTTCTGATATTGGTTCTTGTTTTGGATTTACTGTTTCTTCAGTTTTTTCAACTGCACGCAGTTGTAACCCATGATTTTGCAACAACGCATTAATTCGATGTTGTTGATACTCTAATTGCTCAGCGGTTGGCTGCTCTTTCTCTGGCACATTATAACTTACCTGCTGAACTGAATTACTAAATGGCAAGGTTTGCAAAACAGGTTGTTCTGTTTGTGCTACTTCATCAGCACTGCCTTGCATAACATTAACACCAATCACAGCAACCAAACAAACAGAAGCAGCAATACCTGCTTGCATTAATGGCGTACTCCATTTTTTCAATTTGAGTAACATACCCCGTTTTTCTGGTTGCGTTACTTGTTCAATCTGTTCATTTTCAAGCAACATTTCCATTTTAGCTGAGAAATCATTCCCTAATAACAATGCTTCATTACGCATTACACTACGAATAGTATGATAATTTCCCCAAGCCTGCTTTAACTCATCACTCTTACACAATGTATCGGTAAACTCTCCATTGATATTATATCCGTCCATATAGGCAGAGAGTGCTTCTTTATGTTGCATAAATTACTCCAATTTTATGATTCTGTATTATAAATTTAATCCTGTTGTATCAATGGATTAATTTTCAAATCTATTGCTTCCCTAGCCCGAAAAATACGTGAACGTACTGTTCCTACAGGACATTGCATAACCTCTGCAATTTCTTCATAGCTCAACCCTTCAATTTCTCGTAAGGTAATAGCACTTTTTAATTCATCGGGTAAACTTTCGATTGTATCAAATACAATACGCCTTAATTCTTCAGATAACATCATATTTTCAGGTGTATCTGTCTCACGTAAATGTATTCCACTATCATAACTTTCAGCATCTTCAGCAAGAATATCTTCTTTCGGCGGTCTTCGACCTAATGCAGTTAAGTGGTTTTTTGCAGTATTTACTGCAATACGGTATAACCATGTATAAAACGCACTTTCCCCACGAAATGATGCTAACGAACGATATGCCTTAATAAAAGATTCTTGTACAATATCAGGAATATCATCTCGGGCGACATAACGAGTAAGCAAACCAGCTACTCTATTTTGATAACGAACGACTAGTAAATTAAATGCTTTTTTATCGCCTTGTTGTGCACGTTCAACCAATGCTTGATCGGTTATCTGTTCACTCATCTATTTGAGTTCTCCTAACTTCTTTAACACGGTATCTTCCTCAATACACGTCTCTTTAGTGTTTAAATTTTTGAAAAAGTTCAGCTTTAATACATAAGAGAATAAATTTCATACAATCATAATTATTTATTATTGAGATCTTTTCTAATTCCCTTCCACGCTATCGCAAAAATACTAATTAGCCAACACAACCCATAAAGTAAGCTACGACCAAATTGTCCATACACTGTTTCACCTTTTGTTGTCAAAATTTGTTCGGTTAGCGTTCCTACTTCAAATTGTGGTAGCATTGAAATAACCTTCCCATCAAAATTAACAAATGCGGTGACACCTGTATTTGTTGCTCTTACCAATGGCTTTCCTAACTCTAAAGCTCTCATTCGTGCCATTTGGAAATGCTGCCAAGGACCACTACTTTCTCCAAACCACGCATCATTTGAAATTGTTAATAAATAATCGGATTGTTGAATTTTCTGGTTCTGCTGTACTTGATCGCCAAAAATAATTTCATAGCAAATCGCTAAATTAAATTTTCTATCATTTACTTTCAGTGCTGGCTGAATAAATGAGCCTTGAGATAAATTAATGGGTAAGATAAAAACTTCTCTTAGCCAATCAAGTAAATGACCAAATGGCACATATTCGCCAAAAGGGACAAGGTGATGTTTATAATAACGGGGAGAATGCTCCGCAGAATATTTCAATGTTTCCCCTAATAATACAGCGCTATTATAAAGCTCTCTCTGATGAGATTGAAACAACGTTCCAATAATAATTTTACTTCCCTTCTCTTTTGCCAATTTATCAAACATACTTAATGGCATTTCAATATTTTCTTCAATGGCAGGAATAGCCGATTCCGGTAAAATCACCACATCACTTTTTCCTAGGCTTTGTTGTAGTAGATCGTAATAACCCATAATTATTGAAGACAAATATTCAGGATTCCATTTAATTTTTTGCTCAATATTGCCTTGAATGAGTGTTATTTTAATTGGTGTTTTATCACTATCAATCTGAACTGATTGGAAATAACGAGTGGTAAAAGCGCCAATTAACACTACAAGACATATAATACAAGCGGTGCGATCACAGTGTTTTTTTGCTAATTGGTAAAATATTTGCACCAAATAACCGCTTACCACGATCACAAAGAACGTTAGCCCTTCCACACCAAATAGCGTAGCCAAATTGAAAAAAGGTGAATCTATTTGTGAATATCCAAATTGCAACCACGGAAAGCCTGTAAAGACAACGCCTCGCAGATATTCTGTTAAGGTAAAAATTGAGGCTAATAACCATGGATTTTTTACCTTAAAACGTTGAGCAAGATAGGTAAAAAGTAACGGGTATAAGGCTAAATAAATCGCTAATGCTAATACAATAAAATAACTGGCAATTTCTGGTACACCACCAAATTGGATCATACTAACGTGAACCCAATTTACCCCAATAGCAAAATAGCTCACTGCCCATAAAAACGTCCCAACTAACGCAATTCTTTTTATTGGAAACGTTGATAACCAAATTAATCCACTCGCAGAGAGAAAAGCAACAATCCAATAATCAAATGGAGAATACGCAAAAATCCCGATTCCCCCTGAAATTAAGGCTATGGTATAACAAACACAAGCGGTGAGATGCGTTGATTTTTTTACATTTTCCATTATTCGCTCATTGTTTCTTTATGCTCTTTTCTTTCCATTCGGCTTAATTGCTCATCACTAAAGGTAACTCGCAATTGAATTAAGCGACGACTATCTGCTGAAGTAATTTTAAACACAACACCATCTAATTCAATTTGCTCGCCTCTAGTTGGTAAATACCCAAAGGCTTGCATCACTAAACCGCCAACGGTATCCACTTCTTCATCATCAAAATGAGTCGCAAATTGCTGGTTAAAACGTTCAATATCGGTTAATGCTAAAACCGCATAGGTATGCCGTGATAGTTGGCGAATAGGTTCAACTTCTGCTTCATCAAACTCATCTTCAATATCACCAACTATCTGCTCTAAAATATCCTCAATTGTAACTAACCCAGAAACAGCCCCAAATTCATCAACTACAATCGCCATATGAAAACGCTCAGAACGAAACTCTTTTAACATTCTATCCACCCGCTTACTCTCTGGGACAATTACGGCGGGACGTAAGATTTCTGCCATTTCAAATGGCTCTGAATCTGAACGGAGATATTTTAATAAATCTTTAGCAAGCAAAATTCCCTCAATGGTATCTTTTCCATCACAAATCACAGGGAAACGAGAATGGGCAGAATCGACAATAATGTCCACACAGGTATCTAACGGTTGGCTTGCGTCAATAAACACAATTTGTGGGCGGGGAATCATAATATCACGCACACGTAATTCGGAAATTTCCATTACCCCTTCAATCATTTCCTTAGTATCACTATCAATCAATTCATTTTCAGCTGAATCTCGAATAACCTCGACCAAATCTTCACGATTTTTGGGCTCTTGCTGAAACACGCCACTAAATAAGGATTTCAGAAAGGATTTTCTTTCTGGCGAATTTATACTCTGCTGATCATCACTCATAATCTACTCAAACACTCCACAAAAATTAAATCTCGCTGAAATTATCACAAAATAGATAAAAAATCGACATCACAACTTATTCGTTGCTTTCTATTTACAAAAATTTAGCATAGGATATACGCAATTACTATGACTATTCTCTGGAGTTATTTATGAAATTAGCAAAAATTGCATTAGCAATTATCCCATTTGCTCTCGCAAATTCTGCATTAGCTGGCACAGTTACCCATTCATCAAATATTGATATCCTTGCCTTTGACGGCCAAAAATTCAAAAAGAAAAGTACAATGCAAATTACTGATGAAAAAACTCATCAAATCGTACTGACTGTATCAAATATTTACCAATCAGGCTCTGACACTGCATTCTTTGAGTCTTCGCCTATCGTGCTAACCTTTAATGGTAGCCAAGAAAATATTCAAATTTCAACTCCAACTTTCCATAACCGTTTTGATATTGAAAAATTTAAAGAAAATCCAACATTTACCGTAAAAACGGTCTCTGGCAAAGAATTATCCTATAAACAGGATTACTTAAAAGGCGAAGGCTTTATGCCAAATGCAAATATTTTAGGCAATCTTACCGCTTACAATTCAGGAGACGGTGCTGCAGCGGTAAAACAATTTGCTACAACAACAATGCCAGCAGTAATGCCATTACAAGTAGGCAATACCGCAAAAGGGAAAGTCGTGGTACAAGGTGAAAATATTGTTGAACAGCAACTCCAATACTGGTTTCAACAAGCAGATAAAGAAACACAAAAACGTTTTTTAGAATGGGCAAAAAAACATTAATCTAATAAAAATATCCACCTTGAAAAATTATCAGGTGGATATTTTTTATATTTTAATTACAGTCCTAACAATTTACAGCTATGATCTTGTAGATCTTCGCTTGCTGCTTTATTGAACGGCAACCATTGGTGCTTAGTTGCAAGTAAAATAAAATCACCATTACTTGCAGGTGTTACCGCTACAGAATATTTGCCCATCTCACCGCTTGCATTAGGTATATCCGTTAGCCACAAGAAAGGGCTTTTCTGCTCAAATTCCTTAGCTGTAATACGGCGAGCCATATAGTATTCTCCTTTTAATTTGGTGGACAATTCCTTCCACTGCGTACCAATCTGCTTCTCTTGCTGTAATAACGTAGTTTGAACGTCTGAAGCAGTACAAGAAAGATGAATATGTAGGTGATTTTGAGTCCTTGCATAAGCTGAATTTATGGTTAATGACACTACATTTTCAGGAATTGGCTTTCCTAATTTTTCACTCATAAAATGGCGAGATTGCCACGCTTTCCACAAAAAGTTTGTAGTTGTTTTATTAAGTAATTCCGGGCTTTCCATGCCATCTAATTTAGCCGTTGGCATAATTAAATATTGTAATGGTCCATTTAAATCTTTTAATACCACATAACCTTTTTCTGTATTCACCTCTGCACACGGTTTTGGTGAATTTGTATTCATTGAATTTGGTACACATTTATCCATCACAATATGACGTAATACATCAGGATTACTTGAACTACATCCAGCTACTCCCAAACAAAGTAATCCCATTCCGAACAAACGACGATACATTTTTTTCATGATTTTCCTCACTAACACAAGTTAAAGCATATTGATTTTACGTTACTTGAAGAAAAAAACAAATCTCTTATCTTCTTTAAGATACTAAACCTTAATATAACCGCTATTTTCTTTTAGATTTAAATCTAAGTTAGCTATAATAATCCAAATTATCTGCCCACTTTATTAAATAAGGAATAATAATGTTTGAACTTAATCCACTTAAAACCCAATTAGCCGATATTTTAGAACGCACAGCCACCCTTCGGGGGTATCTTTGACTTTAATACTAAAGTTGAACGCTTAGAAGAAGTCAATGCAGAATTAGAACAACCTGATATTTGGAACGATCCTGAAAAAGCCCAGGCCTTTGGCAAAGAACGAGTTGCATTAGAAAATATCGTAAATACCATTAAAAGCCTTGAACAAGGCATTGAAGATGTCGAAGGCTTAATTGAGCTTGCCGTTGAAGCAGAAGATGAAGAAACTTTTTTAGAAGCTCAACAAGAAGCCAATCAACTAGAAGAAAAACTGGCTTCATTAGAATTTCAACGAATGTTCAGCGGACAACACGATGCCTCTGATTGCTATATTGATTTACAATCAGGTTCTGGAGGAACAGAAGCACAAGACTGGACAGAAATGCTACTACGAATGTACCTTCGTTGGGCTGAAAGCAAAGGCTTTAAAGCAGAATTAATGGAAGTATCTGATGGCGATGTCGCAGGAATAAAATCAGCAACTGTGAAAGTTTCTGGAAACTACGCTTTCGGTTGGTTACGTACAGAAACAGGTATTCACCGTTTAGTTCGAAAAAGCCCTTTTGATTCAAACAATAGACGACATACCTCTTTTAGTGCAGCTTTTGTTTACCCTGAAATTGATGACAATATTGATATTGAGATCAACCCTGCCGATCTACGGATTGATGTTTATCGTGCATCAGGTGCAGGCGGACAACACGTTAATACAACGGAATCTGCAGTACGAATCACACATATGCCATCAGGCATTGTCGTACAATGCCAAAATGAACGTTCTCAACATAAAAATAAAGATCAGGCAATGAAACAGCTTCGAGCTAAACTCTATGAACTTGAATTACAAAAGAAAAATGCGGATAAACAAGCTCTTGAAGATACAAAATCAGATATAGGTTGGGGAAGCCAAATTCGCTCTTATGTTTTAGATGATTCACGTATCAAAGATTTACGCACAGGCGTTGAAAATCGAAATACTCAAGCTGTACTAGACGGTGATTTAGACCGATTCATTGAAGCAAGCCTGAAAGCTGGTTTATAACACTTACAGTAAATTTTGTTAAGAACTAACCGCTTGTATTTATAAATCATCATTCAATTTCCTAAGAGAACGGAGACCAAATTC
The DNA here is from genome assembly GCF_013377275.1 of Vespertiliibacter pulmonis. Lineage (NCBI taxonomy): Bacteria > Pseudomonadati > Pseudomonadota > Gammaproteobacteria > Pasteurellales > Pasteurellaceae > Vespertiliibacter > Vespertiliibacter pulmonis. The sequence goes on from NZ_CP016615.1 coordinate 164,012, forward strand.
TCCGTCCTCTTAGTTAATCCAGATTATTTCAAACGGTTCTTCCTAAATTGCATTACATAAACTAAAGCAAGTAACAATGCACAGCTGAGTGAAATTGCAAACAATGTGCCAAAAAAGCCATTCCATTTAAAGTGTTCGATCACTAATGAAAGTGGTAGTCCTGCAACAGCTGCTCCGATATAAGCAAATAAACTTACAAAACCTGTTGAAGCTCCTGAAGCATATTTATGAGAATTTTCTGCGGCTGCCATTGCAATTAAAAATTGTGGCCCAAAAATGAAAAAACCCATTAAGAAGAATAAACAAGACATCAATACACTACTATGGCTTGGCAAGACCCAAAGTGCTAATGCAACTGCAATAATTCCTACCACATAGATAATGTTCATTTGTGTACGGTTACCTTTGAAAAATTTGTCCGATCCCCAGCCTGCAAATAAGGCACCAAGAAATCCGCCTACTTCAAAAAAACTTACCGTCGCATTCGCTTCTAGTAAATTATAACCGTGCATTTCTGTTAAGTATAAATTGCCCCAGTCGTTAATCCCTGTTCGAATAATGTAAACCAGTGCGTATGAAATTGCTAATGCCCAGATAATTTTATTTTTAAATACATAGGTTTTTAAAATTTCTAAGGTAGATAAGCCAACACCTTCACTTTCGTGAGCTTTCTCTGCCACATCATTACGCCATTCACCAACTGTTGGAAGCCCCATTGATGATGGTTTATCTCTTAGTAAAATGCATAACCCTAAACCAATTACAATCGCAATAATACCTGGAATAATCATTCCATATCGCCAGCCCCAAGCTAGCGTAACTGCTCCTGCTATCAGTGGGATCAATGCTCCTCCTAAATTGTGGGAAGTATTCCAAATTGCCCACCACAAGCCCCGTTCATTACGTGAATACCAGGTATTTAAAATTTTTGAACACGGTGGCCAACCCCAGCCTTGAAAGAATGCATTGATCATCCAAAGCGTTACAAAAACAAAAATAGATGAACTCATACCAAACAGAATATTAACGACACCAGTTGCCATTAAACCTAATCCCATAAAATAGCGTGGGTTAGAACGATCACCAATAACTCCAGACAAAAATTTTGAAAGCCCATAAGTTAAATAAAAAGCCGTTCCCATTATACCAATGTCTGCTTTTTGTAGACCTAAATCTGCCAACATTGTCGGCATTACAAAATTAAATCCTTTACGGGTAAAATAGAAAACAGCGTAGCCTACATAGCTCACAATCATCAAATGCAATCGCCAATAGCGGTAACTTTTATCTATTTCTTCTGGTGTTTTAGTAACAGGAAGATCGGGTGCTTCTTTAAATACTGCCATAACTATTCCTTAAAATTGTACTACTAAGAGATATATCAATTAAATTAGTATAACTTACAATAAAAGTAAAAAAAGTTAGCTAGATCACATTTTTATATCTTCTAAATTTATTTAGCTATAATCTAACCAAATTCTGAATAATCAATAAAAAAGCTGAATGTTTCCATTCAGCTTTTAAAACTAATCAATTACCAGACAGTATAATATTACTTAATAACCTCAAGTCCTGCCATATAAGGTCTAAGCACTTCTGGAATAGTAATTGAGCCGTCTGCATTCTGATAATTTTCTAAAATTGCGACTAAAGTACGCCCAACAGCTAAACCTGACCCATTTAAAGTATGGACTAAACGTGTTTTTTTATCCCCCTTCGCCTTATAACGGGCAGACATTCTACGAGCTTGGAAATCCCACATATTTGAACAAGAGGAAATTTCACGATAAGTATTTTGAGCTGGCAACCAAACTTCTAAATCATAAGTTTTTGCTGCACTAAATCCCATATCTCCTGAACAAAGTAACATTTTACGATACGGTAGGTTCAATAATTGTAATACTTTTTCTGCATGCTGGGTTAATTCTTCTAACGCTTCCATTGATTTCTCTGGCTCAACGATTTGTACTAACTCAACTTTATCAAATTGATGCATACGAATTAGCCCACGGGTATCACGGCCATAAGATCCTGCTTCTGCACGAAAACATGGGGTATGTGCAGTTAATTTTAATGGTAAGGATTCTTCATCTAAAATTTCATCACGAACTAAATTAGTAACGGGAACTTCTGCAGTTGGAATTAATGCAAAAGGTTTCTGAACTGCATTTGGATCTTGCCCTTCTAATGGCTTAGTATGGAAAAGATCTTCGCCAAATTTCGGTAACTGCCCTGTTCCATAAAGAGTATCGTGATTTACTAAATACGGTACATAGGTTTCAACATAACCGTGCTGTTCTGTATGTAAATCTAACATAAATTGTGATAACGCACGGTGTAAACGGGCAATTTTATCTTTCATTACCACAAAACGGCTACCTGCTAATTTTACCCCAGCAGCAAAATCTAAGCCTGATAACTGTTCGCCTAACGCGACGTGATCTTTTACTTCAAAATCAAACTGACGAGGCGTTCCCCAACGAGAAATTTCTACATTTTCACTATCATCTTTCCCAATAGGAACTTCACTCGCTGGTAGATTCGGTACAGAAAGCAATAATTCACGAATTTGTGCTTGTACTTTATCTAGCTCAACTTTAGCCATTTCTAATTCATTGCCCATTGAATCAACTTCAGCTAATAAAGCAGAAATATCTTCTCCACGGGCTTTAGCTGCTCCAATATTTTTAGAACGGCTATTACGTTCTGCTTGTAATGTTTCTGTTTTTACTTGTAGCACTTTACGCTGTTCTTCCAATGCAGTTACTCGCTCTACATCTAACATAAATTTACGTTTTGTGCTTAGAATTTCCGCAATTTCCGCTAAATCTGTACGCAGTAGATTTTGATCAATCATTTGTTATTATCCTTTTACAAAAATATATAAAATCAGCCCGCTTGTTATCGGTTTGAATGTTTCATAATGCGCTGTTTTGCAACTTGCCATTCACGCTCTTTTACATCTTCACGCTTATCGTGTAATTTTTTGCCTTTCGCTAATCCAATTTTTACTTTTGCCCATGCCTGTTTCCAATATAAAGAAAGAGCAACAACCGTAAACCCATCACGGTTTACTTTACCAAATAACGAATCTAATTCACGTTTATTCAATAATAATTTACGGGTACGAGTAGGATCAGCAATAATATGAGTTGATGCCACATTTAAAGGGGTAATCATTGCCCCAAATAAATAGGCTTCACCATTACGAAAAATTACATAGCTATCACCAATATTTGCTTTACCTGCACGCAATGCTTTAACTTCCCAGCCTTGCAATTCTAACCCTGCTTCAACTTCATCTTCAATGAAATATTCGTGCCTTGCACGTTTATTCAGCGCAATTGTATTTGCGGCAACTTTTGGTTTTTTACTCATAATTCTAATTTATTTTTTTATAATTGTAGGGATTGTACCTTAAATAAGCGTGATTTTGAACCATACAAACGGTGTAATCAGACAATTTTATTGTTAGCTATTTTCCATTTATTCAAATGGTTAATCAAACATATCTGCCAATAGAAATTGTAAAACAGAATCCATTCTCAAATGTGGAATACTTTCACCAAATTCAATTTTTTTGGGTTCAAATTGGTCAAATTCAAATTTATTATGTTGCCAATAATTTGAATCAGGTAATCGACTTGGCACGCTACCAGGATAAAGCGTAACTCGCTTTTTATCAGAAGAACGCACACCTTGAATAGCTTTAAATGATTGTCCATCTTGGGTAGCAATTACTGAATCGGTAGCTCTTACCGCAGCAATCGCCTGATAATTTGTATTTATCCCCTCAAAATCTGCATAACGTCCGCCTTCCTGCACTAATTGACGCATTAAACTTTCTAAATTCGGTAATTGATCTGTTGTAATGTGATCCGCTTTAGTTGCTATAAATAACAATTTATCAATATTAGATGAAAATAAACGACTAAATAAAGAACGATTACCATAATGAAAATGTTTAAATAGTTGCTGTAAGCCAATTTTCATCTCAATAAACGCTTGCTGGCTATGATTTAGTGGTGTTAAACAATCTGCTAAAATCACCTGACGATCAAATTGTGAAAAATAATCTTCATAAAAAGGTTTCACAATTTTTTGTTGATAATGCTGATAACGTGTTTTTAATGTATGGAAAATACTCTCTTTATCACTTTTTTCAAGACGCTCCCATTCTTCTTCATTTAACCACAGCAATGGAAAAAATTGGTAAACAGGTGCACCACGTTCACTATTCGGCAATACAAACCGCCCAGGTTGAATATATTGCATTCCCATAGCTTTACACTCAAACAGATAAGCGGTGTAATCTTCACTTAATTTTGCTAATTGGTTTGCATCTGCTTTAGCAGTTAAATCCAGATTTTTCACCTGTTCAAACCATTTTTTCGCTAGTTCTGCTCGCTCGCCTTTATGCACAAGCTCTTGTGCTTTTGACCACTCTTTAAAAGATTGTGACAACAAGGGCAAATCTAACAACCATTCACCGGGGTAATCAAAAATATCTAAATAAAGCGTTGCAGTTTCTTTGAGATGTCTTAACAGGCTATGTTGCCGTTGATAACGAATTGCCAAACGGATTTCGCTGATCCCAGTGGTTGAAGCAGACCATTCAGGTGGATCATTTTCAAAGCCTGCTCGATTTTTATCATATTCAAAGCGAGGAACAGTTAAATCATATTGTTCAACCCGTTTTACCGATAAAATCTGCCCATTCCTTGCAGCCATAAACAAACTTAAATGGCTATTATTGCTACTTGCATTAATATGCAATAATTGATCAACCAAACTGGTAATAAATGCTGTTTTACCACTACGACTTAGCCCTGTTACAGCCAAACGTAAATGGTTATCCAAACCACGCTGTACAAATTTATGAAGCTTATTTTGTATATGAGTAAACATATTAAATTTGACCTAATATAGAATTGTTCATAGAATAACATAAAGCCTATTTACAAAATAGGTGTTTTGTTATTTAAGGTATTAAAACATAATAATAACGAGTACAAAATGCAAGATGAAATTGAATTAAAAATAATGTTATCACCTAAGAACATTCCAATTATTACACAATGGATACAAAATCAAAATATTATTCACTATGATGAAGAAAATTTAGAAAATACCTATTTTGATTCACAAAATATGTATTTTGAAAAACATCAAATGGGGTTGCGTGTTCGCACTAAGAATAACCACCATCAATTAACATTAAAAATGAAAGGGGATATTGTCGGTGGGCTACATATTCGCCCAGAATATAATTTAACATTGGCGGATAATAAACCTGACTTCAAGCGGTTAGTTTCTCACTATAATTTACAATTTGCAGATCAATCTATTATTAATACACCACTATTTCCGTTATTTAGTACGAATTTTCTCAGGTATAAATGGCTAATTCATTATCAAAATGCAGAAATTGAAATTGCCTTAGATCAAGGCTTAGTTAAAAATAAATATTGTGAAGATACTATTTGTGAAATAGAATTTGAATTAAAAAAAGGTAATATTCACCAGCTCTTTCAATTATTAAATGAAATGCCTAAAAAAGATGGTATGTGGTTAAGTAGTTTAAGTAAAGCACAGCGAGGATATTTTATTGGTAACGCTGAAAAAATTGACAAAGAAATTGAAAAATTAACCGCTTGCAATCCGAAGAAATTAAGTATGATTGAACAATATCAATTTAGCCAGATCCTTGCTGACTTCATTCGTTTATATCCAAATGATATTTTAATCAAAAAATATCAACAAATAACCCAGCAATCATTATCAGAATTAGGCGAAAATTATCTTTTAAGCAGTAATTATTTATTAAAAAATATTAAACAGCTAAATGAATTTTATCGCTAAATATAAAATAGGGTATACACCCTATTTTTGACCTTTAATTTTATCGTTATTTAGCTGATGAGCTTCTCGCAAAGCTTTTGTTACAGTTGCAATCGCTTCTCCGCTACTCATACCCTGTTGCATTAACTGTTGAATTTTTTCTACGGCTTGTTGTTGCTGTTCGTGTGTGAGTGTTAATAACCTCTCATCCATACCTGTACCTATCCATTTATAAATTGTGGGAAATGCCAATTAAATTGTTTAAAAAGTATTTGCCATTGTAGATCAAGCGGTGCTTTTATCTCCATTTTTTGCAACCGCTTCGGGTGAATAAACTGCAGCTGATTAGCGTGCAAAAATAGTCGTGTTACCCCAACATTTTCAGTTAATGCCCGATTTTGATGTAAATCACCATATTTTGTATCCCCCATAATAGGGTGAAAAAGGTGTTTTAAATGACGGCGAAGTTGATGCTTTCGCCCTGTTAAAGGTGAAAGCTGAACCAATGAATAACGAGCTGTTGTAAATTTTCCCGATGAGTAAGGCATTTCAACATTCGCTAAAAATTGATAATCCGTTACGGCCGATTGAGCTTCTTTTTCTTGGGCAAATTTATCTGCAATTTTATCTAATTGCACCTTGAGAGGATAATCCACTCGCCCACTTCCTAATAAATAACCTCGAACCACAGCCAAATACTGCTTTTGAATTTGATGTTGTTCAAATTGCTGGCTCATTACACGAGCAGTTTCACTATTTAAAGCAAAAAGTAGCACACCAGAGGTTGGACGATCTAGCCGATGAATAGGGAAAACATGCTGACCGATCTGATCTCGCAATGTTTGCATTGCAAATACGGTCTCGTGCTTATCAAGCCAACTGCGATGAACCAACATTCCTGCAGGTTTATTGATTGCGACTAATTCATCATCTCGGTATAAAATATCAAGCATTAGGCATCTTTTAATAGTTGTTCTAATTTCGCTAACGGGGAATGTAACGCAGCTAAATATTTTTCATCTTTTAAAGACTCTTCCAAATAGTGGGTAACCGTAAAATTACGAGGTAGTTCACTACCTGCCTCTAATAATGCTTTCATTCGTGGAATAAAAATCCATTGTAGCCATTGTGTTGGCGAAAGCGTATTAACACTAAATGGTTCGGTGCTTTCTAACGCTTCTGCACTAGGCGCGGCTGCTTCCCATACATTATGTTCTTTCATTGCATTTTCTAATGCCGTTAAATATTGATGAATTTCTGCGTTCATTTACTCTCCTATTCTTACCTTTAGTGAGTAAGAAAATAATAAAGTAGCAATGATAGAGAGCAAGTACGAAAAGTCAAGCTATCGTAATTTTACACTTTTTTATAAGAAAACACCGCTTGTTTTGCTTTATACGATTCACTATGGCTAATTTATTCAAAAAAACAGATTTATATGATTGACACAGCAATCTAGACGTCTAAAATAAGACGATAATTTTTAAAGATATGGATAGCGTGATGATTCAACTCAAGCAAATCAGCAAACAATTTGAGGTTAAAGGGCAGAAAATTACTGCACTTGATAATGTAACCCTAGATGTTCCAAAAGGCACAATATATGGGGTAATAGGCTCATCAGGAGCAGGGAAAAGCACCCTAATTCGTTGCGTAAATTTATTAGAACGCCCAACTATCGGGCAAGTTATTGTTGATGGAAAAGATCTCACAACAATGTCTGAAAAAGAGCTAATTTTAGCTCGCCGCAGTATTACGATGATTTTCCAACACTTTAATTTACTCTCTTCTCGTACCGTGTTTGATAATGTTGCCCTAGCTTTAGAGTTAAGCAACACAAATAAAGCAGTTATCGAGAAAAAAGTAAATGAATTATTAGAGTTAGTTGGATTAGCCGATAAACGTAATGCCTACCCAAGTAATCTTTCTGGAGGACAAAAACAACGTGTTGCAATTGCCCGTGCTTTAGCAAGCAATCCAAAAGTACTACTCTGTGATGAAGCCACCAGTGCACTTGATCCTGCAACAACACAATCGATCCTGCAATTACTTAAAGAGATCAATCAGCGATTAGGTTTAACTATTTTACTGATCACCCACGAAATGGACGTAGTCAAACGCATTTGTGATCGTGTGGCTGTTATTGATCAAGGGCGTTTAGTTGAAAGCGGTTCAGTCAGTGAAATTTTTTCAAATCCAAAGACGGAATTAGCACAACGCTTTATTCAATCTACTTTTCATTTTGAATTGCCTGAAGAATATACAAGCCAACTATCTTCAATTCCTACGGAAAATAGCTATCCAATCATTAAATTTGAATTTACTGGACGTTCAGTTGATGCACCACTACTTTCCTATGTAGCGAAAAAATTTAATATTGATTTTAGTATTTTGATGTCGCAAATTGATTACGCTGGAGGAGTAAAATTCGGCTTTGTTATCGCTGAAGTAGAAGGTAATACAGATAGCATTGCTGAAGCAAAATTTTATTTAATTGATAATAATGTAAAAGTTGAGGTACTAGGTTATGTGGGCTGATTTTCTTAATGAATTAACACCAAAAATGTGGGAGCTAGTCGGCCTTTCCACATTAGAAACACTCTATATGGGATTTATTGCTACGTTAATGGCTGTTGTCATTGGTCTGCCTATTGGCTTTGTTGCATTTTTAACAGGTAAAGGAGAGATTTTAGAGAATAAACCACTACACCAAGTCCTTGATGTCATTATCAATATTGGACGATCTGTACCTTTCATTATTTTACTTGTTGTGCTGTTACCCGTTACACGCTTAATTGTGGGAACAACACTAGGTACAACTGCAGCAATTGTGCCTCTTAGCATTACCGCTATTCCTTTTTTTGCTCGTTTAACCGCTAATGCACTATTAGAAATCCCTAACGGCTTAACTGAAGCTGCTAAATCAATGGGGGCAACAAACTGGCAAGTTGTAACGAAATTTTATCTACCTGAATCTCTACCCATTTTAATTAACAGTATTACGCTCACTCTCGTTTCCCTTATTGGCTATTCTGCAATGGCTGGTGCTGTAGGTGGCGGTGGTTTAGGTAATCTTGCTATCAGCTATGGCGAACATCGCAATATGATCTATGTAAAATGGATCGCAACGATCATCATCGTTGCCATTGTGATGATTAGCCAAAAAATTGGTGATAATCTAGCTAAACGTTACGATCATCGTTAGCTCATAATTATTTTAATTACATAAACACAACAAGAACTATTCAATCAAAAATAAGGCACATATAGATAGATGTAAATTTTACTTTGATGAGTTACTTAATATAGAGCCATTAGTAAGCGAAAAATAAAACTTACAGAGCTTAACGAGTAATGTTTGAGATAAGACAAAAGCTAGTAATACAAGCGGGCAGATTTCACCCTGATTTTGCCAGCTAGAGAAGTTGGCAATTTAAATTCACACAAAAAAGGTACAAAAAATGAAACTAAAACAACTCTTTGGGATTATTACCCTTTCTACTCTTGCGCTTACTGCTTGTAATGAAAAACAAGACAAACTTAAAGTAGGTGTTATTTCGGGGCCTGAACACGAAGTAATGGAAGTTGCAGCAAAAGTTGCAAAAGAAAAATATCATCGTAATGTCGAACTGGTTATTTTTACTGATTATGCAACCCCTAATGAAGCATTGAATAAAGGCGATTTAGACATCAATGTTTTTCAACATAAACCGTATTTAGATAAACAAATTGCAGATAAAGGCTATAAACTTACGCCTGTTGGTAATACCTTTGTTTATCCGATTGCCGCTTACTCAAAGAAAATTAAATCTATTTCTGAATTAAAAGACGGTGATAAAATTGCTCTGCCAAATGATCCAACAAACTTGGGACGTTCACTACTTTTATTAGAAAAACAAGGGTTAATTAAACTTAAAGATAGCAATAATCTGCTTTCTACTACGGTAGATATTATTGAAAATCCTAAAAATTTAGAGATACAAGAGATCGAAGCACCATTATTACCACGAACATTAGATGATGTAACTTTCTCTATTATCAATACGACCTATGCAGGTCAAATTGGCTTAACCCCAAATAAAGATGGAATTTTCGTTGAAGATAAAGATTCGCCTTATGTGAATTTAATTGTTTCTCGTATTGATAACAAAGACAATCCAGCAATAAAAGATTTTATCAACGCCTATCAATCTGATGAAGTTTTCAATAAAGCTGATGAAGTCTTCAAAGGTGGAATGGTAAAAGGTTGGTAACCTATTACAAAAAATAATATAAAAAAGACCGCTTATAAGCGGTCTTTTACTAATAATTATTCCCCAAATTGCAAGCTATATAACTGCTTATAAGCCCCGCATTTCTCAAGCAACTCTAAATGGGCTCCTCGCTCTACAATTTCACCTTGCTCAATAACTAAAATTTCATCAGCTTTTTCAATGGTTGATAGACGATGGGCAATCACTAAAACAGTACGATCTTTTTGTAATTCCTCTAATGCAGACTGAATAGCTCGTTCTGATTCCGTATCTAACGCTGAAGTTGCTTCATCAAGCACCAATACAGGTGAATTTCGTAATAACGCTCGAGCAATTGCTAATCGCTGACGCTGACCACCAGAAAGGCTCACGCCATTTTCTCCAATGATCGTATCTAAGCCCAGTGGCATTTTCTCAATAAATTCCATTGCATAAGCAGCTTTTGCTGCATTGATAATCTGTTCTCGACTATATTTTTCTTGTGCAGCATACGCAATATTATTCGCAATTGTATCATTAAATAAATGCACCTGTTGCGATACAATCGCACACTGTTCACGTAAATTATTTAGGGTATAGTCTGAAATTGATATATCATCAAGATAGATATTACCTGAATCTACATCATAAAAACGGGTAATAAGATTAGCAATTGTTGATTTACCTGAACCCGAACGCCCAACTAATGCTAATGTTTTACCTGCTGGTAGCTCAAAAGAGAGATGTTTTAACGCAGGGGTATCTTTACCAAAATAGGTAAAAGTAACATTATCAAAACGAATATCACCTTTTGCTCGTTTGACTTGATACGCTCCCGTATTTTTTTCCGTTGGTACATCAAAGAGTGTGAATAACGTTTGGCAAGCAGCCATTCCTCGTTGAAATTGCGCATTCACATTTGTGAGTGTTTTCAGTGGGCGTAAAATCCCCATTAGCGCACCAATCACAGCTGCGAACTCCCCTGCGGTTAAACTATCACCAATAATATCTGGCGATCCTGCCACAAAAAGTACCACCGCTAACGCAAAAGACGCAATAATTTGAATAATAGGATCAGAAATTGCAGATGCCGCCACCATTTTCATTCCTTTACGGCGCATATCATTACTCGTACGATTAAAACGGGTCTCTTCCACCTCTTGCCCACCAAATGAGAGTACAACTTTATGCCCTCTTAACATTTGCTCTGCACTTTCTGTCATACTTCCCATTGATTCCTGCATATTACGACTTAGCATACGAAAACGTTTAGAAACCAAGCGAATTAATACTGCAATAACTGGACCGACTAAAAAAAGAACAAGAGATAAACGCCAGCTATAATAAAACATTGTAGTAATTAAAAAGAGAATATAGACCCCTTCCCTCACAACACTTTGCAATGCGCTTGCAGAAGAAGACGCAACTTGTTCTGAATCATAGGTAATACGAGAGAGCAATTTTCCTGATGAATTTTGGTCAAAAAAGGTAACTGGCATAAACATCAAATGTTTAAATACCTTTTGACGCATTGTCATTACAACCTTGCCCGACACCCACGCCAAGCAATAACTCGAAATAAAACTCGTTATACCTCTAGCAAAAATCAATCCAATCACGACAAATGCCATTATTTTTAGAAAATGGCGATCAGAATTCCCTCCGAACCCCTCATCAATAAGTGGTTTTAGCATCGTAATTAAATAAGCGTCTGATGCAGCATTCAATATCATTGCAACCATCGCCACTAAAATTCCTAATTTAAACGGCGAGATCATTGGCCATAATCGTTTAAATGTCTGCATTGTGGACTGATCTTTTGTCAGCTCATCAATAGAAAAAGAATGTTTTGCCATATTTTAGGTATCCATCAAGTAAGATTGGCAATTTTAAAGATAATTGCCACTATTCAAAATTTATCTAAGTTAGATATCAGACAATAACAAGCGGTTAAATAACAAATATTTTTGCAAAAATTTATACTAATCTAACCGCTTGTTTGTAAAAAATTCATCACTTTATTTAAGTCTCTCGTTCGAGATGAAGGGGGAAGGCTTTTCAAAAATGTTGCACCATAATTTCTCATCACTAAACGAGAATCACAAATAATAACCACACCTCTATCCGTTACATCACGAATTAACCGCCCAACGCCTTGTTTTAAAGTAATCACGGCTTCAGGGATTTGAATGTCATTAAAAGGATCGCCGCCTTGTAAACGACAATCTTCCATTCTCGCTTTTAATAGTGGATCATCTGGCGCTGCGAAAGGGAGCTTATCAATAATGACTAGCGATAGCTTATCTCCTCTTACATCAATTCCTTCCCAAAAACTTTGAGTAGCAACTAACACACTATTCGGTTCAGATACAAATTTTTCAAGTAAGCGAGTCTTGCTCGTTTCACCTTGTAAGAGAACACTTAGCGAGCTATGTTCTCGTAAAAAATCTGCTAATCCACGCATCATAAAATAAGAGGTGCAGAGAAGAAAACAACGCCCTTTATTCGCTTCAATTACGGGCTGAAGGCGCTTTCCTAACTCGGTAACCGTATATGCCCGATTGCTATCAGGTAAATAACGAGGAACGCAAAGTAAAGACTGCTTTTGATAATCAAAAGGACTTTGTAGCACCATCTGTTCTGCATTTTCAATACCAAGCCGTTGGCAAAAATGATCAAACTTTCCATTTACTTCCAATGTTGCTGAAGTAAAAACCCAACCGATTTGCTGATGTTTGAGTTGCTCCCCAAATTTATCAGCAACAGTTAATGGGGTTATATGTAAGCCAAAAGAACGCCCATTTGCTTCAAACCAGTAGCAAAATCCAACAACAGTCGTATCACTTAATTTTTTTAGCAAGTCTTTAATTTCTGTGACTCGTTCAAAAATTTTATCTAATGTTTCCGATCGCCCAAGGGATTTTTTAATCACGTCTTTTAGGAAATCAAGCGTTTCATTCAGTTTCTGCAAGCCTTCTACAACATTTATATTTTGAAATAATTCACGCAAATTACCTCGCTGTGAATTTTCACCTAAGAGTAAACGAAAATCTTGTACAACTTTTTGCAATAAATCTGCCGCTTTGCCTAATTGAGCGAGATCTTTAAGTTCTGAACGGTAAACAAGTGTACAGTCTTTACTAAGATCAAATAACTGGCGAGAGGTTAGCGACTGCCCAAAATATTGGCTTGCAATATCAGGAAGCTGATGAGCTTCATCAAAAATAACCAGCTCTGCTTCAGGGATCAATTCACCAAAACCACTTTCTTTTACGGCCATATCCGCACAAAATAAATGGTGATTAACCACAACAAGATCAGCCTCCATTGCTCGCCTACGAGCCTGAACCACATAGCATTCCTTGTAACTTGGGCAATCTACTCCTAAACAGTTTTCAGTGGTACTCACTAACTGCGGAAGAAGTGGGCTATCTTCTGCAATCGTAATACATTCGCTTAAATCACCGCTTGCTGTTGATGTCTGCCATTTACGCACCTTACCCAAATCTGACAACACCGATTTATCGCCTAAAACCCCCAATGCAATCAGTTTATCTAATCGTTCTAAACAGAGATAATTGGCTCGCCCTTTCAATAATGCAACATTTCCCTTATATTTTAAAGCCTTTTGAATTGTTGGCAGATCTCGGCTAAAAAGCTGATCTTGTAGGTTTTTAGATCCAGTAGAAATAATTGTTTTTTTCCCCGAAAGCAGTGCAGGCACAAGATAAGCAAATGTCTTCCCCGTCCCAGTCCCCGCTTCAACAACGGCACTTTTGGAAAATTTTACGGCTCGACCAACCGCTTGTGCCATTTCAATTTGAGCTTGACGTGGCAAAAAACCACGAATATTTTGGCTCAATGTACCTGTTGGGCTAAATGTCTGCTCAATTTTATTCTTTAATGTCATAAATTACTGTGCGTAAAACCCTGTTTTCTGATTACTCACTGATTTACATCGGTTTATTTAAATAGATTATTGATAGACACCGTTTGTTACATTTATCAATGATAAGTCAAATTATGAATATCGTTTCAAATCACTGGCTTGATCTTGTTCTTTTAACCACGCTAATTTTTCTTTAATCTGTTTTTCCATTCCCCTCTCCGTTGGGAAATAAAATTGTGTATCTTTCAACTCTGGTGGAAAATAATTTTCCCCAGCAGCATAAGCATTCAGTTCATTATGTGCATAACGATACTCTTTACCATACCCTAATGATTCCATCAATTTCGTTGGGGCATTGCGTAAATGCTCTGGCACATCATAATCTTTTGCTTCTTTTACTAGCTCTTTTGCCATATTAAACGCTGTATAAACTGCATTACTTTTCGGCGCAACGGCAAGATAAACAATCGCTTGGGCAATCGCTCTTTCCCCTTCAGCCGCCCCAACTCGGGTATAACAATCCCACGCAGATAAGGCAATTTGCATACCTCTAGGATCTGCATTCCCCACATCTTCAGAAGCAATCGCCAATAATCGTCTTGCAACATATAATGGGTCTCCCCCTGCCGTTAAAATTCGAGCATACCAATATAATGCTCCATCAGGAGATGATCCTCGCACAGATTTATGCAATGCCGAAATAAGATCATAATAGCGATCGCCCCCTTTATCAAAGCGAGCTTGCCGTTCACCTAGCACTTCTGTTAAAAGCTGTCGATTAAATACTTTTCCTTCGGGAAGGAGCTCTGCCATATCTGACATCAGTTCTAAACAGTTTAAGGCAAAACGAGCATCGCCATTCACATAATCGGCTAATAGAGCTAATACATCATCTTGTAAAATAATCGTTTCATTGCCTAAACCCCGTGTTTTATCTGTTAAAGCATTTTGCAAAACTTTTATGATATCGACCGCTTGTAAAGGCTTGAGAATATAAATTCGAGTGCGTGAAAGCAAAGCGTTATTTAATTCAAATGAAGGATTTTCTGTTGTCGCTCCAACAAAAATAATTGTCCCGTCTTCAATATAGGGTAAAAACGCATCTTGCTGGCTTTTATTAAAACGGTGAGCTTCATCAACAAAAAGTAGAGTTCGTCTCCCTGTTTGGTAATTTATTTTTGCCCGTTCAATCGCTTCTCTGATCTCTTTTATTCCACTAGTTACCGCAGAAAGCCGCTCAACTTCTGCCTCTAATTCTGAGGCAATAATTTCTGCTAAAGTTGTTTTACCTGTGCCAGGGGGCCCCCAAAGAATCATTGAATGGCTATGCCCTGATTCTATTGCACGGCGTAAGGGCTTTCCAATACCAATAAGATGAGATTGCCCAATATATTCATCTAAGTGCCGTGGACGCATTTTGGCAGAAAGCGGTCGAAAATCGGTTGAAAAATCAAAAGAAAATGTGCTCATTAACGTAGTTGTAAACCTCGGCGAATATGACGCATTAATAAAAAGACCCAAGGCCATAAAATACCGCTAATTAATGCTCCAAAAAGTTCTTGTGAATTGAATTCAGCACCGTGTAAGATCAATTCAACGAAGAAAATTGAGAAACGAATTAAGCTAACATAAAAAACAACCAATATTCCTTGTAACCAAAGTGATAGATTGCGTAAAATTAGATGATGTTTTGCTACAAAGTAAATTGCAATAGATAAAACTAAGGCGTGCACCCCTAAAATTGACCCTAAAATAACATCCCAAACAATCCCTGCAACAAATGCTGTGCCAACACTAATTTTGCTCGGTAACGCTAACGCCCAATAAATAAGTACTAATACAACCCAAGCTGGGCGTAATGCTTGAAAACCTGCGGGCCAAGGCATAATTTCTAATACAAATGCAACAATAAAAATCAGCACTAATATAAGAAATTGAAAAATGGTATTTTGTTTCACTGCTCTACTCCCATTTGATTTTCAGTTTCTGGTATTTCATCAACCGCTTCTACTGGTGGCTGCTTTTCTTGTTCTTCATTTATTTTTACTTTTTTAATTGATTTCAAGCGGTCTAATCGGTTTAAACTTTGACGACGCTCTTCTACCACATTACGAACATCTTGTGGAGAGATTTTCTGCGTTTTACGAGAGTCTTCCCCCGTTGGCCACAATAGTAATAAATAACGCAAACGTTCTAATGAAGCAAGTGGACGTGCAGTTGCTCGAGCAAAATGGCTCGCCCCATTATTCACAACTGTTTCAACCACAGCAACCGGATAACCTTCAGGGAAATTCCCCCCTAACCCAGAGGTAACCAAAACATCACCTTTTGCAATATCTACAGTACGAGGAAGATGATCTAAAATTAATTCTTCATTATGCCCTGTCCCACTTGCAATACCTCGAACATCATTGCGTAATACTTGTACAGGAATAGCATGAGTCACATCTGTTAGCATTAACACTCGGCTACTATTTTCACCCACTGAAATAACTTGCCCAACGACCCCTCGCTCATCAATAACAGGCTGGCCAACAAAAGCACCATCAGCTTTTCCTTGATTGATTACAATTTGTTGGCGATATGCATCCATTTCTGCAGTAAGCACTTCCGCTACTTTTTTATATTCATCTTGTCTTAAGGGTGAGCTAAGTAATAAGCGTAAACGCTGATTTTCCACTTTTAACTGATTAAGCAGTAATAAATCTGCACTTTGTTCACGTAATTGCTGGCGTAATGCTTGATTTTCGATTTTCAATTTTTGGCTATCAATAAAATTATTACTGACACCATCTAACACGACTCTCGGTGTATTTGCAAAATAGTATAAGCCACTGACCGCTGTCTCAAGTACATTACGCACTTGTAACATTGCAGAGCTTCGCCCATCTAAAAAGATGCAGGCAATAGAAAGTGTCATTGCTGCAAAAAGACGGACACCAAGGGAAGGGACTTTAGCAAAAATTGGTTTCATTTTTTATCTGGAAACTAGCTGAAAAAAGAGATTAATGAAAAAGTAAAATGGACAACTCTAATTCAGATTGTCCATTTCAAGCTATCTCAATAAATTATATGATAATTAAATATCATCACTAAATACATCACCACCGTGCATATCAATCATATCAAGTGCCTTACCACCACCACGAGCAACACAAGTAAGTGGGTCTTCTGCAACAATCACAGGTACCCCTGTTGCATTTGAAAGTAATACATCAAGGTTTTGCATTAAAGCACCGCCGCCTGTTAATACCATTCCTCGTTCAAAAATATCTGCGGCTAATTCAGGTGGGCATTGTTCTAATACCGCTTTTACCGCTTCAACAATGCCAGTTAACGGCTGTTCAATTGCTTCCAATACTTCTTTAGACGTTAATGTGAAAGTTCTTGGTGCACCTTCTGCAAGGTTATGTCCATGTACTTCCATTGTTCGTATTTCATCTTCATTTTGCAGATAAGCCGTGGCAATTTCTTGTTTAATACGTTCTGCCGTTGTTTCACCAATCGCTGAACCGTAATGACGGCGAACATAAGCAATAATCGCTTCATCAAATTTATCACCACCAATCCGTACTGATGACGAATGCACAATGCCATTCAGTGATAATACAGCCACTTCCGTTGTGCCACCACCAATATCAATTACCATTGAACCAGCAGCCTCAGCAACAGGTAGTCCTGCCCCAATCGCAGCTGCCATCGGTTCTTCAATTAAGTGAACCTCTCTAGCTCCTGCTCGCATTGCAGACTCTTTAATCGCTTTACGTTCTACTTGGGTAGCACCTGCTGGTACACAAATGAGTACTCGAGGGCTAGGACGCATAAAATTATTACTATGTACCTGCTTAATAAAATGTTGCAACATTTTTTCTGTCACATGGAAATCAGCAATCACACCATCTTTCATTGGGCGAATTGCTGTAATACTTTTTGGCGTACGCCCTAACATCGATTTGGCGTTAATTCCAACTGCGGCAATACTTTTTGATGTCCCCATACGATCTTGACGAACAGCAACTACCGAAGGTTCATCAAGCACAATACCTTGCCCTTTTACATAAATAAGCGTATTTGCTGTACCGAGATCAATAGAAAGATCATTTGAAAAAAGCCCTAGAAATTTTTTAAACATAGCTAAAATCCGTAAGAAAAATAAAATTCAATAATGTCTTTATGACATGTTCAGTGATAACTGAGAAAATTGTGCGTAAATATAGCAAAAAAGCCTGAAACAACAAAGATTTATTTCAATAAATCAAGGTTAAGCGGTGAATTGACAATAAATTTTGTCAAATTACTTCTCATAAATAATAATCTTGCTCATCATTAGAAATTCTTTTCCCATAAATAACAATAAATGATAAAGTTATAACTATATGTAACAAGAAATATTTTCTTTTCCCATATTTTATTATCATACTATTTTAAAGGAGTCTTTATGCTAATTGGTATTCCTAAAGAACTGCTCGCTAACGAAAGTAGAGTGGCGGCAACGCCCAAGACTGTTGAGCAAATTCTTAAATTAGGTTTCGATGTTATTGTTGAACATAATGCAGGGTTTAACGCTAGCTTTGAAGATACTGCTTATGCTCAGGCTGGAGCAACTATTGGTAATCAACAAGCGGTTTGGAATGCTGATATTATATTCAAAGTCAATCCCCCAACTGATGATGAAATTACGCTATTAAAAGAAGGGGCTACCTTAATTAGCTTTGTTTGGCCTGCACAAAATCCAACGTTAATGGAAAAATTATCGGCAAAAAATATTAACGTACTTGCAATGGATTGTGTTCCCCGTATTTCACGGGCTCAATCTCTTGATGCTCTTAGCTCAATGGCAAACATTGCGGGGTATCGTGCGGTTGTTGAAGCAGCCCACGAATTTGGCCGCTTTTTTACAGGACAAATTACTGCTGCGGGTAAAGTTCCTCCAGCTAAAGTCCTTGTAATCGGTGCAGGCGTTGCGGGGTTAGCTGCAATTGGAGCAGCAAATAGCTTAGGTGCGATTGTACGATCTTTTGACTCTCGTCCAGAAGTAAAAGAACAAGTACAAAGTATGGGTGCTGAATTTTTAGAAATCGATTTCAAAGAAGAAGGCGGAAGTGGTGATGGCTATGCCAAAGTAATGTCTGAAGAATTCAACAAACGTGCTTTAGCGTTATACGCTGAACAAGCAAAAGATGTTGATATTATTATTACAACCGCTCTCATTCCTGGAAAGCCAGCCCCTCGACTTATTACTAAAGAAATGGTTGAGTCAATGAAGCCTGGCTCAGTCATTGTTGATCTTGCTGCCGCCACAGGAGGTAATTGTGAGCTAACTAAAGCGGGAGAAGTTGTTATTACCGATAATCAAGTAAAAATTATCGGTTATACTGACTTACCAAGCCGTTTACCTGCCCAATCCTCTCAACTTTACGGCACAAATTTAGTAAATCTTCTTAAACTTCTTACCAAAGAGAAAGACGGCAACATTGATATTAATTTTGATGATGTGGTATTGCGTGGCGTTACCGTCATTCGCCAAGGGGAAATCACCTTCCCAGCCCCACCAATTCAAGTATCGGCTCAGCCACAACAAACGATAAAAGCAACGCAAGCGGTTAAAAAAGAAGAAAAAATTGCTGATCCTCGTATTAAATACGGCGTAATGGCAACGATTGGCTTACTATTCTTACTTATTATGTCTGTTGCTCCATCTGAATTTTTATCTCATTTCACGGTATTTGTACTCTCGTGTGTTGTTGGCTATTATGTTGTTTGGAATGTAAGCCACGCTCTGCATACCCCACTTATGGCAGTAACTAACGCTATTTCTGGTATTATTATTGTCGGTGCATTACTACAAATTGCTCAGGGAGGCTTATTTATCAGCCTACTTGCTTTCATTGCAATTTTAGTGGCGAGTATCAATATTTTCGGTGGCTTTAAAGTTACTCAACGTATGCTTGCTATGTTCAGAAAAGGTTAAGGAGTAAAAAATGTCTTTAGGTTTAGTACAAGCTGCATACATTATTGCAGCCCTTCTATTTATTATGAGTTTGGCAGGATTATCCAAACATGAAACTGCAAAAGCTGGGTGTTGGTACGGTATTTCTGGTATGACCATCGCTCTTATTACCACCATTTTTGGCCCTGAATCACAAGGAACAATTTGGATCTTAATTGCAATGGCAATTGGCGGATTTATTGGCGTTCGTAAAGCACTCAAAGTAGAGATGACAGAAATGCCAGAGCTTGTTGCAATTTTGCATAGTTTTGTCGGGCTTGCTGCAGTTCTCGTTGGTTTTAACAGCTATGGATTACATCACATTGATAATACAACTTTACAAACAATTCACAATGTTGAAGTCTTTTTAGGGATCTTTATTGGTGCAGTAACCTTCACGGGGTCTATTGTTGCCTTTGGAAAACTCAGTGGTAAAATAAATTCCAAAGCCTTAATGCTACCTCACCGTCATAAATTAAATTTAATTGCTATTATTATTTCAGCGTTATTGATGATTGTTTTTATCAATCATCCAGACAATATCTTCCCCGTATTAGTGATGACGATAATTGCTCTTGCTTTTGGCTGGCATTTAGTTGCCTCAATTGGTGGAGCTGATATGCCCGTAGTAGTTTCAATGCTAAATTCTTATTCAGGTTGGGCGGCAGCGGCGGCTGGTTTTATGCTCAATAATGACCTACTCATCGTAACAGGGGCATTAGTTGGTTCATCAGGTGCAATCCTCTCTTACATTATGTGTAAAGCAATGAACCGCTCATTTATCAGCGTAATTGCAGGTGGATTTGGTAATGATGTGGTTGTGAGCAGTGAAACAGAACAAGGTGAACACCGAGAAACAACGGCAGAAGAAGTCGCTGAAATGTTAAAAAATGCCAGCTCAGTTATTATCACTCCAGGCTACGGAATGGCGGTTGCTCAAGCTCAATATCCTGTGGCAGAAATCACACAAAAATTGCGTGAACGTGGGATCAATGTACGTTTTGGTATTCACCCCGTAGCTGGTCGCTTACCTGGGCATATGAATGTACTCCTCGCTGAAGCAAAAGTGCCTTATGACATTGTGCTAGAAATGGACGAAATCAATGATGATTTTTCCAATACTGATGTAGTGCTAGTTATCGGTGCAAATGATACCGTCAATCCAGCCGCAATGGACGATCCTAATAGTCCTATTGCGGGAATGCCTGTGTTAGAAGTTTGGAATGCTGACAATGTAATTGTCTTTAAACGCTCAATGGCAGTAGGCTATGCAGGGGTACAAAATCCACTGTTCTTTAAAGAAAATACACAAATGCTATTTGGTGATGCAAAAGAACGTGTTGATGATATTTTAAAAGCTCTTTAAATATAACGTAATTTAACGTTTAGCCTATATAAAAGCCGTATTTTCAGTGTAAAATACGGCTTTATTTTATCGCTTACTTTATTGTATGTCTGAATTTATCGAAGAGCACCCATTTCCCCCCTTACTCCCACCGAATACAACCGTAATGATGATGGGAACTTTCCCGCCTGCTGCAGAAAAACGATGTATGAATTTTTATTATCCTAATTTCCAAAATGATATGTGGCGAATCTATGGTGAAATTTTTTTCAGTAATCCACTACATTTCCAAATAAAAGATGAAAAGCAGTTCGACTCTGCAAAAATATCACAATTTATACAACAGAAAGGCATTGCTCTTTGCCCTACGGTAAATAAAGCCATTAGAGAACATAACAATGCGTCTGATAAATATTTAAAGGTTGTAGAAGCAGTTAATTTGAATACTATATTACCACAAATCCCAAATTGCCAATGGCTATTTACCACAGGTGGAAAAGCAACGGATATTCTGCTAAATATGCTCCCTACTAAAACGAAAGCGCCCAAAACTAATGAATGGATTGACTATCACTACAATAATTTTCAACTCAAACTGTATCGTTTACCATCAACGTCAAGAGCTTACCCACTCAGTTTTTCTAAAAAAGTAGAAGCCTATCGACAATTCTTCCTCCTTTCTGGAATTTTATAAACGCAAGCGGTCAGATCTTCTCCTATTTTACAAATGTAAATTTTAGGAGAAAACTAACCGCTTGTTCAACGTAACTAATGTAATTATTGTTTCTTATTCTAACGGATAATACCCCGAGTAGAACGCTTGAAGAAATCTAAAAACAGGCTAATTGCTGCTTCTGTTTTAGCGTACTGCTCAATTTCAACAATCGCCTCTTCCAATGTTTTGCCACTGCGGTAAATAAGTTTATATACATTACGAATAGCGTGCATTGTGGCTTTTTCAAAACCTCGGCGTTTTAACCCTTCTAAATTAACCCCAAATGGCTGTGCGTGATTACCTTGTGCTACAACATAAGGCGGAACATCTTGACTCACCATTGAACCACCGCCTAACATAACGTGAGAACCAATAACAACAAATTGGTGAATAGCTGACATTCCACCTACAATCACAAAATCATCTAACGTAACATGCCCTGCAAGCGTACCATTATTTGCAATAATACAATGATTACCAATAGAACAATCGTGAGCGATATGACAATTAATCATAAATAAATTATCATTGCCAATTTTAGTTATTCCCCCGCCTTGTACTGTTCCACGGTGAATAGTAACACTTTCACGAATACGATTTCGATCACCAATAATCGTTTTAGTTGGCTCACCACGGTATTTAAGATCTTGGTTAATTTCACCAATACTTGCAAATTGGAAAATCTGATTATCTTCCCCAATTTCAGTATCACCTTGGATCACAACATGAGAATGAATTTTTGTGCCAGCCCCAATTTTAACACCTTTACCGATCACACAAAACGGACCTATCTCAACATTTTTACCAACAATAACTCCCTCTTCAATCACTGCAAGTGGGCTAATTTTTGCTGAAGGATCAATAAGTTGCATAGTAATTTTCCTTATAAATAAGATTATTTACGGGCACACATCAGCTCCGCTTCACATACCACCTTACCATCTACTGATGCAATACCAGTAAAACGTGTAACACCTCGCACTTCCTTTAGAACTTCAACACGCAACTCCATTTGATCACCCGGTACAACTGGTTTTTTAAAACGAGCATTATCAATACCCGCAAAATAGAAAAGTGAACCTTTTTCTAATTCCTGAGTTTTAAATGCTAAAATGCCCATTGCCTGTGCTAATGATTCTAAAATTAAAACGCCAGGGAAAATCGGTTTTTCAGGAAAGTGTCCTGTAAAGCAAGGTTCATTGACACTCACATTTTTGATAGCAGTAAGCCATTTCCCTTCTTCAAAATCCAGCACACGATCAACCATTAAAAATGGATAACGATGTGGCAATAAACGCATAATTTCTTCAATCTCAACTATTTTGCTTACTTCACTAAGTTCTGACACAGTAAGTCCCTCTTCAATCAACTATAATTTAACTTTTTAACTGTTTTTCAACGGCTTTTAAACGCTCATTGATCTTATCAATATTCATTGTCAATGTGGCTGTTTTACGCCATTCTTTATTTGTTTGGAGTGGAATACCCGATGAATAAATCCCTTTCTCCGTAATTGGACGCATTACCATTCCCATTCCAGTAATGATAGCTCCATCACAAATTTCCATATGACCATTAATGACACTTGCCCCACCGATTTGACAGAATCGTCCAATTTTCAAACTCCCTGCCATAATCACACCACCTGCTACAGCTGTACCAAAACCGATATGAACATTGTGAGCAATTTGGCAAAGGTTATCAATAATCACATTATCTTCAATAACGGTTGGATCAAGTGCACCTCTATCAATACAAGTACAAGCGCCAATTTCAACCCGATTTCCAATAATTACGCCACCTGTTTGTGGGATCTTAATCCACTGCCCTTTATCATTTGCATAACCAAAGCCATCACTGCCAATAACAGCTGAAGACTGAATTAAACAATCCATACCTATTTGAACATTATGGTAAATAGCTACATTTGCCCAAATTTTAGTCCTCGCCCCAATTTTGCTATTCTTTCCAATGAAACAGCCTGCACC
Organism: Vespertiliibacter pulmonis; assembly: GCF_013377275.1. NCBI lineage: Bacteria > Pseudomonadati > Pseudomonadota > Gammaproteobacteria > Pasteurellales > Pasteurellaceae > Vespertiliibacter > Vespertiliibacter pulmonis. The sequence goes on from NZ_CP016615.1 coordinate 188,011, forward strand.
AATGATGACATCATCGGCAAGTTCCACACCGCTTTCGATCACAGCATTTGGTCCAATAGATACATTTTGCCCAATTACCGCATCAGGTGAAATAACCGCCGTTGGAGCAATATTTTCAGCAGGCTTTGGGGTTGTATCCATATACTGTGATAATAATGCATAGGCTAAATAAGGATTAGATGTAATAATCAAATTTTGATCTGCACGACAAAATTCGACATCTGACTCACTTACAATAACTGCTCCTGCTTTACAAGCGGCTAATTGTGAGCGATATTTTGCATTTGAGATAAAAGTGATCTGCTCACTTTCAGCTTTCTCTAACGGAGCGATACTTGAAATAACTAAATCGGCGTTACCCCGCAGAGTACCGCCGATTTGCTCCGCTAATTGTTTTAGACGGAAAGAGTTCATTATTATTTTTGCTCTGTCGTTGCAGATTTCGCTGCATCTTCTATTTTTGGCGTATCCGCAGCTTTTTCATTTGCTGGTTTAGTTTCTACCGTAGGCTGTTTTGCTTTTACTTCTGCTAAGATCGCTTCTGTAATATTTGCATTTTCATCCTTCACATAAAGTGCCGCAGCAGGTAATACAATGGTATAACCTTTTGAATCTGCAACGGTTTTAATTGCTGCATTAATATCATCAACTGCTTTTTTCTGAATTTCAACGGTATCTACTGCATTTTCAGCTTGTGCTGCTTTTTGCATTTTTGCTTGCAACTCAGCTACTTTTTTCTGGAACGTTTCAGCTTTCTTCTTAAATGCCGCTTCACGTTTTTGAATTGCTGCTACTTTTCCTTGGAATGCTTTTTGCTCATTTTGAATAGCTGTTTGACGTGCTTGGATCTCTTTTGAGCGAAGCCTCGGTGCATCTTTTTCTAATGCTGCGATTTTTTTCTTGATTGATGCTTCTACGCTTGATTGCTCTTGCTGTAATTTTTTCGCATCTGTTTCAATTTTTTTATATTCATCATTTAATGCTTTATCTTCCGCTGATAATTTCTTTTCTTCATCAGCAAATTTACCTCTAGCGTCTGCCATAGTTTTTTCAATTTTCTCAGCAGCTGCAACCATTGCAGGGTGGTTTTGTAATAAATAACCCGGATCTGCAAAAGCAATTTTATCATCAGCATTAGCTAAGTTTGCAGAGAATGTAAATGCAGCAGCTACCGCAGCTAATTTGAATACATTTTTCATTGAATATCCTTTAATAAATAATTAGTGAATTACAAGCGGTCAGATTGACAAATTTTTTGCTTATCTCACCGCTTAGATAAGTTAATCAATTAGATTAGAAAGAACCACCAATACTAAATTGGAATTGTTCAATTTCATCACCTTGATATTTTTTAAGTGGTTTAGCATAAGAGAATAATAATGGGCCAATTGGTGAATTCCATTGGAAAGCCACACCCGCTGATGCACGTACTCGTTTGTAATCTTTAAAATTCTCTAAAGATGAGTAATCGTACTGTTTATTATCTAATATAGGTTTCGCTTTCCACTTAGTATTCCAAACCGTTGCTGCATCAACAAAGAGTGACGTTCTAACATTGTTTTGATGTTTCTCGCTCACAAACGGGGTTGGTGTAATCAATTCTAAGCTCGCCGTTGCCATTGCGTTACCACCAACAACATCATTACTTGCACCTAAGAACTCTTTACTTCCGTCTTTATTGTCCCTTAAATAAATTGCTTTTGGACCAATAGCACCATAAGAGAAACCACGTAAAGAGCCGATGCCACCTGCTGTATAATTTTGATAGAACGGTAAACCTTTTCCACCAAACCCATTTGCATAAGCAACACCAGCTCGGGTTGAAATAATCCATTTATGTTCACGATTAAGTGGGAGATAATTTCTAAAATCTGCACTCAATTTATAATATTTATTATCTGAACCAGGAATAGTTACACGCCCACCGATATTAGCAGATGAACCTTCTGTTGGTAAAAATCCACGGTTTAAACTATTAAAATTCCAACCAAAAGAGAAATCAAAATCATCTGCTTTGATTTTACTGTAATAATTAGTTGCTGGATCAATCGGAATATTCATTGATTTCACATATAACTCACGGTTAAATTCCCGTTGTGCATTTTTAATCACATCATGCACATAACCCAATCCTAAATAATAAGAGTTATTTTCATCAACAGGGAAACCTAACGTGCCATTTAATCCATAAGTGCGTCGTTTATAGCTTGAAGCGGTATCACTTTTTGAGTTATCGTAATCTTCATAGAATACATTCCCACCAAGGCTTACGCCATCTTTAGTAAAATAAGGTTCGGTATAGCCTAAGTTAATTGTATTACCATAGTCATTACGAGTTCCATTTAAGCTAATTGATGATCCCATACCCAAGAAGTTATCTTGTTTAATACCTGCTTGATAGCTAAAGCCTTGCTCCGAGCCATAACCAATCCCGAAGTTGATACTTCCTGTATTACGCTCTTTGATTTTATATAATAAATCAACTTGATCAGACACATTTTGCACTGGAGGAAACGTTAATTCGACTGTGTCAAAGAACCCCGTACGTTCTAAACGAGCCTTACCTAAATTCGCTAAACTGGTTGATAACCAAGTAGCCTCTTGTTGACGCATTTCACGGCGTAAAGTTGAATCTGCAGTAACATCATTCCCCTCAAAACGGATTTTACGCACATAAATTCTTGAGCCTGCATCAACAACGTAATTAATGCGTACAGTTTTATTCGCATCATCAAAAATTGGGTGAATATCTACCTTAGCTGAAGCGTATCCACTGTCTCCAAGCACATCTTTAATACCTTCTTCAATTTTAACTAAATCATCACGGCGGAATTGTTGCCCCGGTTTGAAGTCTTTTAGTAAGGCATTCAGTTGTGTATCCATTCTAGCAGTATTCCCTACAATTCGGATCTCACTAATATTATACTGCTCGCCCTCGTGCAATTTATAAGTGAGCGCCACATCTTTTTTATCCTCACTAAATTTAACTATTGCATCTTCAATATTAAATTTAGCGTAACCTCGATTCATATAAAAATTGCGTAAATTCTCTTGATCTTGATTATAAACTGGTTGTTCAAAACGGCTACTTTGGAAAATATTCCACCACGCAGTATTTGGTTGAATATCAAGTTGTTTTGTTAATTCTTTCGAACTAAACACTTGATTACCTACAAAATCAGTACTTTTCACATAAGCAACATCATTTTCTTTAATCGCTAATTTAATATTAACACTACCATTTTCTGCTTGTGTTGCTGAAGTTTCAATTTGTGCATTATAGCGACCAATAGAACGATAATGCTCTAAGAGACCTTGTTTAAACCCCTCTAATTTTGCAGCATCATACAATTCGCCACGCGTAATTAAATTCGCCTTCAAATTCTGCTCAAGGGGATCTTTAGGAATAGCTGAATTACCTTCAATCGTAACATTATTGATAATCGGCAACTCTTTTACTTTAATAACTAGCGTATTTCCTTCACGCTCCGCTCTTACATCTTCAAAGCGGTTTTGTAAGAAAAGCTGACGAACAACATTTGCTACATCATTATCAGTTGCTTTTTGCCCAACCTTCACAGGTAATGTTGGAATAATTGTTGAGCCAACATCAGCTTGAACACCATCAATACGGATATCTTTCACCACAAATGGGGCTGCCACAACACCGTTGGCAATCAATAAGGTTGAAAGTAAAAATTTTTTCATTTGAAATAATCCTATTTGTCAAATTATTCGGAATATCTGACCGCTTGTCGTCAGATTAAAAGTGAATTAAATCATTTAGCAAGGCAAATGCCATTAAACCAACGATAAAAACAAAGCCTAATTGCTGAAATACCATACGCATTTTTTCTGGTAATGGCTTACCTAAAATTGCTTCTCCAGCTAATAAAAGCAACAAACCGCCATCAAGGGGTAAAATAGGAAATAAATTCATTACTCCTAAATTGACACTAATGAGTGCCATAAACCCAATATAGTAAACCCAACCAATTTCTGCAGTTGCACCAGCCCCTTTCGCCATTGAAATGGGGCCACCCATATTATCTAAAGAAAGTCCACCCGTTAATAATTTTCCGATAAATTGTAAAATTGAGTGAATTAACGAGCCAACTTTTTCGAGACTCTTGCCAATAGCAGTTAGCATATCATACTTTAATTCGGTTCGATACTTATCCATCATCGGCTGATAGCTTGGTACGATACCAATAACATAACGTTTACCGTCTTCTGATTTTACTGGTTGAATGTTAAAACTTTTTTGCGCCCCAGAACGTTCAACAACTAATTCTAAAAATTCGCCTTTTTTCACTTGTTGCAGTAAAAAATACCAATCAAAAGGCTCTGAATTGATAGATATAATTTTATCATCAGCTAATATTCCCGCTTTTTCTGCGGGTGATCCTTCAACAACTTGCTTAACTTGAGGTTCAATCTCAAACATTTTAGGACGAATGCCTAATGCTGTAATCGGATTTTCTCGATTAGCATCAATATCCCAACCAGCTAAATTTACAAAGCGTGAATGAATAACATTTTTATCAACTAAATGCCCTGCTATCTCAACTTGTTTTTCGCCAATATGACCAATCAAGGCAAGCGTAACTTCTTCCCAATTCCTTACTGTTTTTCCTGATACCTCAGTAATTTGAAATTCAGGCTCAAAGCCTGCTTGTGCTGCAATAGTATTTGGTATAACGGAACTTATAACAGGTTTAATCGTTGAAATTCCTGCAACAAAAACAACCCAATATGCCACTATGGCAAATAAAAAATTTGCCATAGGTCCAGCTAAAACAATAAAAGCACGCTGTAATACCGTTTTATTATTAAGTGACTGCTCTGGTGGAAACTGAAATTCAGTCTCGCCATTGTACATTTGCACGTATCCACCTAATGGAATTAAGGAAAAGGCAAATTCTGTACCTTGCTTATCTTTTTTCTGCCATAGCACCTTGCCAAAGCCAATTGAAAAGCGAATAACCTTCACATTACAACGGCGAGCTGCCCAAAAATGCCCATATTCGTGTACAAAAACTAGCACGCAAATAAGCAGAAAAAACGCTAAAATTGAAGTCATCAATATCCCTTATAATAGAAAGAAGAATCCAATTGCAAATATTGGCAATGCCGCCGTCAAACTATCAATACGATCAAGAATACCACCGTGCCCAGGAATTAAATTACTACTATCTTTAATCCCTGCTTGACGCTTAAACATACTTTCAGAGAGATCACCCAACGCAGAAATAATAACAGTCACCATTGATAAAATAATAAAAGGCACAGTTTCAACTGTTCTACCAAACACATTATCTGGCGTTACACTTAAAAAGATAACAGCAATAAGAGCTGAAGTAATCACTCCGCCAATTGCCCCTTCCCACGATTTACCAGGGGAAACTTTCGGTGCTAGTTTATGTTTGCCAATTGTTCTTCCAACAAAAAATGCACCAGAATCTGCCCCCCAAACCAATAAAAACACATAAAGCAACAAATAAGTCCCTTGATAAGGGTCAAAATTATAGTGATAGAAACGTAAGGCTAATGTGCTAATAAAAAATGGAATTAATGTACAAAATCCAAAAATAAATTTCGTTGAACTTGATTTACTCCAAATAGAGGCTGATTTTGGATAACTCACCACCAACACAATCGCAATAAGCCACCAAACTCCGCCTAAAAATAGTAAAGGAATAGTTTCATCAGTCAAAAAACGGGTAGATTGAATATAATCTGTACTCGCCATAATCGGAAAAATTAATAATGCTAAAGTAACTAGAGCAACAATTACTCTTGCTATCGGACGTTTAAAACCGACAAATTGCGCCCATTCCCACATTCCTAACACAATAATTGCAGCTAAGGCTAAAGTAAATGGTAAGGGAGAAAGCCAGAATAAAGCAATCAAAGTAACGGCAATCATCACAACCGCAGATAAAATTCGTTGTTTAAGCATTTAATTTTCCTTTTTAACAACCACCAAAACGGCGATCACGTTGTTGATAAGCAACAATGGCTTCACTAAAACTTTTTTCATCAAACTCAGGCCATAAAACAGGGCTAAAAAATAGCTCTGCATAGGCAATTTGCCATAATAAAAAATTACTGATCCGCTGTTCGCCACTCGTTCGAATCAGCAGATCTACCTGCGGTTGCATACCTGTTGCTAATGCTTGTTGAAAACGTTCAGGATCTATATCTTCTACAGTAATTTCGCTCTGTTTTACCTGCCTAGCAAGGGTTTGGGCGGCATTCACAATATCCCAATAACCACCATAATTTGCAGCGATATTTAATATCAGTCCTGTATTATTTGCCGTAAGCATTTCTGATTCTTTAATCTTCTGTTGCAAACGATCACTAAAAAGGGATTTATTGCCAATGATATTCAAGCGAATATTATTTTTATGTAATTTTTTTACTTCAGAATCTAAGGCTTTCATAAATAATGCCATTAATGCAGAAACTTCTGCTTCTGGGCGATTCCAATTCTCACTACTAAAAGCATACAAGGTTAAAACCTTAATGTGATGTTTTGCAGCAAAATTAACTGCAGATCTCACCGCTTTTACACCGTTTTGGTGTCCAAATATACGCAATTTTCCCTGCTGTTTCGCCCAGCGACCGTTACCGTCCATAATTATCGCAACGTGTTCAGGCATATTGTTCGGATCAAAATTCACAGGCTCTCACTTAATTAATAATGCGTAATGCAAAATAGATGAACTATACCATAATGGCAACTAGAGTGAAATAGAATAGAAAAATGGTTTACGGTAGATTTTAAAAAATATCTTTCTGCTGACGTAATGTAATAAACTCCGATAAACTGCCCGCTTGAATAAATGGATTTACTTGCTTTTCTAATCCAATCGTTGTTGGAAGTGTTACTTTCCCTTGTTCACGCAATAGATCCACTCGTGCTTGGTACGCCAATAATATCGGCTGATCTAGTATTACAGTTGCAGCAAATTTGAGATTGCTTTGCGTATATTCGTGAGCAGGAAAAACTTGAATTTCATCGGGTAGCTGTTTAAATTGTTGTAAAGCCTCATATTGGGCTTGATAATCGCCTGTAAATACCCGTCCACAACCACCAGAAAATAAAGAATCGCCACAAAATAGCCATTGGTTATCCACTAAATAACTAATATGCCCAGCGGTATGTCCTGCACTTTTGATTACCTCAAAGCGTAAATCAAGTAGATAAAATTGTTGTTTCGGTTCAACACATTGGGTATTAAATACCGCTGTTTCCTGCGGCCCAATTACGGTTAGTTCAGGAAATTTTGCTCGTAACCCTTCTACCCCATTCGTATGATCGGAATGATTATGAGTAAGTAAACAAGCGGTGAGTTCCAACTGATTTTTGGTAATAAAATCTAACACTGGCTCACTTTCTGATGGATCAAAAATTATTGCCTTTGTGCCTTGCTGTAATAGCCAAATATAGTTATCCGCTAACGCCGAAATAGGGGTAATTTTAATCATTTTAACTCCATAAAAAATGGACAAACGCCCATTGATTTAGTTTAAAACTTATTTAGTTCAAAAATAACGCCGCTGCACCACGCACACCGCCTGAATCCCCATAAATTGCCTGTTTAATTACTGGTACTTTTGCTGAATTCATTAAATGTTTTGGCAATGCCATAGGCAGAGCCTTATAAATATGCTCAAAATTTGACAAACCGCCACCAAAAACAATCATATCTGGATCAAAAATAGTAATGAGATTACCAATACTAATTGCCATCAATTCAACAAAAAGTTCTACAAATTTAACTGCTTGTGGCTCGCCTTGATAAAACCGAGTAATAATCGTTTTTGCATCGATTTCTTCACCAACCAAATCCCGATAAAGTAGCTCAAAACCTCTGCCAGAAAGATAAGTATCTAAACAAGCTTGATTACCACAACCACACGGGTAAATTGGGGCTTTATCCCAACCTAATAATTTCAATGCATGATAATTGAGCTGAATATGCCCCACTTCGCCTGCCATTCCAATTTTACCCGAATGAATTTTGCCATTAAAGACAATTCCTCCACCAAAACCTGTACCAAGAATTAAGCCCAATACCGTTGGATACTGTTGGTTGCTTTCATCCCACGCCTCCGATAGTGCAAAACAATTTGCATCGTTTTCTACTCGTATTTCTCGCCCTAAACGCTCATTCAAATCCTGGATAATCGTTTTGCCATCTGAGACTCGGATATTACTAATTTCAGCGACGCCAGTTTCTCGATTAACAAAACCAGGTATGCCTAGCCCAACATAACCTTTAGTGTTAAATTTTGTATCTGCCTTACACACCAACATTTCAATCGTATCTAACCACGCCTCATAGCTGGTTTGAGGCGTAGGTACACGTTCACTATATAATTTTTCGAGCCGATCGTTAAATACTGCCAACTCAATTTTTGTGCCACCAATATCTAAGCCATAATAATAGTTCATTACGCTCTCCGTTTGTTAAACAACGCCCAATTTGCTAAATACGGAACAACCCATCCAAACAGTACAAGGTGGAACGCCCACGCAATGAGCGAGCTAACAAATAGATCAATCGGATAGTGCATTCCTAAGCGTAAACGACTGATTAACACTAAACTAGCCCACAGGATAGCAAAAAGTTGTGCGAAAACAACCGCTTGTCCACGCAAACCAAATAAGAAACCAGCAAAAACTAATAACCAAGAAACGGCAAAAATAGTATGCCCCGACGGGAAAGAATAGCCTAATTCATCGGCTTGATGTGCAATAATAGGTGCATTATCAACTGTTATATTTTTCATAACTTGTTGATACTGCATTGCTTTTGGTAATTGATAAAATTGTTCTGTCTGTCCTTGAAACATTTCTGTTACAAATGGTCGAGGTTCTTTAAAGATAGCTTTTGCCCCTTCTTTGATAATTTGTGTCCCCACCACAGATGTAGCACAAATAAAGCCAACTAATAGCCACGAATAACGTTTACGAGTAAGCCACATAATCCAAAGCATAAAAAGTACGCAGGTAATTAACGCATAAGGAGTTGAGCCTGTTTCAGTTAAAAGCCATAAATAATAATCGCCATCAAAAAGATGATAATTCATTGCTACTGTCCATTTCCACTGGCTAATCCAAGTAATCAATGGCACAAGTAACATTAAAAACGTGAAAAAAGAGAGTTTTTTTAGCATAATCTGCTCACTTATTAGAAATTATTTGCATAGATAAAAGTTCCCCTTCTAAATAGAAGGGGATTTTAAAACGTATTTTAGATAGATTTAGTGGCTTTTGGTAAGCTAATTTTCTTATCATCGCTTGGGCGATAAAGCACTAAAATATGGCCAATCGCTTGAACTGCTGTTGCCTTTGTTTCACGAACAATCGCATCAATAATAAGCTGTTTTACTTCACGATCTGCCCCAGCAATTTTTACTTTGATAAGTTCGTGATGGGTTAATGCCCCATCAATTTCCGCTAATACACCTTCCGTTAAGCCATTTGCACCAAGCATTACTACTGGGCTTAAATGATGCGCTAAACTTTTAAGATATTGTTTTTGTTTGGTTGTTAATGTAATCGACATTCAATTTGCCTTCGTTAAATAAAAAATAATAATAAATTTGCGGTGGAAAATAGCATAAATAGGCAAATTTTTAAAGTAACATTTGAGTATGCTAAAATAACCCTTATTTTATTCTACAATTTCTAATCGCCTTTATTTACCGAAACTAACCAAGGAATTTCTATGCCAACATTAAGTGTCGCAATGATTGTTAAAAATGAAGCACAAGATCTCGCTCAATGCTTAGATTGCGTCAAAGACTGGGTCGATGAAATTATAATTCTAGATAGTGGCAGTCAAGATGACACACAACAGATTGCTTTAGGCTATGGTGCAAAATGGTATCAAAATACTGATTGGCAAGGTTTTGGGAAACAACGCCAACTCGCACAACGCTATGTAACCAGTGACTATGTTTTATGGCTAGATGCTGATGAACGGGTTACCCCAGAACTTAAAACATCTATTTTAGAAGCGGTTCGTTCCAACGAAAATAACACTGTTTATAAAATTGGGCGATTAAGCGAAGTCTTTGGGCGGGAAATACGACACTCAGGCTGGTATCCTGATTATGTTGTACGATTATACCCCACTAATTTGGCAAACTATGGCGATGAATTAGTTCATGAGAAAGTTCACTATTCTAAAGATACCAAAGTGAAAAAATTAACGGGTGATTTACAGCATTTCACTTATAAAAATATTCATCACTATTTAGTCAAATCAGCCAGTTACGCTCAAGCATGGGCAATTCAACGAGCCAATGCAGGTAAAACGGCCACACTCTTTCAAGGTGTAACACACGCTATCGCAACTTTTAGTAAAATGTATCTGCTCAAAGCAGGCTTTCTTGATGGTAAACAAGGTTTTCTTTTAGCAATTTTATCGGCACATTCTACATTCGTAAAATATGCCGATTTATGGAACAGAACACGCAAGCCTTAATTTTTGCTCCACATACGCTCAATAAAAGGAATAATCTCACCTAACGCATTTTCAATCGAAATCAGCGTGAGATTTTTTTCTGTTGCTTTACCCGTTGGCGGACAAAAAGCAATATGCTTATCGACTTCGTTAATGGGTTTCCAACGACGAGGAATTGCAGATAGACGGCTTGGGTAAAACCCGACTGTCGGGATATTCAATGCCCCACAAATATGTAATGGTCCTGTTGAACCTGAAATAAACAGATCGGCACACGCTAATGAATAGCTAAAATCAGTTAAGCCCTGATTTTTATCATAGATAATCACATTATTATCATCAACTAACTTCGCTAATTCTCTAGCCCGTTCTTCTTCATTTTTCCCTGCGGTTAAAACGACTTGACAATCAAAATTTGTCAAAATTCCTTTTATTAAATCTGCATATTGGGCTAACGATAAATTTGTTGCCGATCCACCTGTACTACTATGTACAAACACCCATTTTTTAGTGAGTTCAAGCCCTAATTGCTCTACCAATTTTTGCTTTTGCTCTATTTTTATTTCTGGCGGAATAACTAAAAACGGTGCTTTAGGCTCAACAATCGGAATATGGTTATCTCGCAAAAACTGACGAACAAGATCTAAATTATATTCTGATTCCGCTTTTTCTGAACGAGAACGCCGTTGCGTCAAACGATGATTATATAAAAATTGGAATAGCTTAGTGGCTGGTGCAAGCCGATAGCTAATCCCACTTTGCCACGCCAATTTAGCATTATACCAATCAGATACGAAACTGATTATGGCAAAAAAATGCTCGGATCTTACCGCTTGTAACACACGCTGATTTTCATCTTTATCTGCTCGGTTCTCACTATCTATAATAATTTCATCAATATAGGGACAAATCTCTGCCAATGGTGCAGTATATGTCGGCACTAACGCTACAATTTTTGTTTGTGGGAGCGATTGTCTTAACATTGCAAACGCTGGCCACGCAACCATAAAATCCCCAATTTTATCGTTGCGAACTACAAGAATTTTTTCCATTTCTAGCCCATATTTATTCAAAATTTTCTTATTTTAAGGGGTAATATCTTAATTCTCTAGGAATTTAGGCTTTAAATTTATAAAAATTTCACTACAATCCTTTTCAAAAATAACTGTTTTCGTTTATTCTTTTATCATTTCAATTCAACTACTCAATTTCAGGAATACCTTATGTCAACAACAATTTTAGAAACACTTCCCATCGGACAAAAAGTTGGAATCGCTTTTTCAGGAGGATTAGACACCAGTGCAGCTTTACTTTGGATGCGTCAAAAAGGTGCTGTACCCTACGCCTATACTGCTAATTTAGGGCAACCTGATGAAGATGATTATACTGCTATTCCCAAAAAAGCCCTTGAATATGGGGCAGAAAATGCTCGTTTAATTGACTGTCGAACACAACTTGCCCACGAAGGCGTTGTCGCTATTCAATGTGGTGCATTTCATATTTCAACTGGAGGCATTCCCTATTTCAATACAACACCTCTTGGGCGTGCTGTAACAGGAACAATGTTAGTTTCTGCGATGAAAGAAGATGATGTCAATATTTGGGGCGATGGCTCAACTTTTAAAGGAAATGATATTGAACGCTTTTACCGCTACGGTTTATTAACGAACCCACAACTAAAAATCTACAAGCCGTGGTTAGATCAAGCCTTTATTGACGAATTGGGCGGTCGCTATGAAATGTCAGAATTCCTTATCGCCAATGGTTTTGAATATAAAATGTCGGTCGAAAAAGCCTATTCAACCGATTCAAATATGCTAGGTGCAACTCACGAAGCAAAAGATCTAGAATCACTCAGTACAGGCATCAATATTGTCAAGCCAATTATGGGCGTTGCCTTTTGGGATCAATCTCTTGAGATCAAACCTGAAACTGTTTCAATCACCTTTGAAGAAGGAGTTCCCGTTGCACTTAATCACAAACGGTTTGATTCATTAGTTGATTTAATATTAGAAGCAAATCAAATTGGCGGACGACACGGCTTAGGAATGAGCGATCAAATTGAAAATCGTATTATTGAAGCTAAAAGCCGTGGAATTTATGAAGCACCGGGAATGGCTCTACTACACATTGGCTACGAACGTCTCATAACAGGTATTCATAATGAAGACACCATCGAGCAATATCGCATTAACGGATTACGCTTAGGCAGATTGCTTTATCAAGGACGTTGGTTCGATCCGCAGGCCTTAATGTTGCGAGAAACCGCACAACGCTGGGTAGCAAAAGCGATTACAGGAACAGTTACCCTTGAACTACGCCGAGGTAATGATTTTTCAATTCTCAATACAGAATCACCAAATCTCACTTATGAAGCAGAACGTTTAAGTATGGAAAAAGTTGAAAATGCCCCATTCTCACCTGCCGACCGTATTGGTCAGCTCACAATGCGGAATCTAGATATTACCGATACTCGTTCAAAATTAGGTATTTATAGCAAAACAGGGCTACTCTCTAATCCACATAGTATTATTCACCAACTCGAACAACAATAATTTGTTTAAACTCCCCGCTTACAATCCCCCTAAAACTTCTTAGGGGGATTTTTTTGTATGAAAATACTGTGTTTATTGACAGTTATCGTAGGTTTTTATACACTGTATTTAAAACCAGTTCATAAAAGGGGATAACTATGAGAACAGTTGATATTCGCTTTGTTAAAGAGCGAGACAGTAAAAAATTAGCCGAACAAGCTCAAATGATGGAACGGTTAGCCAAAGTTCTACCAGAGAGAATTGAAGAAAAATTTGCTGATGTGTATGTTAAAGTTCGCTTTTCTAGCTCATCAGGAATGGAAATAAGCGGTTTCCGTAATGAAGAACGTAATAAGTTTATGGAATTTATGGAAGAAATCTGGGACGACCCATTTTTACTTGATTAACTAATAAATATTGCCTTTCCCGTTAAAATGAAAGGCAATTCAATTTATTCTCTTATTTAATCTGCGGACTATTCTACTACGTCAAACTTATAATACGTTAAAGCATAATAAGGCTCATTAGCTCTTGATATTCCGCCAAATTTCCACCATTGAGAACGATTTGGCGTATCGGGCAAATATTCAGGTTCTAAAGCAATCCCTGCATAATCAACATAAGCATTTCCCTGTAAATCAGGTTGCCCGCCTAGCCAATTCCCTGTATATAGTTGCAAAGCAGGTTTAGTCGTATATAACGATAAACGAAGATTACCCGCTTGAACTATTGCATTTGGGTCACAAGCGGTAAGATTAAAATCTTTTTTGCTCTTAATTTGCCCTAAAGACGGTTTTGAAGAATGAAGTAAAAAAGCGTGATCATAGCCTTTCACTTGTTTTTGTTCGTGATCGGCTAAGAGATCACGTCCGATCAATTTTCCAACTCGAAAATCAAAGCTCGTTTTTTCAACGGATTTTATTTGCCCCGTTGGAATAGCTTCCGCCGTTACAGGTAAAAAATAGTTGGCATTGAGCTGTAAAAAGTGTTGATGAATGGTCTTTTCACCCGAAAGATTAAAATAAGCGTGGTTCGTTAAACACAAAGGCGTATCTTGCTGGCTAACCGCATTAAACTCTATCTCCACTTGATTACCATTTAAACGGTATTCAACCGTAGCAGTAACTTCTCCGCCAAAACCTTCCTCACCATCAGCAAATATTTTGGCAAATCTGACCGCTTGTGTATCGAAAAAATCCACCGCCCATACCTGCTTATCTGCTCCAATAACCCCACCATGTAAGGTATGTTTTCCATTATTTGGGGTTAAATTAAACATCTCACCATTTAGGTAGTATCGCCCATTTTCAATGCGATTAGCATAACGCCCAATGGTTGCCCCAAAGTAAGCGGTCTGTTTATGCCAATTTTCTACGTTTGTCGTCACTAATACTTCACGTTCTTCATTCGCAAATTTAACTTGACAAGAAAGCCAGCTCGCCCCGAAATCTATTAGTTTAATTCGTAAAAAATCGTTCTCAAGCGTATAAATATTCATAACTTATTCAACGAGATGAACACCATTATTTGCCGTACAAATATAGAATGTTTCTTGAATGCCCGTCTGCTTCTGATAATTTTTAGCAACTAAATTACGTAACCTTTCTACTTTTTCATTTTCAACAAAACAAACAACACAGCCACCAAAACCGCCACCAGTCATTCTTGCCCCACCGTTTTTACCAATGACACTTTGTGCGAGTTCTACTAAATAGTCAATTTCAGGGGTAGTAATCTCGAAATCATCACGCATTGAATGATGGGAATTTGCCATTAAATCCCCTAATGTTTGTATATCTCCACTATTCAACGCTGTTACAGCTTCCAGCACTCTTTTGTTTTCACTTATTACATGTTTTGCACGTTTATACGCTAATCTATCCGCTTGTTGTAATTCTGTTGCTCGTTCCATAAATTGTTCGAAACTAACATCTCTCAATGCCCTGACTCCAAAGAATTTTGCAGCTCTTTCGCACTCTTGCCTGCGGTCATTATATTCACCACTGACCAAATCATGCTTAACATTTGAATTGATAACCACAATAGAATAACCTTGTGGCACAAGCGTTGGCTTTATTTCAAGTGTTCGACAATCAATCATAATAAAATGATCTTCTTGCCCTAATGCCGACGTAAGCTGATCCATATTGCCACAATTAGCTCCAACAAATTTGTTCTCGGCTTCTTGTCCAATCAAGGCTAGATCTTTTAAATTTAACGATAAATTACCAAGTGCTTGGCAAGTTTTCGCAATTGCGACCTCAAGTGCAGCTGACGAACTTAACCCTGCTGACATTGGCACATCACTACTCATTGCTATATCTGCTCCGTGAGTAAATTCAGGGCAACGTTCTTGAAGTAACTTAACAACACCCCGAACATAATTTTTCCATTTATCTTCACTTTTTATGATCGGTCTTTTAAGATCAAAAGCGTCCGTCTGCCCAATATCTATCGCACACACTCGCCAAATGGAATCTGAACGAGGACTAAAACTCACAGCCATTCCATAGTTAATCGCACAAGGCATTACAAATCCATCATTGTAATCCGTATGTTCACCAATAATATTCACACGACCTGGAGCAAAAACCGTTTGTTGCGAAGCATAGCCGAAGTGCTGTTCAAATTGTGTTTGAGAATGTTGAATTGGGGTCATTATTTATCCTTTGCAAATTTATAGTGGATCTCACCGCTTACCACTCGTAATCTCTCAGCAGCTTGCTCGGGGGTTAAATCTCGCTGTGCTTCTGCTAACATTTCATAGCCAACCATAAACTTACGAACAGTCGCTGAGCGTAATAATGGCGGATAAAAATGAGCGTGCAACTGCCAATGCGTATTATCTTCTTGATGTAATGGTGCAAAATGAAACCCCATTGAATAAGGAAAACTGATATTAAACAAATTATCATAGCGAGTTGTCAGCTGTTTTAACGCTAACGCCAAGTCAGATCGCTCTGCTTGATTTAATTGCGTAATATTGGTAAATCGTTTCTCTTTCGGTAATAATAATGTTTCAAATGGCCAACTCGCCCAAAAAGGCACAACGGCAAGCCAATCTTCGGTTTCTACTACTATTCTCTCTTTAAATTTCAGCTCTTTCTGGGCATAATCAATCAATAGAGGCGAACCATACTGTTCAAAATAGTCTTTTTGACATTGATCTTCAGTTAGAATTTCATTCGGAATAAAATCACTGGCCCAAATTTGACCGTGAGGGTGAGGGTTAGAACAGCCCATCATCTCCCCTTTATTTTCAAATAGTTGCACCCATTGATAGTTTTTCCCTAATTTTTCCACATACCCTTGCCAAGTTTGAATAATTTTTTCAATCTCGTAAGACGTTAGCAAAGGTAACGTTTTGCTATGATCAGGCGAAAAGCAGATAACATAGCTTTCTCCCTGCACTGAATCCAACTTGAAAAGTGGCTCGTCTGATTGCGGTAAGCAAGATATCTCTGGTAAGAGAGCAGAAAAATCGTTTTTAAATACAAAAGGCTCAACATAATTCGGGTTATTTTCCCCTGTAATCCGTTTATTACTCGGGCAAAGATAACAATCCGGATCATAGCTGGGTTTCTCATCCTGTGTAAGTATTTCTTGTTGTCCTTGCCACGGACGTTTTGCTCGATGAGGGGAAACTAAAACCCACTGATTTTTCAATGGGTTAAAACGACGGTGAGGTAATTCACTATGGGGCAAAGATTGGGACATAATAGCTTCCTTTTCATTATTCAATCTGATAAAAGTATAACTAAAACAGCATAAAGAAAATATGAAACGGATCACAAAATTAAATAAATATATCTTAACCCAAATTTGGCACGCTTTTTCCCAGATCTGTGTACTATTGATATAGATCAAGCCATAGTAAAGTTAAACTGTTATTTAACGCTTTAATAGCAGAAAATAAGCATTCCGTTTACATTTTTATTAAATTGAGGTCATTATGTTAGATCAACAAACGAAAGATATTATTAAAGCAACCATTCCCGTTTTAGAACAACACGGTTCGACCATCACTCAAGTATTTTATAAAAATATGTTTGCCGCTCATCCAGAACTATTGAATATTTTTAATAAAACCAACCAAAAACAGGGACGACAACCGCTAGCGTTAGCAAGCACAGTACTTGCTGCCGCTAAACATATTGATAACTTAGCGGATATTCTGCCTCATGTTATTCAAATTGGGCATAAACACCGAGCGCTAGAAATTAAAGCAGAGCACTACCCTATCGTAGGAGAAAACTTATTAAGAGCAATTAAAGAAGTGCTTGGAGATGCGGCTACACCTGCTATTATTGATGCGTGGGCAAAAGCCTATGGGGTAATTGCTGATGTGTTTATTCAAGTCGAACAATCTATGTATGATGCTGCTGGCTGGGAAGGATTCAAACCTTTTGAGGTAATTAACAAAAGAGCAGTATCAGATAATATTGTAGAATTTACCGTTAAAAGTGATTTCTCCCTACCAAAAATCGAGGCTGGCCAATATATTACTGTACAAGTGCAGCCAGAAGGTGAAGAAAACCTTGCTTTACGCCATTACTCAATTTGTTCAATAGATACAACTAATGGTTTAAAATTTGCGGTAAAACGAGAAGGAGAAGGCGATCAAAAAGGCCTTGTTTCACACTATTTACACGATCATATTCAGATCGGCGATACACTACATTTTACAGCGCCCGCTGGCGATTTTTTATTAACTGAAAATAATAAGCCATTAGTTTTATTCAGTGGCGGGGTGGGCGTAACTCCTATTATCTCAATGTTAGAACAGCAAGTGAAACAAAACCCTGCTCGTCCAATTTATTGGGTACACTCTTGTTTTAATGAAGAAAACCACGCCTTTAAACTAGAATCTGAAGCTCTACTACAACAAGCAGAAAATGCGGTTTCTCACATTATTTATACTGAGAAAATGGATCGTATAGATAGTAGTTTTATCAAACAACATTTACCTCAAAATGCAGATATCTACCTGTGTGGTTCAATTAATTTTATGGAAACTATCATCGAGAAATTAAAAGAAAATGGTTGGACAGAAAACCAAATCCACTTTGAGCCTTTTGGTCCTAAAATGAGCATTGTGAGTGTTTGATTAAAAAATAAAAAACAGGCGGTCAAATTTAGATTGTTATTTCCTAAAGTTCGATTTATGTCTTCTCAATTTTACTGATTCACTCTCTAAAATCGTGTAAAATTTGCTGATTATATTTAGGAAATAAACAATGGCATACTATCAATTTAACGCTCAATTTGTACCACAGGCACAACAACATTTTGTTGAACAGCTCTTGAATTGCAAAGATTTTGCAAAATCTGACCGCTTGTTAGGATCTTCGATTGGTAGAGGAACTACTTGGTTTCTTGATACCCAAACAGAATTAGGGGTAAATAGTGTACTTCGCCACTACTATCGTGGCGGATTATTTGGGAAATTCATTAAAGATCACTATCTCTTCCGCTCATTTACACAAACTCGAGCAGCTCAAGAATTTGCACTGTTACAACAGCTACGTGAATGGGAATTGCCTGTGCCTCGCCCCATTGCATTTAAAATTACTCGAAAATATGGCTGTTATCAGGCTGATATTTTAATTGAAAAAATTGAAAACACTCGGGATCTTAGCCAAATATTACAAACACAAACGCTCTCTCTTACACAATATCAACAACTCGGCAAATTAATCCGCCAATTACATCAACGGCAAGTCCATCACGCCGATCTCAATATTCATAATATTTTATTGGATAAACAACATTCTTTTTGGTTGATCGATTTTGACAAATGTAAAATTCAAGCAGGTGATGAGTGGAAACAACAGAATTTAGATCGTCTGCTTCGCTCTTTCAATAAAGAAAAAGCACGTTTGGGTATTCTATTTAACGATGAACATTGGGTGGCTTTGTTACAAGGCTACCATTCATCATAACTTATGATGCTTTTTTCTGCTGTTCTGCCCGCTGACGGCGAATTTCTTTCGGATCTGCTATTAACGGGCGATAAATCTCAATTCTATCGCCATTTTCAACCAAATCGGTCAATTTGATCGGGCGGCTAAATATACCAATTTTATTTTGTCGCAGGTCTATCTCTGTATATTTTTCAAGCACACCTGACTGTACAATCACATTTTGAATAGACGTTACTTCATCTAAATACACTTTTTTTAGAAAATATTTTTCTGGATAGGCATAAACAACTTCTACCACAATTTTTTTATCAATATTCGTTTCCATAAATTTCCTTTGCTCGCTGTTTAAACGCATTAACCATTTTTAGCGTTAATTCATTAAAAATTTTACCAAACACCATCGCAATCATTGGGCTAGAAAATTCAAATTCAAGCTGTAATGCAATTTTACAACTTTGTTCATCAAATGGTTGAAATGTCCAAGCGCCTTTTAAATAACGAAATGGCCCATCAATCAACTCCATTGTAATTTTTTCATTTGGAAGCATTGTATTGTGAGTGCTAAATCGCTGGCTAATGCCCAATTTTTGAATAACTAATTCAGCGTTTAATTGATTTTCCCCAAGGCTTAACGTTTTTGCTCCAATGCACCCAGAAAGAAATTGCGGGTATGATTCATAATTATTAACAAGCCGATACATCTGTTCAGCACTATATGGCACAAGGCTAGATTGATTGATTACTGGCATAACATCTTCAAGATAAAAAGAGAATAAATTATAGCATATTCCATAAGTAGGCTAAATTAGAAAGTACAAGCGCTAATTTCTACAAATTTTTTGCTAATCAACTAATTATCTTTAATAGAAATAATGCTGATATTCAAAAATCGGAGTAAAATCTCCCTAATTTTATATTTATTTAGTTTTACGCTTAAGGATAACAATGGAAACGTCTATTCGCTTAACACAATACAGCCACGGTGCTGGCTGTGGTTGTAAAATTTCACCAAAGATACTAGAACAAATTTTGCATACAGAACAAGCAAAATTTATTGATCCAAATTTATTAGTAGGTAATGAAACCAAAGATGATGCTGCGGTCTATGATATTGGTGGCGGGGTTGGAATTGTTAGCACTACTGATTTTTTTATGCCTATTGTTGATGATCCCTTTGATTTTGGACGCATCGCCGCTACAAATGCCATTAGCGATATTTTCGCAATGGGAGGAAAACCAATTATGGCGATCGCTATTTTAGGTTTTCCAATCAACAAATTACCAGCCGAAGTTGCTCAAAAAATTGTGGAAGGTGGACGATTTGCTTGCCAACAAGCGGGTATTGCTCTAGCTGGCGGACACTCTATTGATTCCCCAGAGCCAATTTTTGGGCTTGCGGTAACAGGCATTGTTCCAACGGAAAATGTGAAAAAAAATGCTTCTGCCGTTGATGGCTGTGAATTATTTTTAACTAAACCGCTCGGTATTGGAATTTTGACGACCGCTGAAAAACAAGGAAAATTACGTCCTGAAGATAAAAATCTCGCCCGTGATGTAATGTGTCAAATGAATTTGGTCGGTGCTGAATTTGCAAAAATCCCTGAAATTACCGCAATGACAGACGTTACCGGGTTTGGTTTATTGGGGCATTTAAGCGAAATTTGCCAAGGTTCTCATTTACGAGCTGAAGTTGATTTTAGCCAAATTAAAACCTTAAATAATGTAAAAGACTATATTAAACAAGGGGCTGTACCCGGTGGAACTGAACGCAATTTTGACAGCTATGGCCATTTAATTTCTCCTTTAAATGATGAACAAAAAGCCATTTTGTGCGATCCACAAACCTCCGGCGGATTGTTAATTGCCGTACAACCACAAGCGGTTGAATTAGTGAAACAAATTGCAAAAAATGCTAATACAGAATTATTCCCCGTAGGTCGATTATGTGTTGCCGATGCCAATAAAGCCCTAATTGACGTGAAATAGGTGCAAAAGAGAAATTTATGCGAAAACAAGTTGATGTTGTGATTGTCGGCGGAGCGGTAACTGGCTCAATTTTAGCTTTGGCACTCAGTTCTGCTACTCATCACAAAATGCAAATCGCTATTGTAGAAAAAAACATACCTAATTATGAAAAACAGGGTGGATTTGATGCAAGAGCAATCGCATTAGCCCAAGGTAGTTTACAAAAACTTGCTAATATCCGACCGCTTGCAACCACATCAAGCGGTCATTTAAAGGAAATAATTTGCCAATTAGCTACGCCTATTCAACAAATTTATGTGTCTGATCAACACCATTTTGGTAAAACTGTACTTTCTGCCGATGAACTGAATATCCCTCAACTTGGGGCTGTGGTTGAACTCGCCACGCTTGGCAAAACCCTCGCTAGCTTAATTTCTCAACAACCCAATATTACACTATTCTGCCCTGATCAAGTGGTTAAAATTGAACGCTCTCAACAAAAATGCTCACTCACCCTTGCAAGTAAAATTTGCCTTGATTGTTCATTGATGATTGCCGCAGACGGCATTCATTCACAACTTGCAGAGCAATGTGGCATCGCTACACTGACGGAAAAATCCTACGCTCAGTCGGCGATCACTGCCAATGTAAGGGTAAGTGAAGCACATAATAGCCGTGCTTTTGAACGTTTTACCGCAGAAGGCCCTTTTGCCTTATTGCCGTTACAGGAAAATGTAATGTCATTAGTATGGTGTGTGAAAGATCCAAATGAAATCATTGCATTATCTGATGAACAGTTTTTATCAGCATTACAACGTCAGTTTGGCTGGAAATTAGGACGTTTTTTACAGGCTAGCAAGCGGTTTGTTTATCCACTTTCTTTGCAAAAGGCAGAATCTCATATTCATCATCGGCTAGCGATTGTCGGTAATGCTGCCCAATTATTACACCCCGTAGCAGGGCAAGGATTTAATCTCGGAATGCGGGATATTTATCAGCTAACTCAGCTCGTTAGCAATGTGTTTAATCAACAACAAGATATTGGTAACTACGCTCTATTAAGCCAATTCGAACAACAACGACAAGCCGATCAACAACGAATTATCACCGCTACAAGCGGTTTAATCTCGTTATTTAGTTGCGATCTGCTACCGTTACAAATTGGACGTAATTTAGGGCTCGCTATGCTTAATCAAAACAGATTTTTGCGTAATCAAACCGCTCATCAAGCACTTGGTTGGTAACGATAAAAAAGCTGATGAATCTCTTCATCAGCTTTTTTATTATTTACCCATTCCACTTAGCCCAAACATTATCATCACGATAGCCATTTCAACTTTTTTCTCAGGTACTTCTTTGCCATTTAATTTGACTTTACCGCCATCAATTTCCAACGTTACTTGAATATTTTCAGGATCAACCACCGCCAATTCACTGGCTTTCGCATTATAAAGCAATTCATTGAGCTTCTCTTTTGCTATAATCTCTGGGGTACCATTTGATTTTGGATGAAGGGAATATAGCTGTGTAAGAAGCTGCTCCAATGCCGAAATATTCAATTTCATGGAAAATGACGATTGTTTAAATAACTTTATAATTTGATTGAACTTCTGAACATCGCTCTCTAAATTATCACTATTGAGAATCAAAGCCAGCTCATTTTTACCTTTCTCATTTTCAAGAGAGAAATTATTGATATGAATTTTCAGAGGGCGTTCCATTACTGTTTTACTAAGAACTAACATATTTTCAGGTGCTAGCGTTTTATTCCCTATTATATAAGCAACTAATTCATTAATTGCTTTTGCATCAAATGAAGAGAATGTATCTAATTTCAACAGTCCAAAAGATTGCTGGCTATTTTGGGATGCAATATCTAATTTTGCAGACATCTTACCCGTACTGTCATAAACATTCTTATTTAATTTTGAATCTGCCGTGTAATTCACATCACTAAAACCAACCTTAATACTATTTTCCATTGGGTTAATCGGTGAAACCTTATAGGATTTAGCCTTAACCCCTACATCAAAATTTGCCAAATAAGGATAATCCGATTTTTTCTCCCAATTCAAATGGATATTAGCCTGTTCAAGATCAATACGTTGATTTGATTTTGAATTACTGGAATTTAATAACGGCGTATGAATTTCGGCATACCCATTGCCCGATTTATCAATCTTAAAATCACTTGTTATGCCATCAGCTTTTTGCTCTATATTTAACGCATTGGTTATGTGATAGGGTTTAACCACGATATTTCCAGAAATGGACTCTTGATAACCAATATTGAATGTTGTAGAAAGAAAATCTAACGAGCTAAATATCTCTTTCAACCGTTCAGGTGCGATAACATTGGTTTCAATACTCACTGCCGTTGGAATCAAATTGCCTTTTACAACCTGATTTAATGGTAATGGTCCGTGATAAACCGTGCCTTTCCCTTGAAAAACATCCGTTTTATCCATTGTTATGGTTTCAATCTCATAACTAATATCAGAACTAAACAAATGGCGATCTAATTTAATATTTTTTACCTTTGCATCTATATCATAGATAGACTTTAACAAGGCTAATTGTTCATTAATTTCTGCGGGCAACTTGCTAGAGTACTGTTCAAATTGTTTACCACTGTACCAACTTCCACCCGTTACTACAACGCCAAGCCCAACAATGACAGAAACAGCTATTGTTGATAATTTCATCTATTTTTTCCTCTTATTTCAAATAGCTAACATTGTTATTCACAATGTTAGCTAAATAATTACTCTGCTTTTGCTCGTTCAATCAACCACTCACAAGGTGTAAAACGATCACCATAAAGCTGGCGATGTTTATTTAACTGGGCGACAATCGCTTTTGCCCCTACCTTATCAATATAGGCATAAATACCACCTCGGAAATCTGGGAAGTCAAAACCTAATACCGATGCTACATTACCTTCATCTTTTGATTGAATCACATTATCTTGCAGACACCAACAGGCTTCATTGATCATTCTTAATACACAGCGGCGGGCAATATCTTCTGCTTCCATTTCATTATGCATAATCGTTTCCATCACATGATAAATACTTTTATCTTCCTGAGTACGCTGTCCTGCGGAATCGTAGAGATAAAAACCACGATTATTTTTACTACCTTGACGATCATTATCAATCAATAATTGTACGCTTTCAGGCAGAGTAAAACGATTACCTAATTCTCTTACCATTGCAGCATTAGATTTCACAATTACATCAAGTCCTATATCATCAATCATCGCTAAAGGCCCGAGTTTAAAGCCAAACTCCTGCAAAGAGCGATCAATAAATTCAATCCCCTCACCATCTACAATACATTGAATAGCTTCCAGTAAAAATGGCGTTAAAATACGGTTGATGAAAAAACCTTCTCGATCTGCCACTAGAAGTGGTACTTTTCCTTGCTGAATAGCGAAATGAATTGCCGTTGCAATGGTATTCTCACACGTTTTTTCGTGCGGAATAATTTCTACCATTTTGCACTTAGTTACAGGGCTAAAGTAATGTAAACCAATAATATTTTCAGGTCGCTGTGCAACAGAAGCAATATCTCGGATAGAAAAGGTAGAGGTATTCGTAGCAAAAATAGTATCTGGACGATAATATTGCTCACTTTCTCTCACCATCTGCTGTTTTAATTCCAGATCTTCATAAACCGCTTCAATAATTAAATCTGTTGTTTTCGCTGCGACTAAGCGATCTCCGCCTGTAATTAAATTCATTCGCTGAATCATCTCGCCGTGCGAAAGTTTTCCTTTACTCACCTCTTTTTGCATCAAACCGTAACAAGTTTGTAACGCTTTTTGAATACCTTTAGGGTGAATATCTTTAATACGCACCAGTACCTGTGCATTATTTGCTGTAAGATAAGCAATCCCTGCTCCCATATAGCCACTACCTAACACACTCACTTGCATCACATCACGCACTTGAGCACGGTGTTGATAACTCTGCTTCATTTCTTGTTCTGTCTGTTTCAAATTCATTAGCACTTGAGCTTGTTCTGTCGCCATTAGCTCAACTAATGCTTCTTGCTCCATTGTAAGCCCTACTTTGAAATGAGGCTCTTTCAGTAATTCCAATAATTTGATGACTGCAGGATAGTTTCCAAACGTTTTACTCCATACTTGATTTTCTACATAATCAAGATAGCGTTGGCGGAAAAAAGTATTCCCCCATAAATTTTTCCGCCATTTATTTGACAGCGTAAGCGGTTGTTTATAGTTTATTTTTTGCACGCCATTATTGATTAAAAGCTGATATGCTGTTTCAAAGAGATTACTTGCTGGCACAAGATTATCAATTAACCCTTGCTTTAATGCATTTTCTACCGTCATTTTATCGCCAGAAACCAACATTGTGATCGCATTTGGCAAGCCAACTAAACGAGGCAAACGTTGTGTTCCTCCCGCAAAAGGTAATATTCCTGAACGAACTTGTGGCATTGCAAAAACAGTATGGCTTTCTTCACTCGCAATACGATAATCACACGCTAGAATTAACTCTAAACCAAAGCCAAAACAAGCCCCATCAATCGCAGCGATTACAGGCATTTTAAGCGCATTAATTTCACGCATTACTGCTTGTGCGTCTTGAGAAATTGCTTTTAGCTGAGCATCAGTTTTACTACGCAATGTACTTAATTTATAGCCATTGATAAAACATTTAGATTTGCTAGACATAAAGATAACGCCCCGTGCCTGTTGATACAAAATCGTACCAAGCACATCACGCAAATCAGAAAAAAACTGCTCAGACAGCGTGTTAGTCGGCTCATCAGTTACATTGATCCGCACAATCGCAATCCGATTTTCATCAATTTCTACGGTAAATGAAGAGAGTTGTTGTTCTGTCATTATGCTTTCCTTATTCACTTTCTAATACCATTGCTGAACCTAGCCCACCTAAACCACTTGAGGCAACTAAAGATAACCCACCGCCTTTACGTTTCAAGGCATTTAAAGATTGAATAACAATCCGTAAACTGGTTACCGCTCTAGGATTACCAAAAGCAATTGACCCACCCAAGTGGTTGAGCTTATCTGGATCGATTTCACCAATACAAGCGGTACGATTTAGCTCATTTTTTGCAAATTCCTCACTTTCAAACAAACGCATATTCATTAACATTTGGCTTGCTGAAGTTTCGTGAATATCAATTAAATCTATATCTTGTAAACTTACATTAGCACGTTCAAGGGCTAAATGGCTAGAAATCGCAGATCCCATAAACATATTTTGCCAAATATCGTTCCCCGTAATCGCATAACTTCGAATATAACCTAAAGGTTCTAGCCCAAGCTCTTTCACTTTATTTTCACGCATTAGTAACACTGCTGCTGCACCATCAACTGGACGAGAAATATTTGCCTCTGTTACCGTTGCATAACCTTTATTGCTTAATGGGGAAAACTGTTCGTAGTAAGGTTTATGCGTTGCTTTTTCAATTAACGTATCACAAACAACAAAATCCGTATAAGGACGAGGGAAAGATTGCATTACCTCCGCTTTTAATAACCCTAATTTCCACGCATCTGAGGCTTTCTGATTAGAATAACGAGCAAATTCATCTTGTTCCTCTCGGGTAATATGATATTTTTGTGCCGTTTGTTCAGAGATATCAGCAACCGACATTTGAGTCATATAATCTTTTAAATCAATACCTTGTGGCTTCAAATCACGCCACGATAATTGCCGAAGCAACTCAAATTTTTTCTCAAAACTCGATGTACTGAAAATAGTACGAAGTTTATGAATAACTCTTGGACTAATACTAAAAGGCGCATTAGAGATAGAATCTGTTCCCCCAGCAATACCTGCTGAAATAGAGCCACTAATAATACTGCCTGCCACATTTACCAATGCTTGCAATCCTGAAAGGCAAGAGCTACTTAACGTATACGCCTGTAAATAAGGCATATTTAGTGCCAATGCAATTTCCCTAGCAGGGTTTGGAATATCGGGTTGTTGAATAACTTGTCCAAATACAAGCTGATCAATTTGATCCCGTTCAAGTGCTAATCGACTTAACAATTCATTAGTTACCATTGTTCCTAAATCTGTTGCATAAGATGATTTAAATTGTGAATCACATTGTACAAAAGGCGTTCTTAATCCAGACACAATTGCAATTCGCTCACCTTGTGCATTGAGAAGATTTTGTTTAGCCATAAGATTCCCTTATATTTTATTCAAAATTGTAGGAATTTTAACACGCTCATAGAGAAAGCGGAAAACTCGTGGTGAGATTTTTTCATTTTTTATAAATAGCGTAAAATAACTCACCGATGAAAATACAAAAAATAGAAGGAAATTTATGAGTTATATAGTTGGTTTAACTGGCGGTATTGGTAGCGGAAAAAGCACTATCGCCGATCTCTTTGCAGAACTTGGTGTGCCAATAGTTGATGCAGATATTGTTGCTCGCCAAGTCGTTGAAAAAGGCTCACCACTTTTGCAACAAATTGTGGAACATTTTGATAACAACATACTCACCACAGAAGGGGAATTGGACAGATCAGCGTTACGCCAAATTATTTTTCAGTCCGAGCAGGAAAAAGCGTGGCTAAATAATTTACTTCATCCTGCTATTCGTTCTGAAATGCAACAACAGCTGGCTGAAATTTCTAGCCCTTATGCACTTTGGGTTGTTCCCTTGTTAATTGAAAATAAGCTCACGCCATTATGTGATCGTGTTTTAGTTATTGACGTTACCCCAGATATTCAACTTGCTCGAGCAAGTAAACGAGATCATAGCAATATTGAAATTATTCAAAACATAATGAATTCTCAAGTCGATCGCCATACTCGGTTACAATTTGCCGATGATATTATCGAAAATAACTTACCGCTTGAACAAAATCTCAAACATCTTACCCAGCAAGTTGCAGAGCTACACCAACGTTATCTAACATTTGCTCAACAAAAAATAGAAAGGAAATAAAATGACTATTGTAAATTGTCCAACGTGTGAAAAAGAGGTTATTTGGTCACCAGAAAGCCATTATCGCCCGTTTTGTAGTAAACGTTGCCAGCTCATTGATCTAGGGGAATGGGCCGATGAAAAGAAAGTGATTGCAGGCAGTGAAGATGAATTAGTTTCTAGTGAATTAGGCTATGATGATTAACATCAAGCGGTTATTTTGACAAAAATTTTACGTATAAAAAATGGTGGACAGGCCACCATTTTATTACAATTATTTATCGCTTAATGCTTATTTTTGGCAACCACAATCCGCTAATTTACTTTCATAACGGCGTTCTGCTTCGTCCCAGTCCACAACATTCCAATAGGCTTTAATATAATCTGGACGACGGTTCTGGTAGTTTAAGTAATAAGAATGTTCCCACACATCTAATCCAATAATTGGATAGCCTGATACACCAGCAACATCTTTACCCATCATAGGATTGTCTTGGTTAGCGGTTGAAACAATAGATAATTTACCATTTTCTAATACAAGCCACGCCCAACCAGAGCCAAAACGGCTTGTTGCTGCTTTCTCAAATTCGGCTTGGAAAGCTTCGAATGAACCAAAATCACGCTCAATTGCTGATTTTAACTCACCTTTTAAAGTTGTTCCTTTCTTTAAACTTTTCCAGAAAAAAGTATGATTAACGTGACCACCTAAGTTATTACGTACCGCAACTCGCTTATCTTCAGGCACTTGTGATAAATCTTTTAATAATGCGCCTGGGCATTTTGCAAGTAATTCAGGATAGGCTTCTAACGCTGCATTTGCATTATTAATATAGGCTTGGTGATGCTTTGTATAATGAATTTCCATTGTTTTTGCATCAAAATGCGGTTCTAACGCATCGTATGCGTAACCTAATTCAGGTAATGTGTATGCCATTTTTTAAATCCTCAAAAATAATATGTAGAATTTGAGTAAAAACTCAGCGTTATCCTATCAAAAAATCAAGAATGAATATACTTTTTTTTGATCTATCTCAATATAATTTGCTTTTACTCTATATTGTTAAAGATAATATAAATTCTTTAACTAATTTTGTAAATTTTTGCTAAAAATTCATTGACAAAAAAATCATTTTCGCACATTCTTCTGAACGTTTTTAGCTCAACCTTAATATAAAAAGAGAACGTGAATGCCCTACTCAACTAAAATTATTACTACGATGATGACCATTATGTTGCCACATAATGCGGGTGTTCGTAGCTAAAAAACAGAACTGATACAAACCCGCTTATACAAGCGGGTTTTTTTATACATTTTTTACAAATTATCACAAATTTTCAGGAGAACCTTATGCGAGTACTCAAATTTGGCGGAACATCTTTAGCCAATGCAGAACGTTTTATTCAAGCGGCAAACATTATTGAAAAAGCCCATTTAAGCTCTCAAGCCGCAGGTGTACTATCTGCTCCAGCCAAAATTACTAACCATCTAGTTGCGATTGTGGATAAAGCCAAAGCTGGCGAGCCATATCAAGCTAATTTAGACGAAGCCACCGCTATTTTTAATCAAATTATTACGGGGTTATATAATGAAAACCCTAAGTTTGATCGAGAAAATATTACTCAATTTATTAACAATGAACTTCAACAAATCTGTGAAATTGCCAACGATGCCTCAATCAAACAATTCTGCCCTGATAATATTGGTGCAACCGTGCATAGCCGTGGAGAAAAACTCTCTATTGCACTAATGAAAGCGTGGTTTGAAGCAAAAGGCTATGAGGTTACTCAGATTAATCCTGTTGAAAAATTATTAGCCCACGGGCATTATTTAGAATCTTCTGTTGATATTGCAGAATCAACCAAACGTATTGATGCCCAATCTATTCCCAAAACAAATATTATACTGATGGCAGGATTTACTGCAGGTAATGAACAGGGAGAATTAGTTTTACTTGGGCGTAATGGTTCAGACTATTCAGCCGCTTGTTTAGCCGCTTGTTTAAATGCTGAGGTATGTGAAATCTGGACAGATGTTGATGGTGTTTATACCTGCGATCCCCGTTTAGTTCCCGATGCGCTCTGTTTAGAATCAATGAGTTACCAAGAAGCAATGGAACTGTCCTATTTCGGTGCAAAAGTTATTCACCCTCGTACTATCGGCCC
Source organism: Vespertiliibacter pulmonis (assembly GCF_013377275.1). Taxonomy (NCBI): domain Bacteria; kingdom Pseudomonadati; phylum Pseudomonadota; class Gammaproteobacteria; order Pasteurellales; family Pasteurellaceae; genus Vespertiliibacter; species Vespertiliibacter pulmonis. The sequence continues at coordinate 218,029 of NZ_CP016615.1, forward strand.
ACTTGTTCCCTTAAACATTCCTTGTTTAATCAAAAACACCCATAATCCAGATGCCAAAGGCACTATTATTGATGGCAACCTTGCTACCGATAATTTAAAAGTAAAGGGGATTACTAACCTAGATAATATTGCAATGTTTAATGTATCAGGATCAGGTATGCAAGGTATGGTTGGAATGGCTGCTCGAGTATTTTCAACAATGTCGCAAGCGGGTATTTCCGTCATTTTAATTACCCAATCTTCTTCAGAATACAGTATTAGCTTTTGTGTGCCAGTCAAATCTGCGGATAAAGCTCTCTTAGCATTAAATACCGAATTTTCACAAGAATTAAAAGATAATCAATTAGACCCTATCGGTGTAATGAAAGATCTTTCTGTTATTTCCGTAGTCGGTGATGGAATGAAAACCTCTAAAGGTATTGCTGCTCGCTTTTTCTCAGCACTAGCACAAGCAAATATCAGTATTATTGCGATTGCACAAGGTTCATCTGAACGTTCTATTTCTGCTGTAGTACCATTAAATAAAGCGATTGAAGCTGTGAAATCAACACATAACACATTATTTAATAATAAAAAATTCGTTGATGTTTTTCTCGTTGGTGTTGGTGGTGTTGGCGGAGAACTTATCGAACAAATTAAACATCAGAAAGAATATTTGGCTAAAAAAGATATTGAGATCCGTGTTTGTGCATTAGCCAATTCCAACAAAATGTTGCTCAATGCACAAGGGCTATCCCTAGAAAATTGGCGTGTCGATCTAGATAATGCAACCCAGCCATCTGACTTTGACGTATTACTCTCTTTTATTAAATTACACCATGTTGTAAACCCTGTTTTTGTAGATTGTACAACAGCGCAATCCGTTGCCAATTTATATGCAAGAGCATTAAGAGAGGGGTTTCATGTTGTTACTCCGAATAAAAAAGCCAATACCTCAAGCTATGATTATTACCAAGAAATGCGAGAATACGCCCGTCAAAGCCAACATAAATTTCTCTATGAAACTAATGTTGGTGCTGGGTTACCTGTAATTGAAAACTTACAAAATTTATTAGCCGCAGGTGATGAAGTTGAAAAATTTGAAGGTATTCTTTCAGGTTCTCTCTCATTCATTTTTGGTAAATTAGAAGAAGGTTTAAGCCTATCAGAAGCAACGCTCATTGCGAAAGAAAAAGGATTTACTGAGCCAGATCCTCGAGATGATTTATCGGGGCAAGATGTTGCTCGAAAATTATTGATCCTTGCTCGTGAGATTGGTTTACCTTTAGAGCTTAACGATATCAATGTTGAAGGTATTCTACCAATAGACTTTGCAAACGGAAAAACGACAGAAGAATTTCTCGCAATGTTGCCAGAGCTAGATAGTGAATTTGCAAAAAAAGTACAAGAAGCCACCGCTTGTAATCAGGTTTTACGCTATGTTGGCACTATCGAAAATGGTAAATGTACAGTTTCAATAAAATCCGTAGGTGGTGATGATCCACTGTATAAAGTCAAAAATGGTGAAAATGCGTTAGCGTTTTATACTCGCTATTATACGCCTATTCCACTTCTATTACGGGGTTACGGAGCGGGTAACAACGTTACAGCAGCAGGTATTTTCGCAGATATTCTCCGTACATTACACGGAGGAACAAACTAATGGTACTCCGTATTTATGCTCCAGCGTCAAGCGCTAACTTAAGTGTTGGATTTGATTCATTAGGCGTTGCAATTTCTCCAATAGACGGGTCATTACTCGGTGATGTCGTTCAAATTGAAGATTGCTCTACACCATTTGAATTAGAAAATGCGGGGTATTTCGTGCGTAAATTACCGAAAGAACCCCATAAGAATATTGTTTACCAAGCCTATGTCTTATTTAGTGAACGTTTAACACTACAAGGCAAAACAGTCAAAAACCTACGTTTAACCCTTGAGAAAAATATGCCTATCGGCTCGGGGCTTGGCTCAAGTGCTTGTTCCATTGTTGCAACTCTTGTCGCATTAAATCAATTTCATCAAACCCCTTTCTCAACGATGGAATTACTTGAAATGATGGGAGAATTAGAAGGACGTATCTCCGGCTCAATTCACTATGATAATGTTGCGCCTTGTTATTTAGGTGGATTGCAACTTATGACTCAATCTCTTGGTAATATTAGTCAGCCTTTACCATTTTTTGATAACTGGTATTGGGTACTTGCCTACCCTGGTATTGAAGTTTCAACCGCTGAAGCTCGTGCAATTTTGCCGAAAAGCTATACTCGTCAAGATGTTATTTCTCAAGCACGCTATTTAGGTAGTTTTGTACACGCCTGCCATTCACAACAAGCACAGCTGGCAGCGCTAATGATGAAAGATTTAGTCGCCGAGCCATACCGTGAAGCTCTGCTCCCTAATTTCCCTGAAATTCGTCAAGGCTGTAAGGATCTCGGCGCACTAGCTGTTGGTATTTCAGGTTCAGGGCCAACTATTTTTGCTATTGCGCCGAATTTGGAGCAAGCTCAAAAACTTTCAACCTACCTTGAAAACCACTATTTACAAACGAATGAAGGGTTTATTCATATCTGTAAAGTTGATAATCGAGGCGCAAGAGAAATTTGTTAATTCTTTGAATAATTACTTATTCTAAATTAAACAACGTATTAAATCGGGGGAATAACAAGCGGTAGTTTTCCCCGATTTTTTGCAAAAATGTTAACTACCTCTCAAACTCTACAAAAATATTCTATAAAACAGGACGAAAACTTTACAACACTCTTTAATTTCTGTATGTATAAAAAGCGTCCAATAACAACATATTATAGGAAAAATTTATGCAACATCTCATCACCACACCTCAGCGTTTTATGAAACGTGCCCTATTCAGTAGTACAATTTTATTGACACTCATTCCTAATGCATTTAGTGCAAAAGTTCCAAATAATGTACCCCTTGCCGATAAGCAAGAAGTGAATATTCAAGTTACAGCAGAGGCCTCAACCCTTGATCCGCAAAAAATGGAAGGAACAGGAGAAAGTTTAATCGCCCGCCAACTGCTTGAAGGTTTAGTAAATACAGATGACCTTGATAATATTATTCCCGGAGTTGCTGAACGATGGGAATTCTCTCCTGATTTTAAAACCCTAACATTTTATTTGCGCCATAATGCAAAATGGTCAAATGGTGATCCTGTTACTGCTCACGATTTTGTCTATGCGTGGCAACGGCTTGCTGATCCAAAAACAGCATCACCTTATGCAACTTACCTTGAATTTATGAAACTAGAAAATGTAGCTGATGTGGTTGCTGGAAAAAAATCGCCTACGGAGCTTGGTGTTAAAGCAGTTGATGATTACACGCTTCAATTAACCCTTACCGCTCCAGTTCCTTATGCTGCAGAGCTCACACAACACGCCTCTCTCTATCCTGTTCACCGTGCAACTGTTGAGAAATACGGAGAAAATTGGACGCTTCCTGAACATTTTATCGGAAATGGGGCATATAAAATTGCTCATCGAGTCTTAAATGAAAAACTTGAACTTGAGCGTAACCCGACTTATTGGAACAATACAGAAACAGTAATTGATAAAGCGACCTTCTTGATCCTTAATGAAACATCGGGTATCGCACGCTATCGTTCAGGTGATTTGGACATAGCTTTCATTCCGTCAACGCTTTATAAAGATCCAAAATTCCGCAAAGAGTACGATTCTCAAATTTATAATACCCGTAAATTAAGCACTTTTACCTATGAGATGAATTTATCTAAACCACCACTAAATGATATTAGAGTAAGAAAAGCTCTCGATCTAGGAATGGAACGAGAAATCATCACTAATAAAGTACTTAATTTTGGCCAAATGCCAACCTACCGCTTCACGCCAAGCTACATTCGGGGAGGTGAAAAGATTAAACAACCTGAATATGCACAGTGGACACAAGCCCAACGCAATGAAGAAGCTAAAAAATTACTACGTGAAGCTGGATATAGCAAAGCAAATCCACTAAAAACTGAGCTTCTTTATAATACAAATGAAGGACTAAAAAGCATCGCTATTGCCGCGACTTCAATTTGGAAGAAAAATTTAGATGGTATGGTAGATATTTCTATAAAAAATATGGAATGGAAAACATTCTTAGATACCAAATCGCAGAAAAATTACCAACTCGCTTTTGCCGCCTGGAGTGCTGATTATAATGAAGCAACCACGTTTTTAACTTACTATCTTTCTAACAGCGAACAGAACAAAATTGGCTTTAAAAGTGAAAAATTTGATAAGCTTATCAATGATTCCTACTATGCGAAAACAGAAGAAGAACGAGCTGATCTTTATGCTCAAGCAGAAGAAGAACTAGGCAAACATCACCCTTTTGTGGCTATTTATCATTATGCAGGGCTTTTCATTAAAAACCCGAAATTACAAGGATACGAAGGAAAAAGCCCACAAGGCACCTACTTTATCCGAAATCTTTATCTCACAAAATAACGTGAAATAATCATCTGATAAGCGGTGAGTTACTTACATTTTTTGCAAAAAATGCTTAGTTCTAACCGCTTATTATCATCTTTAACCTAAAATTATTATAAGGAAATAACAATGGAGTTCGCGACACAATGCTTACACGCAGGCTATAAACCGAAAAATGGTGAACCTCGAGTTCAACCCATTGTACAAAGCACGACGTTCACTTATGACTCATCAGAAGAGATTGGACAATTATTTGACTTAAAATCTACGGGCTATTTTTATACTCGCTTATCAAATCCTACAACGAATGCAGTAGAAGAAAAATTAGCAATGATTGAGGGCGGAATAGCCGCAATGTGTACGGCATCAGGTCAATCTGCGGTATTCTATGCTCTGCTCAATATTTTAGAAACAGGCGATCATTTTATCTCATCAAGCTATATTTATGGTGGCTCTTACAATTTATTTGCTAACACCTTTAAAAAAATGGGAATCGAAGTGACTTTTGTCGATCAGACACTTCCCTTAGATGAACTAAAAAAAGCAATTCGCCCAAATACAAAAGCTATATTTGCCGAAACTATTGCAAACCCTGCTCTGCGTGTTTTAGATATTGAAAAGTTTGCTCAATTTGCCAAACTAGCACAAGCACCACTGATTATTGATAATACTTTCGCCACGCCTTATTTCTGCCGTCCACTTGAATTTGGTGCAAATATTGTCATTCATAGCACATCAAAATATTTAGATGGACACGCCGTTGCAATGGGAGGCGTAATTATTGATGGTGGAAACTTTAATTGGGAAAATGGTAAATTTCCACAGCTAAGCACCCCAGATGCTAGCTACCACGGCTTAATTTACACCGAAACCTTTGGAAAAATCGCATATCTTGTTAAAGCTCGAGTACAACTAATGCGAGACTTAGGAGCAACACCATCTCCTCAAAATAGCTTTTTACTTAACCTTGGTATCGAAACCCTACCAGTAAGAATGGATCGCCACTACAGCAATGGGCAGCAAGTTGCTGAATTTTTAGCAACTCAACCACAAGTCATTAGAGTAGATTATCCAGGGCTAACCACTTCACCCGATTATGATTTAAAACAAAAATATTTACCAAAAGGGTTATGTGGCGTGATTGCTTTTGAAATTAAAGGAGGAAAAGAACAAGCTGCTAAATGGTTAGATTCACTGACATTAATTTCTCGTGAAGTTCACGTTGCCGATATTCGTACCTGCGCTTTACACCCTGCCACTTCAACTCATCGCCAGCTTTCTGATGATGAATTGGATAATGTAGGTATTTCAGCAGGGGTAATCCGTATTTCTTGTGGCATTGAAGATATTAAAGATATCCTTACAGATATCCGCCAAGCTTTTGAAAAAATAGCCTAATAACTAAAAAATAAAAATCCCCATTTAGGGGATTTTTATCGTGCTATTACTTATAGACTACTTAGCAAGTTTTATCTCAAGTAACCATTTATCAATTAATCGCTTACCTTCATCACTATTACCAAAACGATCATAGTCCCAATCAATTAATTTTACTTTATTGAGTACAACTGATTTATCAGAAACCTCTGCGGTGCTATTTGTTGGAATTTGATAAACGCCATATTCTCGCCACGGAATTTCTTGAGCTTCTTTAGATAGCACCCAATCCATAAACAATTTTGCATTATCTAAATGGCGAGCCCCCTTTAAAATACTTGCGCCACCTAAAGCATAACCTACTCCATCTTCAGGCAATACAGCTTCAACCGATGCACCTTTCTCTTTTTCGGTGGCATAGCTATGCACAAATCCAACGGTTACCGCACTCTCACCACGAGATAAATTTGCTGTTACTAAATTGCTTTTAACATACTGTGAAACATTTTTATCAAGCTGTTTTAAAAAAGCAAATGCCTTTTCTTCTCCCCACAATTGAATTAACGTTGCCATAATCGTATATGTTGTGCCAGAGCTACGAGGATCAGGTAACTGTACTTCTCCTTTTAAACGAGGATTAAGTAAATCTTCCCATTTTTTAGGCATATCGACACCTAATGTTTTTAATTTTTCAGTATTCACACCAAAACCAAGCACAAGTAAATAGACAAGGGAAGTAAATTCTCCTTTCTGGCTATCAATTAATGGCTTAAATTGGGCTAAAGTTTCCGCTTGTTTAGGGGACCGATATGGCTCTAATAACCCTAACTGCCCTGCCTGCAAATGAGGCTCTAACGTGCCGCCATACCAAAAATCAGCCTGTGGATTTGCGCTTTCGGCTTTAATTCTTCCAAAAATCGTTCCCGTTCCACCGTGAATAAACTGGGTCTCTACATTATATTTTTCCGAAAACTTTTTAGTAATATGTTCACATACATTTTTTTGTACCGTGCAATAAACGGTCAATTTACCTTCAGCCTGTACTGTATGAGTTGCAAATAGTGTTGTTAAACAACACATTGCGACCGTACTTAATTTCTTAAATTGCATTGCTTTCCCCCATAAAAATGAAATTCAGTTTATCACCCTCGTTTACAGTCTTCAAATAATAACTTATATAAATCTATGCTAAACTTCTACCCAATTTCTTAATACTGAATAGGCATAATCTCACTAAAAATGAATATACTTGATAACATTCAAATTATCCTTATTGAAACCTCACACAGTGGCAATATAGGTTCAACTGCTCGGGCAATGAAAACAATGGGATTACATAATTTACGATTAGTTGCTCCTAAACAAACTGTTGATGAACAAGCAATAGCACTATCAGCAGGAGCCAAAGATCTCTTAGAAAATCTTCCCATTTTTGCTGATTTTGATAGTGCCATTGCCGATTGCCAGCTAGTTATTGGCACAAGTGCTAGGCATCGCCACTTACAAAGCACTTTAATAGAACCTAGACAGTGTGGGGAATTATCCATTACACGAGCTAAACAAGGAAAAGTTGCTATTGTTTTTGGACGAGAGAGAGTTGGGCTAACGAATGAAGAATTATTGAAATGCCATTATCACCTACATATACCAACCAATCCTGAATATGGTTCACTCAACTTAGCAATGGCCGTACAATTAGTAAGCTATGAGCTGAGAATGGCGTGGCTTAATCTGCAAGCAATGCACAAAAATGAGCTAGACTCACCACTTGTCGATTATCCAACCGCTGAGTCCGTAGAATATTTTTTTCAACATACTGAAAAATTATATAGAGAGCTTGGCTTTATCCGCAATGATGCTGTAATGCTTAAACTCCGCCGTTTATATCAGCGCGCTGAACTAGAAACCAATGAGCTTAATTTACTACGAGGAATGCTCTCGGCTGTTGAAAAAGGGTTAAAGCAAACCCTTTAACCCTTATCTTAATAAGAAAAGAGCGAAAAACTAGAGAGCTCGTTGTAAATGTCCCTGTTTTTCAGCTAATAGTTGTTGTGCTGAAGATTTATCTAAACCAGCTAAAATCATCAAAATCGCCAGTTTTGCACTATTATTCGCTTCATTAAGGGCCATTTCTGCCGTTTCTCTAGAGCAATCAGTTGCTTGCATCACAATACTGATTGCTCGAGCAACTAATTTTTGATTACTTGCTTGTACATCAACCATTAAATTTTGATAGCATTTACCCATTAAAATCATACTTGCCGTAGTGAGCATATTTAACACCAATTTTTGTGCTGTTCCTGATTTTAAGCGACTTGATCCAGTTAATACTTCTGCGCCAACTACGGTTTCAATTGCAATACTTGCAATTTGGCTCATTTCAGAATTTGGATTGCTCGCAATCGAAACAGTCACTGCTCCAATCTGATTTGCATATTCCAATGCCCCAATTACATAGGGCGTACGCCCACTAGCCGCTATACCAACTAATACATCTTTCTCTGAAAAACTCACCGCTTGTAAATCTAAAACGCCTGCATTTCTATTATCTTCAGCACCTTCAACAGGGTTACGCAAGGCACTTTCTCCACCTGCGATAATACCTTTTACCATATCAGAAGAAACCCCAAAAGTCGGTGGACATTCTGATGCATCTAACACGCCAAGACGGCCACTTGTCCCTGCGCCAATATAAATTAACCGTCCACCAGTCTGAAATGCCTGAACAATTTTCTCAACAGCTTGGGCAATATACGGCAAACATTTTTCAACAGCCACAGCAACGTGCTTATCTTCACGATTTATTAACGTAACCAATTCTAATGCTGACATTTTATCTATCTGCATTGAACTTGGATTTCTCTGCTCTGTAATTAATTGGGCTAAACTATCAAGTAGGTTCTGCTCTGCCATTTTTATATCTCGCTATATTTGAAAAATTTGAAATCAAAGGAAATTAAGGGTAAGGAAAAATTGCCCCTAAACTGACCGCTTGTGTCGCACCTGTAACACTTGGCACATTCCCTGCTAAGCTATTCATACGTTGATAAGCTAACCACGCAAACGCTGCAGATTCCACATCATCTGCATTTATACCATATTGAGTAGTTGTACTAACAGACCAATTTGGCATCAACGCTTTTATTCGTTCCATCAATAACGGATTTCTTGCCCCTCCACCACAAACAAGCAATAAACAAGGTAAATTCAGCTGACTAACTATTTTTGTTAAATCATTTGCAATACTTTGAGCAGTAAATTCCACTAAAGTAGTTTGTACATCAACGGCCTGTAACACTTCGCCATTACAAGCGGTAACTTTAGCAAGTTTTTTTTCGAGCCACGACAAATTAAACTGCTCACGTCCTGTACTTTTAGGTGGTAACAGTGTGAAAAAAGGATCATCTAACAGTTCCGCTAATAATTCACGTTTCATATTGCCCTGCTTTGCCCATTCTGCATCTTTATCAAACGGCTTTCCCTGATGCTTTTCGATCCAACTGTCTAATAACGTATTGCCAGCCCCAATATCATAGCCAATTACATTTTGGTTAGGGATCAATAATGATACATTACTTATCCCACCAATATTTACCACTGCAACAATCCGTTTTGGATCAGCGAATAATGCTTGATGAAAAGCAGGTACAAGCGGAGCTCCTTGACCGCCAAATGCCATATCTTTACGACGAAAATCGCCAACAACGGTAATTCTCGTTTTTGCCGCAACCAGATTCATATCACCTAATTGCATTGTAAAAGGAAAATATCCCTGTGGTGCGTGCCAAATTGTTTGTCCGTGGCAACCAATAGCTCGAATGTTCTCGGGTAGCACATTATGCTTTTTAAGAAACTGGTTAATGCTATTAGCGTAGAGAAGACCTAAACGATGATCAAGCTCACCTAATTTTTGTAAAGTTACTTCACCTGATTTAACTAATTGGGAGAGTTCACCTCGTAGATCTTCTGGTATTGGCATCACTTCTGCCTTCAATAATTTTGGTGATTGGCTAAAATCCATTAACGCAATATCGACTCCATCAAGGCTCGTTCCAGACATTACACCAATATAAAGCGAAGGATTACAAGCGGTGAGATTAACACGATTATTTGTCATTTTTTACCTCTTTTATCCATAAAGTTGCCTGTTGTAAATCTTCCTGCCAATGATGTAATTGTGCTACCCAATGTTCAATATTCTCTGCCCAGAAAATGCCATTATCTGTTTGAGCAAGTTGAGCAATCTGTTGCAATCGTTTTAATCCAACTGAAGCAAATGCACCTTTAATTTTATGAGCCTCGTCTACAATGATTTTTCGCTGCCGTTCATCATCTATGTTTCCTTGTTGCCACTGCTGAAAATAAGCCTGCAAATTATTGAGATAATCAGGCATTAGTTGCGCAAAAAGCTCTAAATTTGCTAACACGGCATTTACCCCCATTACATCTACGAGTTCACCAAGCATTAAACAGTCAAAAGGTAAATCCTGCTCGGAAATAAATTCAGCAAGCGGTCGATTTTCAAAAGAATTTTCCAAAAATCCCTCATCAAAATAATAATTTAAGCATCTCGCTAATGCTTCTAGTGAAAGAGGCTTACGTAATACATCGTCCATACCTTGCTGTTCATATTCAGCTTTAGTTTGAATAATATTTGCGGTCAATGCGACCAATAGCGGTAAATAATCGACCTTTCCTTCTTCATAACGTTTTCGTAGTTGCTGTGCAATTTCAAATCCTGTTGTATCAGGTAATTGAATATCCAATAAAATTAAATCATAACTATTTTCCTCAAATAGCTCAAAAGCCCTTGCACCACTCATTGCCACATCAACTTCACACCCAAATTTAGCCAACATAGCCTTAGCAACAACTATATTGACTTCAATATCTTCTACTAACAACACTCGCAATGCGTGCCGATTTAACGCTACCACATTTTGTGGTGCAACTTCATTGGCTTGAATGGTCAAAGTAAAAGTTGAGCCTTGGTTTAATTCGCTCTCAACCGTTAAATCTCCCCCCATTAGTTTAGCAATCCGCTTTGAAATGGCTAACCCAATGCCACTACCTGCGGCTTTTTTACCTTGACTATTTTCTGCTTGGTAGAACATCGCAAAAATTTTACGCTGTTCACTTTTTTGAATACCAATGCCTGTATCTCGTAGTTCAAAACTGAAATGATCATTATCCTTACGTTTTACATTTAGATAAATATCTCCCCCTGCGGGAGTAAATTTGACGGCATTACTGACCAAATTCCATAAGATTTGGCTTAAACGGGCATTATCAACATAAATAAAATGCGGTAAGTCTTGATCATAATGGATATGAAAATGGATATTCTTCTGTCCCGCCATTAAATTCGCAAAATGACTAATATTGCTAATCACCTGTGAAAACTCTATTTCCGAACGAAATAACTCAATCCGCCGACTGTCTATTTTTTCTAAGTCAATAATATCGCTAAAGATATGCCCTAAAGACACAGCACTAATGTTAATGGTTTTTAAATAATCTCGTTGTTGTTCGGATATTTCGCCTTCTAGTAGAATCTGACTTAAACCAATAATTCCATTTAACGGCGTTCGTAATTCGTGGCTGATCGTTGCCATTAATGTTGTTTTATCTCGACTATTTTTCTCTATCACAGATTGATAACGTTTGCGTTCGGTAACATCTCGTCCAAAGCCCATAATACAGTGTAGATCTTTTATCTGATCGTAATACGGCACTTTACGAATTTCAAAACAGGCTAATTTACCATTTGGATAGCGAATCCACTGCTCATAAGTAACACCCGTATTACTAATGAAAGTGTCGCTGTCCGTTGATAAAATTAAATTAGCTGTTTCAGGTGAATAAATATCGTGAGGAGTTAAATTTATTAGCTCTGTTTCGGATTTTCCTGTTAATAATTCCATTGCTCTATTACAGCCTAAAAATCGCCCCTTATCATCACGATAAAAAACTAAATCAGGGGAAGCATTAAAAAATGAGCGTAAAAATGAGGCTGTCTGATCCAATTCAACATTCAGTCGTGCATCATGTTCACGCAAAAGTGAAAGATCTTTTAATGAGGTTTCTAAACGAATACGAGAGCGTTCTAATTTTTCTACAACTAGATTAAAAAAATAGAGGGTAAAAGGGGCAGAAATTAAACCAAATACGATAGAACGAAAAATATCACTATGCGGAACTTCCCCTGTAAATAGTAAACTTAACACAGATTGTAAAATAATTGCAGATAACGAAAGAATGAAAAAACCAAATAATGCAGCCTTTACCTTACCTAACCGCAAGACCCAATTTACATAATTCTGCCCATAATATTTCAGATTTTTCATTTCTCTGCCCCTTTGTATGACGTTCTATATAAAATTAATCTCTGCCTATTACATTTTTTTAGGCTAATCTTACCGCTTGTTGGTGAATATATTTGTATTTATCGCCAATAAAATAGACAAATAATTGCGATAATCGCTACACACACCCCCATATAGTTGGCTTTATGCACTCTTTCTTTGAATAACAATGCTCCAACTAACGTTCCTAAACAAATCACTCCTAAATTCATTCCTGTAAATACAAGAGTGGGGTCATCTTTCATCGCTTGATGTGCTTTTAAATAAAATAGAATATTACCAAAGTTCAATGTTCCTAATAGCAAACCAACTAACACACTAGGAATATGCCATTGTGTACGCTTTAATAATAAAGTAATAAACATTACACAACCTGCACTAATAAAGGTAATCAATAGGGTTAAAGAAAATGCTTCGCCTGTTTTTGCCATTTGTTTAAATAAAATGTCAATGACTCCAAATCCAATCCAGACCAACAGTAAAATTAAAAATACTATTTTATTTACTTTTGCCATTTCGCTCTGGCTTTTCCACAATAAAAATCCTAATGCAATAAATGCCAAAACTAATGCAAATAATTTATGGGAAGTTACCGCTTCTCCAAACAAAGTAAAAGCCGCTAGAATAGGCAAAAATAATGAGAGCCGTTGTACAGCATCAGTACGCACAATACCTGCTAATTCAATAGCTTTCGCTTGAATTAAAAAAACCGTAGGTAATAAAATGCCCAATGCGAAAAAGAGATAAGAAGATGGGTTATTACTCACAATATCAACGACTGTTTGCCCTTTGAAATCGGGTTTCAATAAAAAATAACAGAATGCAACAGCAACTAAATAATTGACTGCAATACTCTGTGCAATCTTGATCTCTTTTTGATGAGCTATTTTTATCAATGCACCAACAGATACACTACATAAAATAGCTAAAACAAGTTCTAACATTTTTTCTCCTTTAATGTTTGAATAAAAAACAAGCACTAATCTTAATGTAATTTAGTGCTCTTATACCACCATTTTTATCATTATAATTTTCTAGCTCATTAAAATAGTCGAAAAATTTGCCTAAATCTTACCGCTTGTTAACGGCGAAACTCCTCATTATTACGAACTTGCTCAATAAGGATTAAAATAGCTGCATCCCCCCCCCACTCCCTTGGTGCTTGGTGTAAAGCTAACACTTTAGGGTGCTGAACAAGCCAACGAGGAATTTGATTTTTCAAAGCTCGTGTGCCGTATCCTGTCATAATACTTGCACAATGCACATTTTCACGCTCACAGGCTAAGATTAAACTTGCTAGCTCTTTTTTGGCTTGTTCACGGGTTAGTCCGTGTAGATCTAAAAAAAGCTCAGGGTGAAAATCTCCACGGCGTAATTGTTTGAGAATATAAGGATCAACATCTTCACGACGATAACGCACTTTTTCATTCTCTTCAGCTAAAAGCGGTTCATATTCATCAGAAAAATAGAATAACGTATCGGCGTGTTCTTTTTGTTCCCGAACTTCACTAATCTTTTTTCCTAGTACTGTTTTAGGTACAAAAGTATTCTGCTCAATTTTTTTTGTGCCTTTTATTGCATTTTGAAATAATGCTACATCATCATCTTGTTCTTTCATAATTTATCCCGTTAAATTTTATTACTAGCATTCTAACATAAAGGGAAATATGGTATAAATCTTCACAGTTTTATTAGCAAAGATTTATTCTGCTAACCGTAAAATTAAAATAGGATACCTATGTTTAAATATAACCTTGAATTACTTGACGATATAGCCCAATCTCCCGTTGAGCAAGATCTCAAAACCATTTTAGATATGATGCGTTGGGCATATAGTTATTTTAATGCGTCTGATATTTACTACGGACACGGGCACGACAATGCGTGGGATGAAGCTAATCAATTAGTCTTAAGCGCTTTAGCTCTGCCAGTTGATGTGCCAGAAAGTCTCTACCAATCACGTCTTACCGCTGTTGAAAAACAACGTATTATTGAAATGGTGCAACAACGCTTAGGACTACGCAAGCCTGTTGCTTATCTCACCCATAGTGCGTGGTTTTGTGGCTTAGATTTTTATGTTGATGAACGAGTAATTATTCCACGATCACCTATTGGCGAACTTATTCAGCAAGGCTTTACAGGGATTTTACGTACAGAACCTCACCGAATTTTAGATCTTTGTACAGGCAGTGGTTGTATTGCTATTGCTTGTGCTGAACGCTTTCCGAACGCAGAAATTGATGCTATTGATCTCTCAACTGATGCTCTCAATGTTGCTGAAATCAACATTGACCGCTATCAAATGGCAGAACGAGTCTTCCCGTTACAGTCAGATTTATTTAACCGATTACCACAAGATAAATATGATTTAATTATCACTAATCCACCTTATGTTGACCAAGAAGATCTTGACTCAATGCCTGAAGAATTTCAACACGAACCTGAGCTCGCTCTTGGCTCAGGCATTGATGGGCTAGAAATTACTAAACGTATTTTGGCACAATCCGCAGAATATCTGTCCGACAACGGTGTATTAGTTTGCGAAGTAGGTAACAGTATGGTTCATCTTATTGAGCAATTCCCTACCGTGCCATTTAACTGGCTTGAGTTCCAAAATGGCGGTTTGGGTGTTTTCAGCCTAACCCGAGAGCAATTACTTGCTCACCAAGCACTATTTAATTCGCAGTAAGCCTATCCAGCAAGCGGTTGATTCGCAAAATTTTTTGCAAAGAAACCGCTTATATCTCCTACATCAATTTAAAGCATAAATTTTTCTAATCCTCAGTATAAAAATAATTGAACAAAATATTGCACTCGCTTTACTTTTTCGGTATATCTACACCCAATATATTTTAGAAGAATAGCAAAAGGATATTTTATGCATCATCAATATGAATCAATGCGAAATAACATTCATATGTTAGGCGATTTTCTAGGGGAAACTATTTGCGATGCGCAAGGGAGCGATATTTTAGCGTTAATCGAAAATATTCGTAAACTTTCACGAGCATCTCGTGGCGGAGATGACACCGCCAGAAAACAATTACTCGATATTTTATCGACCATTTCAACCGAAAACGTCATTCCTGTTGCTCGAGCATTTAGCCATTTTCTTAATCTCACTAATATTGCTGAACAGTACCAAACTATTTCCCGTCATAATCAAGATCATTCATTAAGTGAACGATCGCTCGGAGCACTTTTTGCACGGTTAAAAGCACAACAAATGCCCGTAGGTAGAGTGCTAGAAGCCATTGATAAGTTGCTGATTGATCTTGTTCTAACCGCTCACCCAACAGAAGTTACTCGCCGTTCCTTAGTCCATAAACATGTTGAGATTAACCGTTGCCTGAGCCTACTTGAACACGATGATTTAACTGAACAGGAAAGCACCAAATACAAACGCCGTTTATTGCAACTAATTGCATTAGCATGGCATACAAATGAAATTCGAACCCAACGCCCAACGCCAGTCGATGAAGCCAAATGGGGAATGGCAGTAATTGAAAATAGTTTATGGCACGCTGTGCCTGAATTTTGTCGTCAAATCAATTTTCATTTAGAAAAACACTTCGGCGTGCAGTATTCGGTCTCGCTTTCTTCGGTGCGTTTTTCTTCATGGATGGGCGGAGATAGAGATGGTAACCCATTCGTTACTGCTGAAACAACTCGCCAAGTGCTACTGATGAACCGCTGGAAAGCCGCAGAACTATTTTTAAATGATATTCGAAATTTAACGGAAGAACTTTCCGTTGTGCAATGTACTCCTGAATTTCGAGAAAAATATGGCGGCAATTTAGAGCCCTACCGAGCAGTTATGCGATCTCTACGCACAAAATTGATCAAAACGGTTACCTATTACGGTGAATTGCTCGAAGGAAAACCTTCTACTATTCATTTACAAGAAATTTTGACACAAGATGAACAACTTTGGCAGCCTCTCTATGATTGCTACCAATCTTTAATACAATGTGGCGTGCGGATTATCGCTAATGGAGGATTATTAGATTGCCTGCGCCGAGTTCGTTGCTTTGGCTTAGGTCTAACTCGTTTAGACATCCGCCAAGAAAGCTCCCGACATACAATGGCGATTGCAGAAATTACTCGCTATATTGGCTTAGGCGACTACGCCCAATGGTCTGAAAAAGAGAAACAGACCTTTTTAATTCAAGAACTCCGCTCGCACCGCCCTTTAATCCCAACCAACTGGCAACCTAGTGCTGAAACAGCAGAGATTTTAGCAACAGCTCAAATCATTGCCAAACAACCAGAAGGTGCAATTTCTGCCTACATTATCTCAATGGCTCGTGAGGCCTCCGATGTGCTTGCCGTTCATCTATTACTCAAGGAAATGGGCTGTACTCAAAAAATTCCTGTATCTCCCTTATTTGAAACATTAGATGATCTCAACCGCTGTGAAAAAGTGATGAGTGAACTCTTTGAGATGGATTGGTATCGTGAAATCATTGATCACCAACAAATGATCATGATCGGCTACTCCGATTCAGCGAAAGATGCGGGTATGTTAGCGGCGTCTTGGGCACAATATCGAGCACAAGAAGCCTTAGTTAATCTCTGCAAAAAATTTGATATTGAACTTACGCTCTTTCACGGGCGTGGAGGTACAATTGGACGTGGCGGCGCACCTGCTCACGCTGCTCTACTTTCTCAGCCTCCTGGGTCATTAAAAAATGGTTTACGAGTAACCGAGCAAGGCGAAATGATTCGCTTTAAACTTGGTCTACCAGCTGTTGCCATTGAAAGCTTAGATCTTTACGCCAGTGCGATACTTGAAGCAAATCTTTTCCCGCCACCAGAACCAAAACCGCAATGGCGTGAAATAATGGATCAAAGTGCAGATATTTCCTGCCAATGCTATCGTCATATAGTACGAGATGAACCTAACTTCGTACCTTATTTCCGCAGTGCTACCCCTGAACTAGAATTATCAAAATTACCTTTAGGCTCTCGCCCTGCCAAACGTAACCCGAATGGCGGTGTTGAAAGTTTAAGAGCAATTCCGTGGATATTTGCCTGGATGCAAAACCGCTTAATGCTGCCTGCGTGGTTAGGTGCTGGTCAAGCGTTACAACAATTAATTGAACAAGGAAATTATCCCCTATTGAAAGAGATGTGCGAACAATGGCCATTTTTCTCTACCCGTATTGGTATGTTAGAAATGGTCTTCAGCAAAACTGATTTATGGCTTGCCGAACATTACGATCAACGTCTCGTGGCACAGCAACTACACTATTTAGGTAACACCTTACGTAGCCAACTACAAAAGGATATCAAAACCGTTTTATCTCTCGCTCACGAAGGACAATTAATGGCGGATCTTCCATGGATTGCAGATTCTATCGCCTTACGCAATATTTATACCGACCCGCTCAATCTTCTGCAAGTTGAACTTCTATACCGCTTACGTAAACAAGGAGAAATAACCGATCCAGCTCTTGAACAGGCTTTAATGATTACCATTACAGGTATTGCTGCGGGAATGAGGAATACCGGCTGATTACAAATTCTTTAGATAAACAGACCGCTTGTAATACTCAACAAGCGGTCTGTTTATTCAAAATTTTGCACTTTTATTACTAATAAACCACTTTTATCTTCCATTCATTCTTTATTGAAATTTTTTAACTATTTTATAAAAACGAATGAACTTTATGATAAATAACTAGTCTGATTAAGTGCTAAATGCTTAAACTCAAATAGCAAAGTTTTTTTCATTTCCTTAGGTAAGACCTCCTCCCGATACTATTACCCTTTTGGTATCGGGCTTTTTTATACCTATTACTTTTAAATAATTTCTTATACCAAGACTATTTTTATATAGTCAGAAATAACAAAAAATATAAACTAGAAAAGCACTCAAAAGATAGTAAAAAAATCCCACTGTTTTTCTAAAAACAATGGGATAATTTAGTTAACTATCATAACGAGTGCTTAACGACAGCGGTTGCCACTCTTGCATTTCTTGCATTATTTCTTGGTTCTTACGAACAGCCCCACCAAAACTATCCGCACCTAAATAGATACGAAGTGGTGGATTTTCTGCTTCTGCTAACTCAATCAATGCCGCTGCTGCTTTCTCAGGATCACCACTTTGATTTTGATGTAAACCACGATATGCTTGCTCATATTGACGAACACTACTATACTCATTTAACGGATGTTCCGGGAAACGAGCCGAACCTCCAAGGAAATTTGTGCGTAGTCCTCCCGGACAAACTGCAATAGAACGCACATTAAAATCTCTGCCTTCATAATCCACGGCTTCACTTAACATAATAACAGCGGCTTTCGTTGCACTATAAATTGCTTGTCCAGGTGCAGTTGTACTTCCCGAAATTGAAGATATATTGAGAAAACGACCGCTCTTTTGCTGGCGATAAACTGCCATCACTGCTCGAATAACATTCATCATACCGAATACATTAATATCGAAATTATCACGTATTTCTTTGTCTGAAAGCTCTTCAATAGCTCCAACTTGGATATAACCCGCATTATTTACTGTTACATCAATTCGACCAAATGTACTTAAAATATCAGCTATACCACGCTGAATATCAATTTCATCTGTGATTTTCATTGTAATTGGTAAAAAATTCTCGCCTGAATAGCCTACAGCAATTTTCAATTTTTCAACATCTCTTGTAGTAGCTGCCACACGGTAACCCTGTGCAAGTAATGTCTTAACCGTTGTTAAACCTAAGCCACTGGAAGCCCCCGTAACTAACCATACTTTATTATTTGTCATAACTTTCCTTTATCTCATTAAAGAGCAATTCTATTTTTAATGACTTAATTGCCCTAAAAAAGCATAATTTAGTAATATTTATGTTAATAATTAATCATTTTGCGCTTCAAGTTTTGCTAAAATCTCTTTTAATTCTGAAGATAAGCTTTGCTCTTCTTCAAAAGCATTCCACAATGCATCTTGAGATAGCACGCTATAATTTCCATTGGTTTCTAACGGTAACTCATCCTCACTCATTTCATATAGTTCAATCCATTTTGGATTTGAATAAAATGGTTTAAGTTCAGCCATGATTGCCACAGCCTCTTGCCATTGTTGAATATTTTTTTCAAGTTTTGGTTGAAGTTTTACCCATTTACCATATAGATCTTGCATTTTCTGAATATAAGCGATATCAACGTCTGCCATTTTGCTTTCCTTTTATCAATTAAAGTTTATAAGAAATCATTATAATTGTTAGAACAATTATTTATTTGTGTGATTAGCGTACTACTAAAATATACGGTTGTAAATCTGAGATTATAAATTAGGACAAGTAATTTGAATGGTCCCCCCTACCGGACTTGAACCAGTGACCAAGCGATTATGAGTCGCCTGCTCTAACCAACTGAGCTAAGGGGGGATATTAAGAATATGAAAACGGTGTCAATTATAATAGGAAAATATTTAAAAAGCTACTTTTCTGCTTATATCTAAGATTACTCGCTGAAAAAACAGGCTAAATTGAGATACTTTTTATCTGTAAATAAACGAGCTGTCCTACGGTTAATTGCAATTCGCTAAATGCCCAAGAACTAATTGTTGCCCAAATGATTTGTTCTCCAACTGTAATTGCAATGTCCAAGCGGTCAGGTCGTGTCTCAATTTTGTAAATGGTTCCTTTAAGTATATTACGGATTGATGTTTTTACAGGTTGTTCGAGGGTAATTGACACATCTCGGCTAGCAATCATAATCCGAATTTTATCACCAAATTCATAGCCTGATTGCCTATTTATCCAAATACTCTGCTTACCTAGCTGTAATGCTAACATTTGATCTTGTGGTTGTTCATTTCTCAACGAAAGTTCTAACAAACTATTTTTACTTTCAATTTGCCAGGGCAAAAACAGCTCACTATTCAGCACTTCAGTGGTAGATGCATAGGCCATCATTTTACCCTGTTCAAGCAATAACAAGCGGTTAGATAACCGAATAACTTCACCTAGGCTATGAGTAACATATAAAATAGGTATTTGAAGTTTCTGGGCAAGTTGCCGTAAATAGCTCAACAATTCATTTTTTTTAGGAATATCTAAAGCAGATAATGGCTCGTCCATCAATAATAGTTCTGGCTCAGAAAGTAAAGCTCGCCCAATCGCAACACGTTGTTTTTCTCCCCCAGAAAGGCTATTGGGGTAACGATTAAGCAAGTTTCCGAGTCCTAATAACTCAACTAATTGCAAAAATTTTTCAGGATCTGGCCGCTTGCAACCATATTTCAAATTGCCCTCAACTCGATAATGAGGAAATAATCTAGGTTCTTGAAAAACATAGCCAATCCGTCGTTTTTCTGGGGGTAAATTTATCTTTTGTTTAGTACTAAATAATACTCGCTGATTTAACACAATCTGCCCACTTTCAGCTTTAGACAATCCTGCAATCAAATTGATTAAGCTTGATTTTCCTGCCCCTGAACGCCCAAAAATTGCGGTAACGCCTTGGCTCTCTATCGCTACATTTACATCTAAATTTAATTGTCCTAATTGCTGTTTTACCGAAATTTGTAACATTTTAGCCTACTGATATGTCTGCTGACGTTTTGCAAGTATTTCCGAGCAAATCAATGCAAATAAAGAAATGAGAATAGCTACTAAACATAAACGGGCAGCAGCCATTTCTCCATCGGGAGTTTCAATGAAAGTATAAAGAGCAGAAGGAATTGTTTGGGTTTCATTTGGTATATTAGATACGAAAGTAATGGTTGCTCCAAATTCTCCAAGTGAGCGTGCAAACCCCAGCACAATCCCTGCAATAATACCCGAAAAAGAAAGCGGTAACGTCAGGGTAAAAAATACTTTTAATGGGCTAGCTCCTAACGTTCTCGCCGCCTGTTCTAATTTGGGATCAACTGTTTCAAATACTAAACGAATAGAACGTACCATTAACGGAAATGCCATAATCATTGATGCAAGCACTGCTCCACGCCAAGAAAAACTAAATGAAAAATTAAACCATTGCCACAACCACTGCCCAATCATACCTTTTTTTGCCATTACAATCAGTAATATATAGCCAATTACCACTGGAGGAAGGACTAATGGCAGATGGATAATGCCATTTAGTAGATTTTTCCCAAAAAATGTTTTGCGGGCAAGCACCCACGCTATTGCAATAGCAAAGGGTAATGCAAAAAGAACAGCAACCGATGCTACTTTCAAACTCAAAAAAATAGCATCAAGTTCTTGCTGAGAAAAAGCAGAAAATAAGTTCATATTGTGATGATAAGCGGTTGTTTTATTGAAAACTTATTCAACTGGTACAAATCCTGCATCTTGAAAAGTTTGCCGTGCCTCTGAACTAAATAAAAACGCAAAAAAACGTTGAACTTCAGGTTTATTATTTAATGCTAAAATGGGGTAAACAATATCGCCATAGCTTATTGGTGGAAATTCAGCCACGATTTTGACATTCGGGCTAATATTAGCATCCGTTGCATAAACGATACCTAATGGTAATTCATCTCGTGCAACATAGGATAATACAGCACGCACATCTTTCGCTTTAGCTAATCGAGTTTCAACACTGTTCCACTTACCTAAATAAGTTAATGCTTTTTTAGCATACCGCCCTGCTGGTACATTATCATCTGCAATGGCTAAATAACGTTCACCTAAGATTTTAGGGAGATCCATTTGCTGAATTTCTATTGCGTGTAAATCACTTTCTTTAGGTGCAATCAACACCAGACTATTTTTGGCAAGAATTCGTTGGTTCGTTATTTTATTTGGCTGATGAGCTATTAAATAATCTGCCCAATGTTGATCTGCAGAAATAAATAGGTCAGCGGGAGCATCTTGTTCAATCTGCTTTGCAAGTGTTGATGAGCCTGCAAAGGAAAAAGTTAGCTGATCAGCTGGAAATTTTGTTTGATATTGCATACCTAACTGCTGTAATACATTCGTCATTGAAGCGGCTGCAAATACTCGAATATTTTCAGCAAACACATTATTTGGAAATAACCAACTTGCAAAAGCAACAGCTACACTTATCCAACGCCAATTCATTCTTATTTCCTTATATGTTATGAATTAACTACGCAAATTTACGCCACGTTCAATTAACGAATATGCCCAGCTATATAAAGCAATAATAAATAAGGCAAGCACACCAAAAGTGTAGTAAATAGACACATCACTTATTCCAAGAAAACCATATCTAAAACCACTAATCATATAAACAATCGGATTAAAGCGAGAAACAATTTGCCAAAATTCTGGTAATAAACTGATAGAATAGAACACACCGCCCAAATAGGTTAAAGGTGTTAATACAAAAGTCGGAATAATACCGATATCATCAAAGGTATTAGCATATACTGCATTGATAAGCCCACCTAATGCAAAAACGATGGTACTCAGCAACATTGTAAGAAAAATAATACTCCACGAATAAATATCGTAAGAAACAAAGCAGAGCGCGACAGCAGTAACTAATGCTCCAACCAATACACCTCGAACAATACTACCGAAAACATAGCCCCAAATAATAGTATGAGTAGAAATTGGCGAAACAAGCAGTTCTTCAATATTACGCACAAATTTACTCAAGAAAAATGAAGAAGCCGTATTACCATAAGCTGAAGTAATAGAACTCATCATAATCAGCCCTGGTGCAATAAACTGCATATAACTCACGCCATTCATTTCACCAATACGATTACCAATTAAAGTACCAAAAATTAAAAAATATAGCGTAGTCGTAATTATCGGTGGAACAAGTGTTTGTCGCCAAATGCGTAGCACTCTTTTTGTTTCTTTAAAAACTAACGTGTAAAAACCAATCATATCTTCTTCCTATTTCAAGCTCATAAAAAATTCTTCTAAACGATTAGATTTATTACGCAAACTCAATATATTGATATGTTGTTCCGTCAACTGTTGAAATAATCTATTCAGCCCTTGTTTGCGTTTAACCTCAACTTCAAGCGTCGTTTCATCAATCCATTTAATTGGGTAATCTTCAATCACAAGCGGTTGCTTTTCGGCAATATCTAACACGAATGTTTCTGCCTCTAGTTTTGCTAGCAATGCTTTCATCGAAGTATTCTCAACTAATTGCCCTTTTTGGATAATGCCTATATTCCGACAAAGCATTTCCGCCTCTTCCAAATAATGGGTAGTTAAAATAATAGTTGTCCCATTTTGGTTTAGCTCACGCAGGAAATCCCATAAACTACGGCGTAATTCAATATCAACCCCCGCCGTTGGTTCATCTAAAATCAATAATTTAGGGTTATGCATTAAAGCTCTGGCAATCATTACACGGCGTTTCATTCCACCCGATAATTCTCGGATCTGTGCCTCTTTTTTTTCCCATAATTCTAATTTACGCAACCAATATTCAACCCGCTCTAATGCCGTTGCTCGATCTACTCCATAAAATCCTGCTTGACAAAGCAATACATCAATCACTTTTTCAAATTGGTTAAAATTAAATTCTTGTGGTACTAAGCCAATCTGCTGTTTTAATTGTGTTTTTTGCGTATCGAGATCATAGCCGAACACATTAACAGAACCACTTGTTTTATTTACCAACGAACTAATGATCCCAATTAATGTTGATTTTCCTGCACCATTGTGCCCAAGTAATGCATAAAAATCGCCCTGTTCCACGCTTAAATCAATTCCCTTAATAGCTTGTACACCTGTACGATATTGCTTTACTAACTGCTTAATTTCTAATGCTTTCATTTTAGATTACTCACCTTTTCTCTATTTATTCTGTTTGATACTATTACTCTGCAACTGCCCTTATCGTAGATTCATCAATTTCTGCATTAAACGCGTTTTTTAATAATCGTAATTTCTCATCTGCTATCAACGCTTGTTTCGCTGATTGAGTAAGTTGCTCAAAAATTTGCCGGCGTAGTTCTAAGGGTGTTTTATGTGTATTGCTCTCGCCAAGAGATAGATGGTAATTTAACCCTTGTTCTGCTAACGCCTGCTTTAAATTTTCTAAGTTTTCAGTATTTTTTAAATGTGCCATTACAGGTTTTAAAACTAATTGCAACTCATCACCTTGCTGACCTGCAAGATAACTATTTAAAGCCAATTGACGTGCTAGCCCTGGAAGGGTTAAATGGTTAATAATACGACACCACTCATCTTGCTCACTAGCAAGTTTAATTGTTTTCTGCACTAACTCAGGTGTGCGTTCTTGCAAAATAGCTTGCTTAATATCGGAAGGTTTTTGAGTAATTTCTTGCTGATTTTCTAATTCGGGATTGAGCCATGTCCAACGGTAATCTTCACCATCATTATCTTGCACTGAATGTTCAGCTTTTTTCGCCTGTTCTACATTTTTATTCGCTAATTTTGCAAAACGTGCCTGTAAGTTCTCACTATCAGAACGGCTTCCTTTAGTTGAGGTTGGCGTTAAAAATTCACGCTTTTTTTTTTGCTGTTCTGAACTTAATGCATCAAGTCGATTTAACGCATTGAGAGCCATTGTTGCCGCTTTTAATGGCGATGTTTTTGATAAATTTTCGGATAAAGCGGTAGTTTCAGCTACGTTATTTGCAATATTTTCTATAGAACTCACCGCTTGTAATGTTGTTGTCTTTTTAGCCTCTACTTGTTGATTTTGTACAAGTTGTTCCTTTATCTGTGCAATCTTTGACTGCGTAGCTGAGACACTTTTAACTGGCTGAGTAGAAACTACTGAGGTCGTAGGTGTTACGATTTTATCGGCGTTTTTCGGGTGAAAAGCCAATGCTCGCAATATTGTCATCTCCACACCAATGCGAGGCTCTGGAGCAAGCGATAACTCTTTTTTCCCTGCTAACATTAACTGATAGAAAAATTGTACATCTTCAGGGGGTAACTGACGAGCAAGAAAATGTAATGCACTTTCGCTTTGTGAATTTTCTATATTGTGATCGTGATGTTGTGATGAATGAGGTAATAATTGCAACATTGCAATTTGATGTAAACGCTCAGCCACATCGCTTAATAGCTGTTGCCAATCTACACCTTTTTGTGCAACCGATTGAATAACATTCATCGCTTTTTCACCATCAGCAAGAGCTAATGCTTGTACCAATTCAATAGGTTGATGATCATCAATCAACCCTAGCATTTGGCTAACTGTTGGTAAGGTAATTTCACCATTACCAACTGCAATGGCTTGATCCGTTAAACTAAGCGAATCTCTTATACTACCTTGTGCAGCTTTTGCTAACTTTTCAACCGCTGAAAGCTGGTACGAAATATTTTCTTGTTTTAGAATAAATTCAAGATGATGCTGAATTTGAGACTGATCCAATGCCCGCAGATGAAATTGCATACAACGAGATAAAATCGTGATAGGTAATTTCTGTGGATCAGTCGTTGCCAATAAAAACTTCACATACTCAGGCGGCTCTTCCAATGTTTTTAGCAATGCATTGAAACTACTGCGAGAGAGCATATGCACTTCATCAATTAAGTAAACTTTAAAACGTCCTACCGTAGGTTTATACTGCACGTTATCAAGCAACTCACGGGTATCTTCCACTTTAGTTCGAGAAGCCGCATCAATCTCAATAAGATCAATAAAACGCCCTTCTTCAATCGCTTTACAATTTGCACATTTTCCACAAGGATCAGCCGTAATTCCTGTTTCACAGTTTAGCCCTTTTGCAAATAAACGTGCAATAGACGTTTTCCCTACCCCCCGAGTACCTGAAAAAAGATAAGCGTGATGTAACCGATTTTCTCGCAACCCATTTTCAAGAGCAGATAAAACGTGTTGTTGTCCAACCACTTGATTAAAACGTTGTGGTCGCCATTTTCGTGCAAGAACTTGATAGGACACAAAATTACCTATTTTAATATAAATTAATGACCGTCAAAGCTCACTAAAGTGAAAGGCTTAATGCCAAATTCAGCTAAACGCTCTGCCCCTTTTAATTCAGGTAGCCAAATAACAAATGCCGCATTTTCAACCACGCCATTTAAACGGCGAATCAATTTTGCTGTTGCCTCAACTGTTCCACCTGTTGCTAATAAATCATCAATAATTAGGACATTGTCCCCTTCCTTAATAGCATCAGAGTGAATTTCTAACGTATCTTCACCATATTCTAGCGTATAAGATTGAGAAATTGTTGCTCGAGGTAATTTTTTAGGCTTACGCACTAAAACAAAAGGTACACCTAATGCTAACGCAACAGGTGCCCCAAAGATGAAACCTCTTGATTCTGTTCCAACAATTTTATTGATACCTTTATCTTTAAACTCCGCCACGATTGCATCAACCGAGGCACGAAATGCCTCAGGTGATTCTAATAAAGAAGTAATATCACGGAAAATAATCCCTGCTTTCGGATAATCAGGAATAGATTTGATTGATGATTTAATTAAATCCAGTTGGCTCATTGCTTAACCTTTCGTGTTTAAATGAAAAATAACTGATGGAATTTAACAAAAATTTGAGGAATTACAAGGAAAAAATGCAACAAGCGGTGAGATCTATCAAAAGATTGGCAAATAACATGCCAATCTTTTATCATTTTGCATATTTCTACTGGCTACGGCTAATAGAAAGCGGAGCAAAACTTTGTGCCGTTGGCATCACTTCAATACGGTTAATATTAACGTGTGCAGGCTGTTGATTAAGCCATAACACAATATTTGCAATATCTTCAGGGGTAACAAAATCTACATTTTCATAGACTTTTGTGGCTTTTTCATCATCACCTTTAAAACGAACATTTGAAAATTCTGTTCCGCCACAAAGCCCTGGTTCAACATTGCTCACTCTAATTGCTGTTCCTGACAAATCAGCTCGTAAATTCAAACTAAATTGTTTGACAAAAGCCTTAGTACCACCATATACATTACCTCCTGGGTAAGCATAATTTCCCGCAATCGAACCAATATTGATAATATGTCCCTGATTTCTTTCCACCATTTCAGGTAGAATTTCACGAGTTATCGCTACAAGCCCTTTAATATTGGTATCAATCATTTGTAACCAATCATTCAAATTAGCTTTATTAGCAGGCTCGAGCCCTAACGCTAACCCTGCATTATTGACTAATAAATCTACTGTTTGCCAACCTGTCGGGCGATCATTCAATGCTGTTTTTACTTGCTCAACATCACTCACATCAAAGGCTAATGGTAAGAAATGTTCACCGAATTCTGTTTTTAACTCAGCTAAACGCTCGGCTCGTCTGCCCGTTCCAATCACTTTATAACCTGCGTTAATCAATATTTTACAAATGGCTAAGCCAAATCCCGCGGTAACGCCAGTAACTAATGCTGTTTTCATTGTTTGCTCCTTTCATTTATTATTGTTATAAAATAAGCGAATCACCCCAACAGCAAAAAATACTTGGAACAGACCGCTTGTTATACGTCATCAATAACAAATTCAAACCAATCGATGACATTTTGTTCGTGAATACCATTCTTAATTAAGATATTGGCATTTTTAACAGAATTTGGATCGTTAGAAATCAATGGGTGCCAATCAAATAACGGCTTACCTTCATAAATCAAACGATAAGCACAGGTTTTCGGTAACCAACCAAAATCAGGTAAATTCTTTTTTGTAAGCTTAGTGCAGTCCGTTTCAAGTTTAAAACGATTAGCATAATTACTGCACCTACCTGTTTCTATATCCAATAAATTACAAGCTACGGCGGTGTAATAAAGTTTCTCTCGTTTTCCTCTGCCTTGAATATATTTACGATAACAGCACTTACCACAACCATCACACAAGGCTTCCCATTCAACTTCATTCATTTCTAACAGCGATTTTTTCTGCCAAAATAGCGGTTCGATCGCTGAATTATTTTGCCACATTATCGAATTACAACCGCAGTACCCGTTGCCACAATGACAAACATACTTTTTGTGCCAAGAGCTGAATAATCAAAAGACACCCCTATTATGGCATTTGCACCTAATTTACGGGCATTTTCTTCAAGCTCTCGTAATGCATCTTCACGAGATGCACTAATTTTACGCTCATAAGAGCCTGAACGCCCACCTATAATATCGGTAATACTTGCAAAGAAATCACGCACAATGTTTGCACCTGAAACAACTTCACCAAAAACTAGGCCTTTATATTCAATAATATCGTGATTTTGAATTGTTGGGGTAGTACTAATAATCATAATTGCTCCTTAAGCTGTTGTTTTAATGATGCCAATGCCATCGCTCGATGAGACACCTTTTTTTTCTCTGTTGATTCTAATTCAGCAAAGGTACAATTTTTAGGGGGATAAAAAAATAATGGATCGTAACCAAAACCATTTTTTCCTCGTTCTTCGGCTAGAATTACACCTGAACATTCGCCAAGTGCAATTCTAGGAGTTTGATCTGTTTCAGATTGTAAAAATACTAGGCAACTGACAAACTTCGCTGTTCGTGCCGTTTCATCAACATTGGCAAGAGCTTGTAATAACTTAGCACGGTTCGCTTGATCATCGCCATCTATTCCTGCATAACGAGCCGAATATAACCCAGGTTGCCCACCAAGAGCATCAACAGAAAGTCCAGAGTCATCAGCAATTGCAGGTAACCCTGTCATTTTTGATGCATAGCGAGCTTTAATTAACGCGTTTTCTACAAAAGTCAGCCCCGTTTCTTCTGGGCTTGAAATACCAAAGTCGCTTTGAGCAATCACCTCAAAGCCGAGTTCATTGAGTACATCAGCCATTTCCCGTACTTTTCCTGCATTACTTGTGGCTAATACAATTTTAATTTTTGACATTCGTTATCCTTTTACTAAATTTCGTTATATCTCACCGCTTGTCAATACAAGCTTGGCTCATCTTCACTAGGACGAGTTTTAAAACGGCGATGAAGCCACATATATTGACTTATCGCTTTAAGAATTTCCGTCTCTACCACTTTATTCATTTGAGTTGCCGTATCAATTTCATTCGTGCATTCACTAAAATCTACTACAGGACTAATTTTTACCGTATAGCCTGAATAATCATAATTACGCATTGGAGTAAAAGGAATAACAACACTATTTGGTGCTGAACGCAATAACATATAACTTCCTGTTGTTGTACAAGCCTGCTGTACCGCAAAAAATGGTACAAACACACTATTTTTCCGTCCATAATCGTGATCGGGCGCATACCAAATTGTGTCATTCGCTCGTAAAGCTTTTATCATTCCTCGTAAATCTTTACGATCAACCATTCCTTTATTCGAACGTACTCGTCCACGGTATTGTAGCCAATCAAACAACAAATTATCATTAGGACGATAGATCCCAACGCCTTGATGATGTAGCCCAACAATTCTTGCTCCAAGCTCTAGCGTTAAAAAATGAACGCCAACTAAAACTACTCCCGTATGCTCATTTTGTTTTAAATGTTCTAACCCTTCAATTTTTGACCATTTTAAAATCCGTTTATCCGACCAAAACCACGCCATTCCCGTTTCAATAATTGCCATTCCAACAGAATGAATATTATCAGCCAAAATTTTCTCCCGCTGTTCCATAGAGTATTCTGGAAAACAAAGGGCCAAATTACGCCGAGCTATATTTATTCTACGTTTACCAAATTTAAGATGAGCAAACAATCTCCCCAATCCTTTACCAATAATCACTAACAATGGATAGGGCAAACATAATACTAGTCGAAATAGACCTAATCCAACCCAAAGCCCCCAGTATTTAGGACGCAAAAAAGTAAGTTGAAACGGGAGTAATTTTTTTTCTGTCATTCGCAGTCATTCTCTTATGCTAATCGCAATTGATTAGCACGAATTATAGTCCAAAACAATAAAAAAGTGTTAAGTAGATCAAACTTTTGCGTTTTTTATCCGTCTAATAGATTGAAATTTTCAGTTAAAAAGCATACTTTCTGGAATATCATTCATTGACCAATATGGTCTCTAACAAGAGGAAAATGTGATGACAATCAATATTTCAAGCAAACAAATGGATATTACCCCAACAATTCGTGCTTACATTGAAGAACGTTTAGCAAAATTGAATAAATGGCAAACCCAGCTTATTAACCCACATTTTATGATCCACAAACAGCCCAATGGCTACGAAGTAGAAGCCGCTATCGGCACACCTGTAGGAGATCTTTTTGCTAAAGCTCAAGATCATGATTTATACAAAGCGATACATGATGTCGAAGTAAAACTTGAAGCTCAACTGAATAAACAAAAACATAAAGGAGAAGCTCGCCGAGCAGACGAAAGTTTGAAAACATTAGTAGAATCAGAATAATACATTCAAAATACAAATCGCCATAGGCATTTATCTTATGGCGATTTATTCTGCCATTATTTTATTATCTTAGTGCTAGAATTTATCGGCTTAACTATTTTTGATTCAGCTAAACTACTAGCATCTGCTCCTCTTAACAGATCTAGCACCATTGCAACCCGAGCAATAGACTCTCGCAGACGCACCCAATAATGTTTTTCTGGATATTTTGCAACAAAACAGATCGCATCAATATGATGAAATTTAGCTATAACTAATGCTCGTTCACAATGGAAACGTTGCGACACAATCGTAAATGGCTTTAATTTAAAAACTTTATTGGCTCGAATAATTGAATCTAAGGTATTAAAGCCTGAATAATCTTGCTGAATTATGGAACGATCGACCCCCATTTTACGCAAATCATCGGTCATCATTTTAGGTTCATTATAATAAGGGGTTTTATTATCACCACTCATTAAAAAATAGTCGGCCTTTTTATTGCGATAAATCTCTCTTGCTGCAGCTAACCGATATTTATAATACAAATTTGGCATACCTGATGGATAAAACTTAGCTGTGCCTAATACCACAGCGTATTCTCTCTTAGGTAATTTTTCAATATCTGTAAAAATGCTTTCTTTAACAAGATAGCTTGTACTAATATCAATCAACAAAACAAAAACCACTAATGGAATCAATCCCCATTTAATCGCAAAACGAAAAAAATATATAACCTTGCGTAGTAACGAAAACAAGGTTACTTTAAATTTACTTTGTTTATTTGAATGATTCTGTTCTGTCATTTAACTTGTTGTTTAGCAAGCTTTGCTTCTACTTGAGTAATATACATTGTAGCAATAATAATAATACCAGCACCCAACCATAATTTACCAGGCGGCACCCAATTAAATACAAACCAACCTGCTAAGACATTTAACGGTAATTTAATAAAATCAAAAGGTTGAATATAAGAGGCATCAGCTAAGCTATATGCCTTAGCCACGGCTAATTGTGCTAATGCTGTAAAAAAGCCCAATAAAATTAACCACCCCAAATCACTCATTGATAATAAATGAAAACCCGTAGGGCTTAAATCTGTCATTGCGATTAAAAGATTAAACGGGGTAATTAAAATAAATAGGTAAGCAACCATTGTAGTCGGAGAATCTTCACTAGATAATTTTTTCACCATCAATGAATAACACGCCCAAAAGAATGCAGCTGCTACGGGTAATAAAACAATCCAATCAAAACTATCAGACCAAGGTTCCAAAATAATCATCGCTCCAATAAAGCCTAATAACGTAGCTATCCAACGTTTTTGATCTACTTTTTCTTTAAGTAACAGACCTGAACCAATCGTAACAAATAGCGGGGAAGTCATCAGTAATGCAATGCCCTGCCAAATTGGAATTGGGTGAGTTAATGCCATTGTCCAACATTGTATTCCGATGGCTGATAAAAAAACTCGAAAACAGTGCTGCCCAAAATGTTTGGTCCTTAACGATTGAGTGAACCCCATTTTTATCATACTCGGTAATAAAAATAGAAAAGCGACTAAATACTGCATTAACGCAATTACACTAGAATCAATAGGTGAAATTGACGTTAATTTAGGAATTAAAGTATTGATACAAGCAAAAAGAATGCCTGCAGTAACAATCGCAAGAGCAGCCTTAACTGGTTGATGTGTCTGCATAATCTCTACATGAAAAATAAAATGGGGAATAGCATAACGGAGCTAAAAGAAAAAGCAAGTAATTATATAACCCTAAATCATGGACGTATAGATGCCTAAATTTTCTTGACAAGGCTATTTACAATAGATAAGTTAGTCATTATCCAATGTGCAAACAGTAAAATTTCGTAAACATTTTGTAATTTAAGGATACTATGGCACAAACCATCACACTTTTTCACGATTTTCCTCTGAAATTAGCTTTAGGTGGAACACTTTCACCAATTGATGTTGCTTATCAAACGTATGGTACCCTCAACGCAAATAAAGATAATGCAGTATTACTATGCCACGCATTAACAGGCGATGCAGAACCATATCATAACTCGCTTACAGATAAAGGTTGGTGGCAAGATTTTATTGGCCCTAATCTCGCTTTTGATACTAATCGTTATTTTTTTATCTGCTCAAACGTACTCGGTGGCTGTAAAGGCACAACAGGGCCAATGTCAATCAATTCTCAAACCCAGCGCCCTTATGGCAGTACATTTCCAGCAATTACGGTACAAGATATTGTTAGAGTGCAAAAGGCACTTCTTGATAAGCTCAATATTCCTCATTTAAAAGCTGTAGTAGGCGGTTCATTTGGCGGAATGCAAGCAACTCAATGGGGGATTTTTTATCCAGAGTTTATGGATAATATCATCAACCTTTGCTCATCGCTCACCTTGAGTGCCGAGGCCATTGGTTTTAATCATATTATGCGTCAAGCAATTATTAATGATCCTAATTTTAATAATGGCGATTACTATGACAAATCTCCCCCAACTCACGGCTTAAAACTTGCACGAATGTTAGGTATGCTAACTTACCGTACCGATATACAATTAGAAAAAGCCTTTGGGCGTGAGACAAAGCAACAAGCGGCAATTTGGGGAGATTATTTTCAAGTTGAATCTTATTTAAGCTATCAAGGTGTAAAATTTTTAGACCGTTTTGATGCTAACAGCTATATACGTTTACTTAGGGCATTAGATTTGTACGATCCAACCTTTGGGTTTAATAACGAGCAAGAAGCACTCAGTAGAATTCAAGCTAATTATACATTAGTTGGAGTAACAAGTGATCAATTATTTAAACAAATTGATCTACATAAGAGCCATAAACGGTTGTTGAATGCTGGTGTAAACGTTAAATACCACGAATTTTATTCAAGCTTTGGACACGATGCTTTTTTGGTAGATTATGATTTTTTTGAACCTATTTTACGTGAGAGTATCGCAAAAAAACGGGGAAATCTCACCGCTTGTTTACCCACTTTTTAACTGATAGGGCAAAATAGTTTGAAATAATTCTCTACTTTTCAACGGCGTATTACCTAAATAGGGCTTTAAAGCAATTCTCGTAAAACGTTTCGCTGCTTGTTGAGTCGCCTTTTCACTAAAATCAAACACATCAAATGCTAATAAATCTTTACCTAAAAACATTCGATTATTCGCTAACAACGATGCAACAAATCCTCGGTCTTCATAAAATTGATAAGACATTTCAGGATCAACTTCTTTTCCTGTCGCTGCACAATGGGTAAAATCTACTCCATATCCCAATGCTTTTAATACCCTAAACTCAAAAGTTCGTAATGTTGGCTCAAGGTTATCAGGTTGGCTTGCTAGCAATGTGATACATTGTAAATAATGCTGAAAAAGATCAGGATATGCCGTCTGATTTTCTAATACTCTCACCAAAACTTCATTAACATAAAAACCACTATATAACGCAAGAGTTGTCATTGGTAGAGTTAATGAAGCGGATTCAGCCTTAAGTAATGTTTTGAGATTCCCTTTTCCTCCCCAATGCAAAAATAACGGCGTAAAAGGCTGTAACAATGCTTTTAGTGGCGAACGGGGACGGCGAGCGCCTTTGGCTAGCAATGTAATCCTTCCCTCATTTTCCGTGAAAAAATCAACTAATAAGCTAGTTTCACTATATTCACGGCGGTGCAATACAAAGCCTCGTTGTAATATATTCATAATTTATTACGGCACATTAGATAGCTAAATGTAAAAATGCTGATAATAAAATATCTCATTATCAGCATCTTTTATTTAGGATAATTTAGTGTTCTTACTCGTCAATATAACCCAGACTACGCAAGGCTCGCTCATCATCAGCCCAACCAGCTTTCACTTTTACCCAAAGCTCGAGGTGAACTTTACTATCAAATAAACGTTCCATATCTGCACGAGCTTCTGTCCCAATAACTTTGATTTTTTGCCCTTTACTACCGATGACCATTTTTTTCTGCCCTTCACGATCAACTAAAATTACTCCATTGATTTCGTAAGTGCCTCTTTCATTCACTTTAAACTGTTCAATTTCAACGGTAACAGCATAAGGTAGCTCTTCTCCCATAAACCGCATTAATTTCTCACGGATAATTTCAGATGCCATAAAACGCTGAGAACGGTCCGTCACATAATCTTCTGGATAATGATGAGTTCCTTCACGCAAAGATTCTCTCACTAATTTTTCAAGAATATGAACATTTTTACCACGTTGAGCTGAAATCGGAATAATATCTTTAAAAGGGAATTGTTCACTTAATTTGATAATATGTGGAAGTAACTCTTCCTTCTCTTTAACATTATCAATTTTGTTGATAACCAAAACTACGGGAACACTTGTCCCTCGTAATTTATTTAGCACCATTTCATCATCATCGGTCCATTTTGTACCTTCAACCACAAAAACAACCATATCGACATCAGTGATCGCACTACTTGCTGCACGGTTCATCAAGCGGTTAATTGCCCGCTTTTCTTCAATATGTAGCCCTGGAGTATCCACATAAATTTCTTGATAAGCTCCTTCCGTTTTAATGCCTAAAATTCGGTGGCGAGTCGTCTGTGCTTTTCGGGAAGTAATCGAAATTTTCTGCCCTAAAATTTTATTTAATAACGTTGATTTGCCAACATTCGGACGACCAACAATAGCAATGAAGCCACAATATGTTTTTTGTTCTGTCATTATATTCTCTTTAATTAAAAAGACTCGCGATGTATATTTATTATACAATATAACTCGCCGCTTGTTATTTATTACTTAATCTCTAACTGGTTAATTACTTGCTCTGCAGCATTCTGCTCTGCCTTACGGCGGCTTGTACCAATACCAATAAATAGCTGTTCAACATTTGCTATTTTACAGCTTACTTTAAATTGCTGATTATGAGCTTCACCTTTAATTTCCATTACTTGATAATCAGGTAGCGGTAGTTTTCGTCCTTGCAAAAATTCTTGTAAACGGGTTTTAGGATCTTTTTGAGCTTCGCCTGGTTTCATTTGCATTAAGAGATCTTGATACCAAACATTTACCTGCTTTTCAGCTATTTCAATATTTGAATCAAGATAAATTGCAGCGATTATCGCTTCCACGCAATCTGACAAAATCGACTCTCGTCGATAACCACCACTTTTTAACTCCCCAGCCCCTAATTTTAAATACTCCCCTAAATCAAATTGACGAGCAATCACAGCAAGGGTTTCCTCCTTAACCAAGGCAGCACGCATTCGGCTTAACTCACCTTCATTTGCTGCTGGAAATTTTTCATATAACGCCTTACCAATGACAAAATTCAAAATAGAATCACCTAAAAATTCAAGGCGTTCATTATTTTTCATTGCTGCACTACGGTGCGTTAAAGCTTGTTTCAGATAGGCTAAGTCTGTAAATTGATAGCCTAACGTTTTCTGTAATCGTTCTAACTGCATCATTTTGTTTAATATCCCTCTTTCAGAGGTTGTCTGAATTATTTAATCGGGGTAAACATTCTCTCAAATCGAATTCCTGTTGGAAATTCATTCGCTTTTTTATCTAAGCTAAGCCATAACCAGGTTGCTTTACCAACCATATTCTTTTCTGGTACAAATCCCCAGAAACGACTATCCTCGCTGTTATCACGGTTATCACCCATCACAAAATAATGTCCTTGTGGAACAATCCATTCCCCATCAGCTAAGTCTGCTTGCTTATAAAAATAAGGGGCGTAATTAAATGGCATTGGATTATTCAAAATTTGATGAGTAACATCGCCCTGCTCGGTACGCTCTACTTGCATATCTCCGTGGTAGAAGAAATCAGGATTTGGTTTACCTTCACTATATTTAAATACATTAACTTCCCCCGTATCGCCGTGGGTAACGGTTAAATCTTGAGTCTCAAAATTATATTTTACTCTATCTCCCCCAACACCAATTACTCGTTTAATATAATCTATATGTGGATGCTTGGGTGCTTTAAACACGACAACATCACCCCGTTGAGGTTTACCCGTTTCAATTAATGTATTTTGCCAAATCGGATCTTTAATCCCATAAGCATATTTTTCAACGATCAAAAAGTCTCCCACTCTTAAAGTTGGTTCCATTGAACCACTCGGAATTTGGAATGGTTCAAATAAGAAAGAACGAATAATCGTCACAACAAACAGAACCCCAAAAAGTGATGCTAAAAATTCACCAATCACGGAACGAGGCTGAATATCTTGCAATTCTTCCTTGGTCAATTCACGCCCTAAACGTTTTTCTTCACGTAAAATCTTAGCTTTACGGCGTGGATTTGCACTGAATTGATAAAATCCCGCAAAAATCCCACAAATAATCACTAACCCGACTAAAATAATTGAAATGGTATTGGGTAATTCCATTGAATCTAATCCTTTCCAAATACCATATAACACTGCGATAAAAATGATTGGCAGAAAATTTGCCATCTATTTCTCCTTATTTAATAGTGATACAAGCGGTCTGTTTTATAAAACTTTTACACATCTAACCGCTTACAAATGATCTTAATCCTTTCCAACATGTAAAATGGCTAAGAATGCTTCTTGTGGAACTTCCACATTACCGAGCGATTTCATTCGCTTTTTACCTTCTTTTTGCTTCTGTAAGAGCTTTTTCTTACGACTTACATCACCACCGTAACATTTTGCTAATACATTTTTACGCAACTGTTTCACCGTTGAACGAGCAATAACATGGTTACCAATTGCGGCTTGAATAGCAATATCAAACTGCTGACGAGGAATCAATTCTTTCATTTTTTCCACTAGCTCACGACCTCGATAAGGTGCATTCGCCTTATGTACGATTAAGGCTAACGCATCAACACGCTCACCATTAATCATAATATCAACACGCACCATATCCTCTGTTTGGAATCGCTTAAAACCATAATCTAGGGACGCATAACCACGAGAAGTTGATTTTAAACGGTCAAAGAAATCGAGAACAACTTCACCCATTGGAATCTCATAAGTTAATGCGATCTGATTACCGTGATAAACCATATTTGTTTGCACACCACGCTTTTCAACGCATAATGTAATAACATTTCCTAAGTATGCTTGTGGTACAAGCATATTACATTCTGCAATCGGTTCACGAATTTCCGCAATATTACTAATCGGTGGCAATTTTGATGGGCTATCAATATAGACAACTTCACCATTGGTTTGTTCCACTTCATAGACTACCGTTGGGGCTGTGGTAATTAAATCAAGATCATACTCACGTTCTAAACGCTCTTGAATAATTTCCATATGCAATAAGCCAAGGAAACCACAACGGAAACCAAAACCTAATGCTGTTGAATTTTCAGGCTCATAAAATAATGATGCGTCATTTAAACTTAGTTTACCAAGTGCATCACGAAATGCTTCGTAATCGTCAGAACTAATAGGGAAAAGCCCTGCGTAAACTTGTGGTTTTACTTTCTTAAACCCTGGCAAAGCTTCCTCTGCTGAATGGTGGTGAGAGGTTAGCGTATCGCCAACAGGTGCACCTAAAATATCTTTAATTGCACAAACTACCCAGCCCACTTCACCTGTTTTTAATTCTGTAGTATCTACTTGTTTTGGCGTAAAAATACCAAGGCGATCTACGTTATAAGACTGTCCTGTGCTCATTACTTTAATCTTATCGCCTTTTTTAATGACACCATTTTTTACACGTACAAGGGAAACAACCCCTAAATAATTATCGAACCAAGAATCAATAATTAACGCTTGTAATGGCGCATCTGGATCGCCCTCTGGCGCAGGAATTTTTGCGACAATTTCTTCTAAAACAAGATCAATGCCCACCCCTGTTTTAGCAGAACAACGTACTGCTTCCATTGCATCAATTCCAACAATATCCTCAATTTCTTCTGCCACTCTCTCAGGCTCTGCGGCGGGTAAATCGATCTTATTTAAGATTGGCACAACTTCTAAATTCATCTCAATAGCCGTATAGCAGTTTGCCAAGGTTTGAGCCTCAACTCCTTGCCCTGCATCAACAACCAACAATGCTCCTTCACAAGCGGCAAGAGAACGAGAAACTTCATAGGAGAAATCCACATGCCCTGGCGTATCAATAAAATTTAGCTGATAAGTTTCACCATCGTTGGCTTTATAATTTAAGGTTACACTTTGAGCTTTAATGGTAATACCACGCTCACGCTCTAAATCCATTGAATCAAGCACTTGAGCTTCCATTTCACGATCAGATAACCCACCACAAGTTTGGATCAAACGGTCTGAAAGCGTTGATTTTCCGTGGTCAATATGGGCAATAATTGAAAAATTACGAATATTCTGCATTTTCATAAGGGCAGTAAATGTCCTGTCTTTAAGTGGTTAAATAATATAAAAGAAATAATCGGTGGATTGTACCCGAAATTTCCCCAAAATAAAAAAGAAAGCGGTGAGATTCGCTCTAAATTCTGCAAAACATCAGAAATCTTATCGATTGTCTAACAAAAAATTATAAAAATTAGTGTAATATCAAAGAAAACACGGAGAAATATTTAAAAAATCAGTAAATTTTGTTATAAAGAACAAGTTAGACTTATTAACTTTCAATTAGGAGAAACTATGGAATTAGTCTTTATTCGCCACGGCTTTAGTGAATGGAACGCAAAAAATTTATTTACTGGCTGGCGTGATGTGAATCTTACTGAACGAGGCATTGAAGAAGCCAAATCGGCAGGTAAAAAATTATTAGATGCGGGCTATGAATTTGATATCGCATTCACTTCTGTTCTCACTCGAGCAATCAAAACCTGTAATATCGTGTTAGAAGAATCTAACCAACTTTGGATTCCACAAGTGAAAAACTGGCGTTTAAACGAACGTCATTACGGTGCATTACAAGGCTTAGATAAAAAAGAGACGGCAGAAAAATATGGTGATGAACAAGTACATATTTGGCGTCGTTCATACGATATTTCTCCTCCAGATTTAGACCCAGCAGATCCAAATTCAGCACATAACGATCGCCGTTATGCTCACCTACCTTCTGATGTAATTCCAAATGCGGAAAACTTGAAAATTACCCTCGAGCGTGTATTACCATTTTGGGAAGATCAAATTGCGCCAGCGCTACTTTCAGGCAAACGTGTACTTGTAACCGCTCACGGTAATTCATTAAGAGCTTTAGCAAAACACATTATCGGCATTTCTGATGAAGATATTATGGATTTTGAGATCCCAACTGGTCAGCCGTTAATCTTAAAATTAGATGATAAATTAAATTTTATTGAGAAATTTTATTTATAATCAATAACGAATATAGGGCTATTAAATATAATTTTTAGCCCTTTTATTTTATCTATTGTCCACATATCAGCAAAATTATGAAACTCAAATACGCACTTTCAACCATTCTTACCACTATATTTCTTACAGGTTGCGTTGCACCTAGTGGAAATTACGCTTTCGATGCGAGTTTATTATCTCCACAAATCTATAATAAATATTGGGCAATGAAGCCACAAGATGATGTTGCTAATGTTTTAAAAATCACCGCTGATGGAAATGCTACTTTATATCGATATAGCTGTGATCATTTAAATAATTACAAGACAAAAAATAAAGGAACTTTCGGACAACTTATTGAAAAAATTGCTAAGGATGCGGAAGAAAAACAACCAGGAACAGAAGATTTAGTTCGTGCTTTAATTAAGGTAGAACGTTACAAATTAGAAACAACCGGCAAAAATAAAGTTGATCTTAATGCTATTTTTATCGGACGTTGGTCTAACATAGAATTCACTTCGGTCAGTAATAATTATTTAAAAGCAACCCAAACTTTTTTTAGTGGTTTAGTTGGTGGGACTAAATATATTGAATACACCAATGTTCAATCGCCGTCTTTCCCAGTATGTAAAAAATAAAGTACCAAATTGGTTAGAAAGAGTTTTTGCAATCCCTAGTGAACTCCGATATACTCCCAAATATGAGTTGGTTAGACAATCGCTGGTTTATTGAAGCCCTCAAATTCGTGAAAGCGTAAACTAGGGGACAAGTAAACGAGAGGAAAGTCCGAGCTACACAGGGCAGAGTGCCAGGTAACGCCTGGGGGGCGTGAGCCCACGACAAGTGCAACAGAGAGTAGACCGCCAACTTAGGTTGGTAAGGGTGAAAGGGTGCGGTAAGAGCGCACCGTGTGGCTGGCAACAGTTCACAGCAAGGTAAACTCCACTCGTAGCAAGACCAAATAGGAATCCAACGAGTTGCCCGCTTGGGATTCGGGTAGGTTGCTTGAGCGTATGTGTGAATGTACGCCTAGAGGAATGATTGTCCACGACAGAACTCGGCTTATCGACCAACTCACCTTTTTTCAAAGCGAACAGAACTTTCTGTTCGCTTTTTTGTCTTCTGTGTATCAAGCGGTTTAATTCCCCCAATATTTTGCAGATTAGGTAGCCAATGAAAATATTTTTTGCCCTTTTGTTCTCACTTTTTAGTCTTTCCGCATTTTCCCACCCTCATTCTTTTTTAGATATGAAAAATAAAGTGCTTATTGAAAATGATAAGCTAAATGGTTTTGCGATGACGTGGATTTTAGATGAAATTACCTCCGCTGAGCTGATTTATGAAATCAATCAAAGTAAAGATAAACAAAAGGCAAAACAAAAAATTACCGCTGAACTCAATGAGTCTGCTGTAAATAACCACTACTTTAGCGAACTTTATGACGATAAAAAAACACCGCTAAAATTTAAAGCTCAACCTGTTAGTCCGTCTATTACAATTGACGATAACCGAATTTACTACCACTTTGAATTAGCCCTTGCTAAACCACAAGAGGTAAAAGGCCATTCATTTATGTTATTTACTTTTGAACCAAGTTACTATCTCTATATGGGGTATGAAAAATTTAGTGATCTCAGCAGTACCGAACAAAATCTCTGTAAAGTGTCATTAGAAGAGCCAAAAGTAAATCAATCTTTGCGTTTATATGCTTCAGGGTTGGATAAAACCGCTAGTCCCGATATGCCTGATGATATGAGCCAATCGCTCGGGGCACAATTTGCACAGAAGGTAAAAATTATATGTCAATAAAAACGAAATATGCTCTCGGTATAGCGGCCAGTTTGCTACTCATTTTTGCACTTTACCGTGCCTATCCACTCATTCTATTTCAAATACTGGACTGGCAGAAAAATTTTAATCTCCAAATTTCAGGGGCATTACGCAATATCAATGAAAGCCCTTATCAAGCAGGCACAACCCTGCTTATTATTAGCTTTCTATATGGTGTTTTTCATGCCGTAGGGCCAGGACACGGTAAATTTATTCTCACAAGCTATCTCTCTTTGGAACAAACAAAGCTCCCCCAAACGCTAAAAATCACCTGGTTATCTGCGATTGTTCAAGGCTTAGTTGCTGTTACATTGGTAACTGTGATTGTCGTAATTTTTACCCTATCTCGCCACTATTTTAACTTAACGCTAAAATGGGTAGAACGTGGTAGTTTCACTTTGATGATACTATTTGGACTATACTGGCTTGTGCAAGCCCTACGTTCTCTCATTGCAAAAAAAACAAAAATCAAACCGCTTGTTATACATCAAATTCGCCCACAGCAACCTATCGGATTTGCGGTAAACCATACACCGCATATTCATTCAGAAAATTGCGGATGTGGCCATCGACACTTACCAAATGCACAAGAAATGGAACAAATTCAAGACTGGAAATCAATGTGGATTGTTGTTTTCAGCATTGGCTTACGCCCTTGTACAGGGGCAATTTTAGTGCTATTTCTCGCTTACACTCTCAATTTATATTTATGGGGTGTGGCTGCCGCATTAATAATGGCGGTTGGAACAGGGCTAACTCTCACCATTTTTGCTAGTTTAGTCTTTTTTTCTCGCCATAAAGCCATTCAAGCAAGCCGATGGTACTTTTCTATGCAAACAAACAAGCGGTTAGTTTTACTATTAAAATTGTTATTCAGCTTTATCTTAATCGGCTTCGGATTTACCCTACTTCACGGAAGTTTTATTGAAACAAGTTCCCTGCTTTTTAAACGTTAGCATTACTTTTCTTTATAAAATGTATTAAAAACTTTTTAATTTGTAACAAAACGATTAGAATAAATCCTTATATTGAATCAAATGAGGTCTTAATTCTATGGATAGCATTGTTACAATGTTCGAAAATGCCCTACAATGGATCGTTGATAATATCGACGGTCCACTTTGGGATATCACAACTATTACCCTAATATGTACAGGTTTATTATTTACGATTGGAACAGGCGTTGTACAGCTTCGCTTATTGCCACAAAGTATTCGTGAAATGTGGTTTGGCCGTGCTTCTAGTGGTGACTCTTTGACCCCTTTCCAAGCATTTACCACTGGGCTTGCTAGCCGTGTTGGCGTAGGGAATATTGGTGGGGTCGCAACCGCCATTGCTCTTGGTGGTCCAGGTGCTGTATTTTGGATGTGGATTACTGCTTTAATCGGTATGAGTAGCGCCTTTGCTGAATCATCTCTTGCACAAGTATATAAAATTCGTGATCCAGACGGAATGTTCCGTGGTGGCCCTGCCTATTATATCTCCAAAGGGTTAAAAGCTCCGTGGCTTGCTGTTGCCTTTGCTATCACACTTATTTTTACCTTTGGTTTTGCGTTTAATGCCGTTCAAGCTAACTCTATTGTGGAAGCAACACGCAATGCGTGGGAGTGGGATCCTACCTATGTGGGCATTATTTTAGTGGTACTCACCGCAGCTATTATTTTTGGTGGTGTAAAGCGTATCGGGCAAGTATCAGCTAAAATTGTACCTATTATGGCACTTTTTTATCTACTAATGGCACTCATCATTTTAGGAATGAATATTGAAAAAGTGCCTGCGGTATTAAGCAATATTATTCACAGTGCCTTTGATTTTTCTGCAATGGCAGGAGGAATATTCGGTGCGTTATTTTCTAAAGCAATGCTACTCGGTATTAAACGTGGACTATTCTCAAATGAAGCGGGTATGGGTTCTGCCCCAAACTCTGCGGCAACTTCTGATGCAAAACACCCTGCAAGCCAAGGGCTAATTCAAATGTTAGGCGTTTTTGTTGATACCATTATTGTTTGTACTTGTACAGCTATTATCATTTTAATGTCTAACGATTACGGCGGTGAACAACTAAAAGCCGTTTCACTCACTCAAAAAGCATTAGAATTCCACGTCGGTGAATTTGGCTTACATTTCCTTGCTTTTATTATTTTACTTTTCTGCTATACCTCAATTATCGGTAACTACGCCTATGCCGAAAGTAATGTTCGTTATATTCGTAACAAGCCTACAATGGTACTCATTTTCCGTTTATTAGTATTATTCTTTGTTTATTTCGGTGCAGTACGTGACGGCGGTATTGTATGGGCATTTGCTGACACAGTAATGGCATCAATGGCAATGATCAATCTTGTCTCTATCGTTCTGCTTTCTCCAATCGTCTGGTTAGTGCTAAAAGACTACCAAAAACAGTTAAAAGCAGGTAAAGACCCCGTATTCAATGTTGAAAATTACCCAAATTTAATAAAACGTGGCGTTAATCCTGACGTATGGAATAATAAAAATAGCGAATAAGCGGTGAGATTCATCCAATAATTTGCAAATAAAAAAAGCGGGAATTTCCCGCTTTTTTACAATAAAACTATTAATAATTAATTTTTCTTATCTTCAGATTTTTTATTAAGAAAATCTAATTTTAATAACTTATCATGATCTTCGAACTTAATATTCCATCTTTTCTCTAAAAATTCAAGCATCTTTTTCCCCCGCTCTAATAATTCTACAGGAGTCCAATCTTCATACTGATCAACCTCTATTTCACTGTTAGAGCCATTATAAAATCCATTTTCATCTTTTGGATCTTTTTTCTTTAAACTAAAACATTTATTCTGAAGTGAAGAGTTTTTTGATCGTTTAAGTAAAAGTAAATTTCCTAGCGTATTTAATAAATATCCTCTTTCTACCTCATTATATTTCGACATAGCCTCCCATTCTCCATCTTTTGGATTTTGAGGATAAATATGCTCTATTGACTCCTCTTTTTTCTTCTTATTGAACTCTTCCCAAATTACCTTTTCTTTATTATGCTCTTTTTGTAACTCAAGTTCATACTCAAAAAGAAAATACTTTAGCCCGTCCCACTTATAAAACCCTTCCGAGTTTTTAAATTTTTCTTCAATAAAATTATAAAATCCCCCAAGACTGAGTTCGCTATTTATTAATTTATCTACTTCATCAATTATGTTATCAATAGTTTTTATATTATCTTTACTAAAATAATACTGATTAGCCAGTTTATAAAAATAAGTATTTTTTGTATTTGAAGCTTTTCTAGAAATATTAAATATAAGGAAATTAAATCTTTCTACGGA
The DNA here is from genome assembly GCF_013377275.1 of Vespertiliibacter pulmonis. Classification (NCBI taxonomy): domain Bacteria; kingdom Pseudomonadati; phylum Pseudomonadota; class Gammaproteobacteria; order Pasteurellales; family Pasteurellaceae; genus Vespertiliibacter; species Vespertiliibacter pulmonis. The sequence goes on from NZ_CP016615.1 coordinate 262,803, forward strand.
TTTTAAAAGTTTTATAAATTGTTCTTTATCAAACTCATTATTGCTATACTTTATCATTATTACTATCAATAACGGTGCAAAAGCTCGCATTCCTAATCGATTAAGCTTTTCTATCCATTTTTGAATGTCATCGCTATAATTTGAACTCTTTGGATTGTAAAGATAAAACCAATATTCCACAGACTGAGAAAGACTTCTTATATATTTATGTATATCGTTAAAGCTAAGCTCACCATCTCTAATTTTTTTAGCGGTAAAATGCTTACCAAGTAAATATTTTGCATATGCTGATGCTTCATTTCTATTATACTGAAAATACATTATCCAATGGTGATACAGAAAATCATCATCATCCATAGGGTTATCTTTATCCTTGCCTAAATATTCATAAATAGTTTTCCACCTGTCATTTATCTCTTTCTTAAGAAAGTTTCTTCCGTTTTCATCAGATAAAAAAGTAGATAAATAAATCAATCTATTTTTTAATAATTCTAAATTTGATAATGGTTTTCCCCTATTATTCATTGTTTCAAACATTACATGAATATCAAATTCATCATTTACTTTAGAAAAATTAAACTTAAATTTCTCACTCAATTTTATTAGAATTGTTCGTAATTTATCTTTATCTAAACCTTCTAATTTTTCTTTAAAAAATTCTTTTGCATTTGCTAAATTAGACGTGTAAAGCGTATCTCTTTTATCAATTTTACTTGAAGATTCTTGTTTCAAAATTTCTGTCTTAAAAAATTCATTACTGGGATCATCACTCTCATAACCAAAAATATAAGAAATAGAATATTCATTGTATTTTTTAAATAAAAATTTCTCTTGCCATTTTAATTTTTTCTCTGGAAGAATATGCTCTTTTTCAACAAGTTCATTTAAAATTTCATTAATCAGGATAATTGATGTTGTTAGCCTTTGTTGCCCATCTATAACATAGAATGCTTCAAACTTTTTGTCCTTAACTAGCCAAGAATCTATTTCATCAACATTTTTAATAGCTTTCACAGTTAAAACGCCCGTATAATGCACCCTATCTTCTGTTAAATCATCTAAATCCCCCCAAAAAGCTTCAAGTTGGGGCTTTTGCCACGAATAGCCTCGTTGAAAATCAGGGATCCGAAAGAATTTCTGATTAAATATCTCTGTTAATGATTGAAGTTTATCTGCTGACATTACAATCCTCCTTAAGGTTTATGAGTTAATTTTACACTTTTAGTTATATTACAAAATTTATTCTGAAGCTACCACTTAAATAGCAAATTAGGCAAATCCGCCAAGCTATCCAATAGCTTATCTGCTTTCTCTTCTGCTTCAGGTGTAATACTTTTTCCTGTTCGCACTAAAATTTTTGTACCTACACCAGCCTTTTCCGCTGCTAATAGGTCTTCTAATTTATCACCAACCATAATAGACTGAGCAGGGTCAATATTTAGCTCTTTAATAGCTTGTAGAAACATTCCTGCTTTTGGCTTACGGCAATCACAATCTTCTTTGTATTCGCCTAATCCTTCGGGGTGATGGGGGCAATAATAAATGCTGTCAAAATCGACACCTCGATCCGCCAGCGACCAGTCAAACCATTCCGTAAGACGTAAAAATTGTTCTTCCGTAAAATAACCCCGAGCAATGCCCGATTGGTTTGTAACTAAAACCAACAAATAGCCTTTTTTCTTTAAAGCGAGCATTGCCTCAATCACACCATCAATAAACTGAAAATCATCAATTTGGTGAACATAACCGTGATCAACATTGATTGTCCCGTCTCGATCTAAAAATACTGCTTTATTTGCCACTACTTAATCCTTTTACAAAATCAATGACGAGCTGATGATGATTTGCTGTTTTAAATTTGCTAAAAACAGCTTCAATCTGACCGCTTGTTCCCACTAAAAAGCTAATGCGATGAATACCATCATAGGTTTTACCTAAGAACGTTTTCTCGCCCCATACGCCAAACTTTTCAGCCACTTGATGATCGGGGTCTGACAACAACGTAAAATTTAACGCTTTTTTTTCAATAAATTGTGATAATTTTTTAGGTAAATCGGGGCTAATTCCCAAAACGACAACATTGAGGTCATCAAGTTCTGATTTGCTATCTCGTAAGCCACAGGCTTGTGTAGTACAGCCTGGCGTTAAGGCTTTTGGATAAAAATAGACTAATACACGTTGCCCCCGAAATTGACTTAACGAAACAGGCTGTTCATCTTGATCTAGCAATGTAAAATCTGGGGCTTGCTCCCCCACTTTCAGTAAATTCATCTTCTTTTCCTATTTCAATAGTGGATTAAATGGCTGAATAGTAACTTTCTCACCCGTAGCCACATTCCCACGTTCAGCTTCAAGCACAATAAAACAGTTACTTTCATTAAAAGCACTAAAAATATGCGAGCCTTGATGCCCTACTGCTTTAACAACCAGCTCTCCTTGCTCATTTACAAAGTAAAAACCACGTTGGAAATCTTGCCGTCCGCTAGCTTTTTTTAATGGTTCAAGGCTATACGCCATTAAGGTTGGAGAGAATTGAGAAATATCTTGTGCTTTTGCGCCTGCTAATTTTAATAAAGCAGGTTGGACTAATTGATAAAATGTAACCAATGCGGAAACAGGATTACCTGGTAAGCCAAAAAACCAAGCATTATCTAGCTTACCAAAAGCAAACGGCTTACCTGGTTTCATTGCAATTTTCCAAAAACCTATCTTACCTAATTTCTCTAAGACCGTTTTGGTGAAATCGGCTTCCCCTACGGAGACACCACCACTAGTAATTAATACATCTGCATTTTGCTGTGCTTTAATAAAAGTCTGTTCAAATATTGTTGGATCATCAGGTAAAATGCCGTAATCAATCACTTCACAATGTAATTTTTCTAATAAAAGCCTAACAGCAAAGCGATTGGTATCGTAAATTTTTCCATCTTGTAACGGGTTGCCGACACTGACTAATTCATCGCCCGTTGATAAAATCGCCACCTTTACTTTTCGAAAAACTGAGACTTGTGCAATCCCTAAAGAGGCTAATAACGGTAAGGTAGTTACATTCAATCGACTACCTTTTTCCAAAACTAACTCGTCTTGTGCAATATCTTCGCCAACACGACGAATATTCTCGCCAAGTTTTGGCTGACAAGTAAAAATGACGTTGTTATTTTCATCTAATTCCGCATTTTCTTGCATAATTACAGTGTCTGCTCCAACAGGAATTTTTGCTCCCGTCATAATACGCACGCACTGCCCTTGATTAATTTCGCCAACAAACGGGCTTCCTGCAAAAGCTTTTCCAACTACGACAAGCGGTTGGTTAGACAATAAATCTTGCAAACGTAGTGCGTAACCGTCCATTGCAGAGTTATCAAAATTAGGAACATTCAACGGAGAATAAAGATCTTCGGCAAGCACTCGATTTGCAGCGTCATTTAATGAAATCTGCTCAATTTCAACGGAGCTTGGTAAGGTAGATAAAATTTGCTCAATCGCTTGAGATAAAGGAAGTAAAGACATAGGTTCAACTAAATATTTAAAAGAAATTCCCTTTCTCTCATTGAGAAAGGGAAATAAAATTAAGACGCTGCTGCGTGCGTAATAAAATCACGCAGACCAAGTAATATATTGTTAATCGCAACTGCACATAAAATTAAGCCCATTACACGACTAATAATTGCAGCACCCGCATTTCCAATCAAATGCTGAATACGATTGGCAATTAAAAAGAGTAAATAAGTAACCAGTAGAATCGAAAGCATAATACCTGCGGTTACAAACTGATCCGAAATACTATATCGATGATTATCTGTTAATAAAACCACCGCCATCATTGCTCCTGGAGAAGCGATTGAAGGTACGGCAAGTGGATAAACAGCCAATTCACCGAGGTTACTCTTCATTTTAATTTCTTGATCAGGTTTACTTTCACCAAAAATCATTGATAATGCAAAGAGTAATAGCACAAGTCCCCCTGCAATTTGGAATGCAGACAAGGGAATTTGCATTGCTTCAAGAAGAGATTGCCCCACAATTAAGAAAAAGAGTAAAATCCCTGCTGAAATGAGAATCGCATTACGAGCGATTTTGCGACGATCATCGGGTGAAAGACCAATGGTTTTTGCTAAATAGACAGGAATTGAACCAATTGGATCAATTACTGCCCATAACACAACAAACTGCACAACTAATGAATCAAACATTAACTTTCCTTGCTCGTTTTAAATGAATCTTATTGTGCCTAAATTTAACCTTAATACAAGTAACTTATTCAAATTTTAATGATTTTTTTTACAAATTTAACCCTAAAACGGGGTCAGAACATACTCCTTGAAAATGCCAACGCTACAATTCATATTGGGCAAAAAGTTGGCTTAGTCGGTAAAAACGGGTGCGGTAAATCTTCGCTTCTTTCACTCCTTAAAAAAGAGATGAGTACAGAAAGCGGAGAGGTAAAATATCCTCAGAATTGGGCGCTTGCGTGGGTTAATCAAGAAACACCTGCGTTAGATATTTCAGCGCTAGAATATGTTATTCAAGGCGATCGAGAATACACTAATTTAATGGCACAACTTGAAAAAGCCAATAATGATAATGACGGCAATTTAATTGCCACTCTGCATGTTCAGCTTGATACAATTGATGCGTGGACAATCCAAGCTCGAGCCTCAACATTATTACACGGTTTAGGTTTCAATAGTGAAGAACTTACACGCCCAGTTAAATCCTTTTCAGGCGGCTGGCGAATGCGGTTAAACTTAGCACAAGCGTTAATCTGCCGTTCTGATTTATTACTCTTAGACGAACCCACAAACCATTTAGATTTAGACGCTGTTATCTGGCTAGAACGCTGGCTAAGCCAATATAAAGGAACGCTTTTACTCATTTCTCACGATAGAGATTTCCTTGATCCAATTATTGACCGTGTATTACATATCGAACAGCACAAACTTAATGATTACACAGGAAATTATTCATCTTTTGAAATTCAACGTGCTACAAAACTAGCTCAACAGCAATCCGCTTACCAACAGCAACAACATAAAATTGCACATTTACAAAGCTTTATCGACCGCTTCAAAGCTAAAGCAAGCAAAGCGAAGCAAGCACAAAGCCGAGTGAAAGCGCTTGAAAAGATGGAACTTATTGCCCCTGCTTATGCTGATAGCCCGTTTTCTTTTACATTTAAGCCTCCCCTCTCATTACCAAGCCCATTACTGACAATGGAAAAAGTAAGTGCAGGTTATGATGATAAAACAATTTTACAATCGGTGAAATTCAATTTAGTACCTGGCTCTCGAATTGGCTTACTAGGTCGAAATGGGGCAGGAAAATCGACCTTAATTAAACTACTTGCAAGTGAACTGCAACCACAGTCAGGTACTATTCAACTTGCTAAAGGTGTACAGCTTGGCTATTTTGCCCAACATCAATTGGATACACTACGCAGTGATGAATCTGCCCTTTGGCATTTGGAACGCATTGCACCAACCAAAACTGAACAAGAATTACGTAATTATCTTGGTGGATTTGATTTTCACGGAGATAAAGTTAAACAAGCAGTTAAAACCTTTTCAGGCGGAGAAAAAGCACGTTTGGTCTTAGCCCTGATTGTTTGGCAACGCCCAAACCTATTACTGTTAGATGAACCAACCAACCACCTTGATTTAGATATGCGTCAAGCCTTAACAGAGGCCCTTACTCAGTATGAAGGCTCATTAGTTATTGTATCGCACGATCGCCATTTATTACGCAGTACTATCAATGAGTTTTATCTTGTTCACGATAGCAAAGTTGATGAGTTTAAAGGGGATTTAGATGATTATCAAAAATGGCTAAATGAACAAAATACACAACTGAGTGCCAATGAAAAAGCCACACAGAAACAAGAAATTGCAAAAAATAGCGATGAACTCACCGCTGTAACAGATAATTCTGCCAATAATCGTAAAGAACAAAAACGCCTTGAAGCTGAACTCCGTCAGCAAACAGCACCATTTAGAAAAAAATTAACACAGTTGGAAAATAATCTAGATAAACTCACCGCTTGTCTCACAGAGCTTGAAACGGCTTTAGCTAATCCAGAAATTTATGAAACCGAAAACAAAGCATATTTAGCAGAAACTCTCGCCAAGCAAGTAGAAACTAAAAAACAACTTGAAGCGGTAGAAATCGAATGGCTAAGTATTCAGGAATTATTGGAAACAATGACTAACAACAGTTAGCACTGAATCAAGTACAAGCGGTTATTTCATCTCTATTTTTGTAGGTACATAATGCGAAAAGCTAGGCTCTATCATTATCAAATTCCACTTAAAGTAAACGTGGTACTGCGTTACCGACCTATGACACAACGACAAGGGTTACTTGTGTGCTTGGAAGAAAAAGGAAATATGGGATGGGGAGAAATAGCCCCTCTCCCCCACTTTAGCCAGGAAGATTTGGATATTGCAGAACTTACTTTACGCCATTGGATCAACCAATGGGAAAAAGCACTAAACCCAAGCATAGAAAATTTACCGCCGTCCGTTGCTTTTGGGTTAAGTTGTGCATTGGCAGAGCTGTCGGGAACATTAGCTATGCAAGGTAACTATCAAACTGTCCCCCTGTGTAAAGGGAATCTTTCTGAATTTGCCGAACAATTACACGAGCAGAAAACCTCAATTGCTAAATTAAAAATTGGCTTCGATCCAGAACACGATGGAAAAATGGTAGAAGATTTCTTACACGCTTTTCCCTATTTAATGCTACGGCTTGATGCAAATCGTATCTGGCAACTCCCTCAAGCTGAATTATTTGCTAAACAGATTTCACTTAAAAACCGCAAACGTATTCAATTTATTGAAGAACCGTGTCAAACACCTGAACTATCTCAACAATTTGCCATTCAACAACAAATAGCAATTGCCTGGGACGAAAGCGTGCGAGAAAGCTCATTTACTATCAAAAAAATGCCTTATCTAACCGCTATTGTATTAAAACCAATGCTAATCGGTTCTATACAAAAATGTATAAAACTGATTGAGCAGGCTCATCAGCAAGGAATGCTTGCCGTTATAAGCTCCAGTATTGAGTCTAGCCTTGGACTTTCACAATTAGCTCGTATAGCCTATCAATATACGCCTAATACCATTCCAGGATTAGATACATTAAATTTAATGCCCGTACAACTAATACGACCTTGGCAAGGCTCATCTTTACCTATTGTAAACATTACCAGCCCTTTTATTACACCACTAAAAGCCTAACCTAGAGATAAAAAACAAAATAAAAAAGCCATTTCCAAAGAAATGGCTTATATCATTTTGAAAATCTAATAATAAGATTACTCAATTATTTTACGAATTTTTTCTGTAATTCAAGTTGAGTTTGTTGTAATTCAGCACCCAATTCGATCAATTTCTGTGCTTTTTCTTGTACTAATTTTTGTACTTCTGGGCTTGGTTGTGCAGCAGCATTGACCCAAGTTGAAATTAATTCATTAGAAAGAACTAAACTCTCTTTGGTTTTAGCTTTAAATGCAACAACATCTGGATTAGTTACATTTAACTCGTCTAAACTTTTTAGCACATCTGCAACTTGTGCTTGGAATGCTTTAAAACCTTCATCAATTTTAGATTGATCTTGGCTTTTGATACCTTGTTGAAGATCATTTTGTGCTTGGTTTAATGCAGTTTCTTGTGCTGATTTCCAAGCTAAAAGTTTCTCAAAATCAGCAACACCTTGTGCATCTGCAGGAGTATCCGCTGTTTTTGCTACTGATGATTGAGCCGCTTCTGTTTTTGTTGCAGTATCTGTCGCAGGTTTATCACAAGCACTTAAAAAAATTGAAAAAAGTGCAGCCAGGCTAATTTTAGTAAATTTAGTCATTAAAAATTCCTTAAATAAAGAGAAAAATCTATCATTGAAAATGATGTTATTGCCTCCGATAGACACGAAACAATATAATTAGTTCAAAGTACAATTCAGATTAAATCTGAACGAATAAAAAACAATCAAAACTGTATTGTTTGTTCAATAAAAAATTTTTTGATCAACGTACTTTCATTTGCCAGACGTAAGCCGGTTCCCCTCAATAATTTTTTTACAGGGTTATTGCTTTCAAATAATGATTTTAATCCTTTCATTGCTACCAATACTTTTACTGCCTCTGCTTTTCGCCTACGCTCAAATCGACGTAGATGGCGATACTCACCAATATCATTACCTAACAATAAATGCTGTTTTAATTCGTTAGCTAGCATAATCACATCAGCAAAACCTAAATTTACCCCAAGCCCTGCTAAAGGGTGAATAGTATGAGCTGCATCACCTACAATGACAATACGAGGTTGAGCAAAATCACGAGCATAACGTGCCACAAGCGGGTAGATTGCCCGAGAACTTTGCACTTCACACAAGCCAAGCTGGTTATCAAATGCAATTGTTAAGGCTCTATTAAAAGAAATTTCATCCATTTCATTAAATAATTTCGCTTGTTCTGGCGGTAATGACCACACAATAGAACAAAGATATTCATTATTTAGGGGTAAAAAAGCGAGAATATTTTCAGGCGAAAAAACTTGACGAGCCGTTCGTTGATGTTGTTCGGTTGTTTTAACATTACACACTAAAGCAGTATGTTGGTAATCTTGACTCATTAATGGTATTTGACTTTGCTCACGCACCCAAGAATTTGCCCCATCGGCTCCAACGACTAATTTTGCTGATAACATTTCTCCTGAGGCTAAAGTCAAAAATGCTCCATTATCGCTAACACCTAAACTTGTTGGCTTATCATATAAAATTTCAACATTTTTCTGTTGCTGAATAACCTGCCATAATGCTAATTGAATTTGTTCATTTTCAACAATCACCCCCAAATGTTCCAAACCCAATTGCTGAATTAATGGATCGTGATTATCAAAATGAATATGAGCAAAACTATCTTTTTCCCAGACATTCATCTGCATATAGGGGGAAAGACGCTCACAAGGAATTTTTTGCCAAGCCCCTATTTTCTGTAACATCTCTTGACTTGCCAAATTTATCGCACTAACTCGATGAGAAATTTTATTTTCTTTTTGAGATAAATTGGGTTTATGTTCTTCAATCAATATGATTTGACAATCCGTTTCTGCTAGTAACCCTGCTAATGCCAATCCAACCATTCCGGCACCAACAATAACAATATCTACATTTTTCATATTATGATTTCTTATGGTATTTCTCTAAACTACGATGGCGGACTTGTACATTTTTATTACGACTCGCAAAGAATTTAGCTAACTGTTCTGCAATAAATACGGATCGATGCTTCCCTCCTGTACAGCCAATCGCAATAGTTAAATAACTTCGATTATTTTTCTCTAATGCAGGTAGCCACATTTCTAAATAATTACGGGTATGATAGATAAAATTATTAACTTCTGTTTGTTGCTCTAGAAATTCAATGACAGGTTGCTCTAAACCTGTCATTGAACGAAGATCAGGATTCCAATGGGGATTAGGTAAAAACCGCACATCGAAAACATAATCAGCATCCGCTGGCACGCCATACTTAAATCCAAAAGACTCTACGACAATTTTTAACTCTTTTTCTGCTGAACCACGCAACAACTCACGCAAATTTTCAGCTAATTCGTGGGCTGAAAGCGAAGTTGTATCAATAATATAATTGGCTTGTTGGAAAAAAGGATCAAGCAATTTATTCTCTAATTCAATCGCACTTTCCAAAGACTGTCCTTGGCTTGATAGTGGATGAAGACGGCGAGAATCACTATATCGGCGAATTAATGTTTTTCGTGCACAGTCTAAAAAAATTAATTTTGCTTGAATTTTCTTAGGCAACTGGTTCAATATTAACTCAAGTAAGGTTGGATCTTCGGGTAAATTACGGACATCCAAGCTAATTACCGTAGATTGATCAGATTTTGCTAACAATTCTGCTAACTGGGGAATTAACGGCAAGGGGATATTATCCACACAATAATAACCAATATCTTCCAACGCTCTTAATGCGACCGATTTTCCTGCCCCCGATCGCCCACTGATGATTATCAGCTCCATAAATTAATCCATTTTTTGTTCAAGTTGGGTTTCTGCTTGTTGATCAGCATAACTGAAAATTGACCAAATTTCTTCTATTGATGTTGCTGCTCGGAGCTGTTTTAATAATACTTTGTCGCTTAACTGGTGAGCAATATTCATCAGCCCCCCCCGATATTGCTCACAATGCTCCTCTGGAAATAAAATAGCATAGACAAGATCAACTTCCTTATGATCTTCCGCTTCAAAATCAATTGGCTTGGCAAGCTGTAAAAATACAGCAATGGGCTGCTTTATCGTTATATGATTATTTTGAGGTAATTTAGTATGGGGTAATGCAACACCATTATTTAATGCCGTTGAGCCTAATTTTTCTCGCTTAAACAAGTTACTAAAACATTCCAAAGGACATACCGTATTCTCAGTTTGAGTAGATTGAGCATTCGCAATATCAGCAACTAATTTACCAATTAGCTCTAATACACGCTTTTTGCTAGACAGCAAGACACCCTGTTGAATATATTCAAGGCTAAGAAATTGTGTAAGTTTCATCATTTTATTTATAAAAGGTTATTTTAGGTCATCTAATAAATGCTCTAAAAACAACCAATTAATTTAAAGTTTAAATTGATCACCTAAGTAAACCCGTTTTACTTCAGGGTTTTCTAACACTTCCGTAGGCGTACCATTTGCAATCATTTGCCCATTACCAACAATATAAGCACGTTCACAGACGTCAAGGGTTTCACGTACATTGTGATCAGTAATCAATACGCCTAATCCCCGTTCTTTTAGATTGACAATAATTTTCTTAATATCAATTACAGAAATCGGATCAACCCCTGCAAAAGGCTCATCTAACAAAATAAATTTGGGATTAGCTGCTAATGCTCTGGCAATTTCAACACGACGACGTTCACCACCAGATAATGACTGCCCCAGGCTATTACGAATATGTTCAATATGAAACTCTTCGATCAATTCATTAGCACGAGCCTTTCGTTGCCGATCGGAGAGATCCTTACGCACCTGTAATACAGCCATTAAATTATCATACACACTTAAACGGCGGAAAATAGACGCCTCTTGGGGTAAATAGCCAATCCCTTGTTTTGCTCTATCGTGCATTGGCAATAAACTAATATCTAAATCATCAATGCGTATTTTGCCTTGATCGTGGCGAACTAAACCAACTATCATATAAAAAGTAGTCGTTTTCCCTGCACCATTTGGACCGAGTAGCCCAACAATTTCACCTGATTTTACCGATAAGCTAACATCTTTTACAACTTGACGATTTTTATAGCTTTTCGCCAAATGTTCTGCATAAAGTACTGACATTTTAGCCCCTATTTTTTCGGACTCTTAATCTTATTATCTTGTAATTGAGTAGGAATTAGCACAGTTTTTACCCGTGTTTTTCCACCACTTGTTGCTTTTAATTGCTGTTTTTTTACATCATAAGTAATGCGTTCTGCTTTAATAAAACTATCTAGCTGTTTTAGTTCTGCATTACCAATTAAAGTTAAAAACTCACTATTAAGATCGTAAGTTACTCCATTTGCTCGTCCATTAACAGGTTTACCATTATCTAACGTTTGTTGAAATGTAACGGGTGAACCGCTTGCTTCAATTTTTTCTTTTTTATTTTCTTGACGGGTAATTTTCACTTTTCCTGCATTAATTTTAATTGATCCCTGCGTAATCAATACATTATCAGTGAAAATAACAACTTGCTGTTCCATATCTAAGGATTGGCTACCTGATAAAATATCAATAGGTTTATCCGTATCACCTTTTAAAGCGTAAGCAGATAAGCTTAGTGAAAATAAAGCGGTAAGAAGTAAGGCTTTTTTTGCAAATTTCATTTTATATCCTTCATTTATTTTTTCTCTGAGCCTGTTTGTTGCTCAGTCTGTTTAATGACAGTCGGTTCAATATATGTTTTAACATTCTTAGTTAATGTTGCTACCTGCTTTTTTAAATTGCCGACAAGCCCTGTTCCGGTAGTCGTAAATCCCATTCCTGAAGATTTTACAACACTCTCTGTATTAATATCCTGCGTAATTAAATTTATTGAAAGACTTTCTGTTTCAATCGAATTTAGACGTGAATGGGGATCAAGCCCTTCAATTTTTACATTACCTTTTAACGTTAAAATTTTATCTTTAGTAATTTCTGCATAATCTGCTGTAACTTTCCACTGCTTTAATTTCGTTTCTACATCAAAAAGATTAAGTAATGGTTTTAAAAATTCTGTGCGTTCCGTTGTTTCAAAACGCTTGATTTCTTGTGCTTGTGCAAAATATTGAGGCTGCCCTTTCAAATCATACACGGTGGTTGTCATTTTTCTCCCCGTATATTCTGGTTCTCCTTCACGTTTTACTAAGTTCGCTAATGCAGGATTATCACTTTCTTGTTGGCTAATATACCAGCCACCTAAAACCGCAACAATCAGCAATAAAATCAGATTTAAGCGAGTATTCATTTTATCTCTTAACTCAAATAATTTGTGAAATTGTAGCACAACTTTTAGTGCTAATATAGAAACAAGCCATACAAAAAAATAGCTTAAAAAGAAAAACCCCAAGCGCATTGCCTAGGGTTTTTAAATTAAATCAATATTATTTAGCAGCTTTTAGCTCTTGATAATATTTTTCATAAATTTCAATTGCATCACCCACATCATCTTGCCATTGGCTATTTTTGAGGATATCCGATGGTGGATAGATAGCAGGATCTTCCGTAATTTCCTTAGGCAGAACATCTAACGCTTTCATATTTGAAGTTGGATACCCAATAGCTAACGTTAATTTTTCTGCCACTGGAGCACTTAATAAATAATTGATCAACTTATGTGCCGCTTCTGGATTTTTCGCATTTGAAGGAATTGCTAAATTATCCACCCAAAGCACTGGACCTTCTTTTGGATAAATCATATCAACTGGAGCTTTTTCTTTCTTCGCAATACGAACTGAGCCATTCCATAATTGACCTACATTTACCTCACCTGAAATAAATGAATTTGCAGGGTTATCCGAACTAAACGCCAATATATTTGGGCGTAATTTTAATAACTCTTCATAAGCCGCTTTAATTTCAGCAGGATCAGTTGTATTGGGATTTTTACCTAATTTAAGCAATGCAATATTGAAAACTTCTCGTACATCATCTAATAGCTGTACTTTATCTTTAAACTCTGGCTTCCATAAATCGGCCCAAGAAGTAAATTCAGCACCTTTATATTCAGTGGTATTAAATGCAATACCCGGTGCACCTAATAACTGTGGTAATGAATATTTATTACCTTTATCGTAAGATTTATCCAACCAATCTGGATTTAACTCTTTAATCACAGGCAATTTACTATGATCAAGTTCCATTAGCATACCTTCACGAGCCATTTTAGATACAAAATAGTTCGTCGGTGCGATAACGTCATAACCACCATCTTTGCCTTGAATCTTCAATTTTGCATACATTGTTTCATTAGATTCAAGACTTGAAACTTCAACTTTAATACCGGTTTCTTTGGTAAACTGGTCTAATAGACCTTCTGGTACATATTCTGTCCAAGTGTAAAGATGCACAGTTTCATTTGCTGCCATTGCATTTGCACTAAACAACACCATACCAGACGTTAAAGCCACAGCCCATTTTTTCATTTAATTTTTCTCCAAATAATGAGTAAAAAGAAGCGGTTGGATTCCTCCAAAATTTACGAACTCTTGTCAATCCTAGCAGATAACAAAAGCCTCGCTATTCTAGCCCACCCCCCATATTTTGCAATAAACTTATACAATTTTCTTAATTAAATTTACACTTTTTATAGTGATTTAACATAAAGAACGCTCTATTCAATATGAAATGATTGACGAATAAAAAAGAATTGCTACAATTTGCCATCTCTTTTTAAAGAGAAATGTTCGGATGAAGATAGCTGGAGAGTGGGGAAAACCCCACACCGACGAGGCAAACTCTTTCAGGTGCGAAAGCGAGGACAGCTATTGGACGAACCCTTGGAGAGATCCACTCTGCTAATTAAAAATAAGCAGAAAATGGACGCCGAAGGCGCAAGCGAGAAATCGTGAAACGCTCAGGCAAAAGGACAGGGGAGAAAAGTTTAAGACAAGCGGTTACTTTAAATAAAAATTTTACATTTAATTTAAAGCACTCGTTTCGTGTTCTTTTCTTTCCTTGTAAGCAGTTTTTACGAGGAATATCAAATGTCTATCGACAACATTCTAAATACACTTGACAGCATTATTTGGGGTCCCCCTCTACTTATCTTACTCTCTGGAGTAGGCATATATTTCACATTCAAATTAAAATTTATCCAAATTTTTAGTTTGCCTCGTGCATTCGTCTATATTTTTCAGCCTGAAAAAGGCAAAAATCAATCAGGCGATATTTCAGCATTCGCTGCCCTTTCAACTGCTCTCGCCGCCACTATCGGTACAGGTAATATCGTTGGCGTTGCTACCGCAATCCAATCTGGTGGACCTGGTGCATTATTCTGGATGTGGCTTATTGCCTTATTTGGAATGGCCACAAAATATGCAGAATGCCTTTTAGCAATAAAATTCCGCACCAAAGACCGTGATGGCTTTATCGCAGGCGGTCCAATGTACTACATTGAGCTCGGGCTTGGTAAAAAATGGAAATGGCTAGCAAAACTATTTGCTATTTTTGGCGTAACCGTTGCCTTATTTGGTATCGGTACATTTCCCCAAGTAAATGGGATCACCAACGCCCTACAGGATACATTCAACGTACCAATTAGCATTACTGCCGTAGTACTTACGATTACAGTTGCTGCTATTATTTTAGGTGGAGTGAAACGAATTTCTAGCATTGCTAGTGTCATTGTTCCTTTTATGGCAATCGCCTATGTAACTGCTTCTGTACTTATTTTAACGCTCAATTTTGACAAATTACCTGCAACAATTGCATTTATTTTTGATGCTGCATTTCGTCCAGAATCTGCCATCGGGGGGGCTCTTGGTTTCACCGTTACTCAAGCTATTCAATCAGGTGTTGCTCGAGGAATATTCTCAAATGAATCAGGGCTAGGCTCTGCGGCTATCGCTGCAGCTGCTGCACACACTAAAGAACCTGTTCGTCAAGGGCTTATTTCAATGCTCGGCACGTTTCTTGATACCATTATTGTTTGCACTATGACGGGGTTAGTTATTGTGCTAACAGGAACGTGGAAAGGACCAGAACAAGGCGTAGAACTGACTAATCTCGCCTTTTCCCAAGGACTCGCCAGCCAAATTGGTGCAATAATTGTTACTATTGGACTGATTTTCTTTGCGTTTACTACTATTCTTGGCTGGTGCTATTACGGCGAACGTTGTTTTGTTTATCTCATAGGTGGGCGTACAAAAGGAATTAAATTCTACCGCTTTATTTTTATTGCACTGATTGCCTATGCGCCATTTATCCAACTCAATACAATTTGGACCTTAGCAGATATTGTCAATGGGCTAATGGCATTTCCAAATTTAATTGCATTGATTGGACTTCGCCACGTTGTCGTTGAAGAAACTCGCAGTTATTTTGAACGGTTAAAACAGCAAGTTTAAAGATAAAATCTTCTAAATAAAATCAACGTTTGTCAAAATTTATTAGAATTTAGTCAAACGTTGATTTTAATATTTTTAATTAAAAACAATATTAGTTTACTGATTTACGCACCAACAGAGTCAGCACTTCATAATGTGCTGTATGAGGGAACATATCAAATAATTGAATTTTTACTAATTCATAATGAGTTAAAACTGCAAAATCTTTTGCCATTGTTTGCGCATTACAGCTTGAATAGATTAAATAGGTTGATCCTAATTGATTAAGAAATTCAGCTAATGGCTTACCAATACCACGGCGAGGTGGATTGACAATCACAAGTTCTGGCACATAGCCGTGATGATTTAACGCAAATTGTGCAGAATCTAATGAATCAAAATGAATATTTCTCAGCCCTAATTTTTGTGCGGATTGCGTTGCACTTTCAATCGCTGAAACTGAGATTTCAATACCTGTTAAACTCGCTTTCGGATTTTTCTTTTGTAAACTTGTTAAACAATGCAATCCAAAACCGCCCACACCACAAAAGAGATCCCAAAAGTGCGTAATAGGTAGGTCTTCCGCCCAATGCTGAGCCGTTGCATAAAGTTGTTTTGCCACAGAAGGGTTAGTTTGAAAAAAGCCTTGTGGACGAATAAACAAAGGAATTTGGTTAAAATATTCTTCCAATACTCGTTGCGGGGTCAGGAAAATTTCTTGTTCCCCTTCTAACACAGCAGAATGTTGCGGTTGAATATTTAGACTTACCACCGAATTTTCAGGTAATTGCGCAAGCAAAAAGGGCAGCTCTCTCTCAACAAGCGGGCGTTTTAGCTCACTTTTTAGCACAAAGCGGATCATCACAGACTGATTATACTCACTTTGCGTTAGCAAAATATATTTCAGTTCACCCCGTCTTCTTGCAATGTTATAAGGCACAAGCCCTGCTCGCCCAATAAATATTTTTAAGATAGGAAATAAATGCTGAAATGTAGCAGGATAAAGTAAACAATCCGTCAAATCAACTGCTGTTTGAGGATCATTTGGATCAGTTAAAATACCTAAAATCGGTTTTTCTACACTCCCCGAAACAACCATTTTTGCCTTATTTCTAAAATGAGAAATTGGCGATAACACAGGCGATAACATTTCACTTGTAGGTAAAAAATAAGGCTGAACTAACCGCTTGAGATCTGCTATTTTTTGCTCAATTTGTTGTGGGTAAGGTATTTCTAACCATTGGCAAGAAGTGCATTCTCCCGCATCAAAATGTGGACAGTCTAACTGATTAGCCATTTAATGCTTTCCACTCAAGCCATTGGGTTTGTAATCTTGACAAAGCTTGACTTGCTTGCTGCCAACGAACACTCTTTTCCAATTCTCGCCAACTAACTTGTTTACGTTTCATCAAGCTCAAAGCTCGTGATTGTTGAGATTTTGTAGGTTGATAATGCAAATTATCTAATACTTGCACTACGCCTTGTGGCTCATTACAGAGCAAAAGCAAATCACAACCTGCATTTAAGGCTTTTTCACAACGCTCAACATAATTTCCCATAAAACTCGCCCCTTTCATTCCAAGATCATCAGAAAAAATAGCGCCCGTAAAATTCAGTTTCTGGCGAAGTACTGTTTTTAGCCAATAAGAAGAACCACTTGCAGGCTGGCTATCGCACTGTGTATAAACGACGTGAGCAGGCATTATGGCTGAAAGTTTTCCTTTTTGGATTAGGTGTTGGAACGGCAGAATATCACTAGAAAAGATTGCCTCTTTTATACGTTCATCAAAAGGTGTTTCTAAATGAGAATCCGCTAAAACGTGTCCGTGCCCAGGAAAATGTTTACCTGTGGTTGCCATTCCCATTTCAAGCATTCCATCAATGAAAGTTTCAGCAATCGACAAAACTTGCTTAGAGCTTGCTCCAAAAGCTCTGTCACCAATTACACTAGAATTGTGTCCTAAATCAAGAACGGGGGCAAAACTAAGATCAATATCTAATGCAAACATTTCTGCCGCCATTAACCAACCGGCTTCTTTGGCATATTGTTGCTGTATTTCTAATGTTGGCAATAATGCACTAAATGCTTGCATTGCAGGTAATTGAGTAAATCCTTCTCGAAAACGCTGTACTCTTCCACCTTCTTGATCAACTGTAATCAATAACGGTTTTTTAACTCGCTGACGAATAGACTTAACTAATGCTTGAATTTGTTCACGACTGTGAAAATTACGGGTAAAAAGTATTAACCCCGAAACAAGAGGGTGTTCTAATAACTCCTGCTCTTCGGCAGTTAGTTCCTTACCTATTAAATCAATTAATAACACTTTAGCTCCAATAAAAATGCCCTCAATATTGAGAGCATTTTACAACTATTTTTGATGTTTTGCTTGATTGCGTCGCATTCTAATATTTAATAATTCTACGATGACTGAAAAACCCATTGCAGTATAAATTGCTGATTTTGGAATATGGATACTAAACCCTTCGCCCATTAAGGTAACACCAATTAAAATTAAGAATGCAAGGGCTAAATTTTTGATAGTTTGGTTACGATCAACAAAATCACCAATAGATTTTGCTGCTAACATCATCACCCCGACTGCAATCATAATAGCAATGACCATCACAGGGATATCATCTGCAATTCCCACTGCTGTAATAACAGAATCAAGGGAAAACACAATATCTAAAATCGCAATTTGGATTAACACCATCAAGTAATTAGCTTTTTTGGCTGATGGATTCTGATCATCGTGAGTTTCACCACTGATCGCTTCTTTTAGCTCCATCGAACTTTTAATGATAAGGAATAATCCACCTAAAATTAAAATTAGATCACGTCCTGAAATTGCTTTATTCATCAAGGTAAACAAGGGATCAACCAGGTGCATAATCCAAGCTAGTGATAATAGCAACAATACTCGGGTGATCATTGCCAAGCCTAACCCAATAATTCGAGCCGATTGGCGTTGTTTCTCAGGTAAACGACTAACTAAAATACTAATGAAGATAATATTATCAATGCCTAATACAATCTCTAATGCCGTTAATGTTAATAAGGCTACCCAAGCTTCAGGGTTTACAACCCATTCAAACATACTTTATTCCTTACTTTAGTTGAAAATAAACAAGCCAATTCACCGCTTGTTATCAAAGCGAGCAATCATATAGAGAATGTTCAATAAATTAAAGGGTTGAAGATAAAAACTTTTGTAAAATCTCAGTAGTAAAACCTTTACGCAGATAGAAACCAAGAGGTAACGAATAAATGTTATTTCCATCTTGATTAATTGCTCGAGTTAATGATTGCCGATTTCGCCCTTTTGGACGTAACTGTAGCACTTCCCCTAATGTTGCATTAATTTCCGTTAATTTACCAAAAACAATAAGCTCCATCAGCTCTTCCCAATCCTGCCGTAAACGCTGCTCTTGTTCTTCAGTCGGAGACCATAAAATAGGCATACCCACTCTCCGTTCAGCTAATGGAATTTCACGCCGACCTTCAATCGGTATCCATAATACTTTTTGTAATTTATGGCGAACGTGAGAGCTTTGCCACGTAATACCGTGATTTTGTG
This sequence comes from Vespertiliibacter pulmonis, assembly GCF_013377275.1. Classification (NCBI taxonomy): domain Bacteria; kingdom Pseudomonadati; phylum Pseudomonadota; class Gammaproteobacteria; order Pasteurellales; family Pasteurellaceae; genus Vespertiliibacter; species Vespertiliibacter pulmonis. The sequence goes on from NZ_CP016615.1 coordinate 281,968, forward strand.
TTAAAGGGGCGAGACTTACAAACGTTGTTTCAAGCGGTAAACCTTTCTCATTCACTGGAATTGTTTTTAATTCAATCCCTAAATGAGCAAAATCTTGTTCTGCTTTGCTCCCCGCTTTTGCGCCTAAAGCCGTTTCAATTAGAATACCTACCCAGCCCTTATCACGGCGTAAATCAAGAGGAGTCGGTATATTTAACTGCTCAGCAATTTCCCCTAAGGTAAATCCGGACAACCATTTTGCTTTGCTTAAAAGCTCTGCTTCTGTATTCGAAAAAGTGGAAAGTTGCATAATGGCAAAAAAGTAGTGAAATCTAACCGCTTATTCTAATCAACTATTGCCCTGAGTACTACTCAATTTCTGCTAACGCTAACATCTCTTGAGCATTTGCTAATACCGCTTCAGTAATTTTACTACCGCCAAGAAGCCTTGCTAACGCACTTACCCGATCTTTCGGAGTAAGTAAACTCATTTGCGTTTCAGTTTCATTATTTTCAACAAATTTTTCTACATTAAAGTGGTGGTTTCCATAGCTTGCCACTTGCGGTAAATGGGTTACGCATAATACTTGGCATTTTTTCCCTAACTGACGTAATAACTTACCCACCACTGTTGCCGTTGGCCCACTAATACCGACATCAACTTCATCAAAGATAATCGTAGGGGTAGATAATTTATTCGCCGTTAAAACTTGCACCGCCAATGAAATACGGGAAAGTTCTCCGCCTGAAGCGATTTTAGCCAATGGCTGTGCCTGTTGTCCTAAATTACTGCGTAAATTGAACTCGACAACATCTGCTCCCGCCGGTGAAAGTTTCTCTAAATTATGTTGAATATCAATAAAAAATTCACCATTTTCCATTGCTAACTGTTTAATTTGTTGAGTAACCTGTTCTGCTAATTTTTGCCCTGCCTCACACCGCTTTTGATAAATTTGCTCTGCTAGTTGAATACATTTTTGGTGGGCTTTCTGTTCCTCTGCAATCAGCTGTTCTTCGTTATCTTCAAAATCTAATAATGTTTGCAACTCTTGTTGTAATTTTTGGTGGTGTTGCCATAACGTTTCGTTCGTAATATGGTGCTTACGAGCAAGTTGAATAGTTTTACTAATTCGATTATCTAATTCATCAAGTAATGCTGGGTCTTGTTCAATATTACCTGCTAAGTGGCTAATTTCCGAACTTGCCTCCTGAATTTGGATTAAAGCCTCATTCAACATATCCAATGCAGATGAATAATGGCTATCCATTTCGACCAACCCTTCTAAGTCCCGAATAGCACGATACAACATTGTATCGATATTCAGATCATTGTCTGATAATGCTCCCATAACAGATTGGGAAACATCAAGCAACTGTTCCGCATTCGCCAAACGAGCTTGATCTTCTTCGAGCTGTTCAAATTCTCCCTCTTTAATTGCAAACTCATCAAGTTCTTCTACCTGATATTGCAATAATTGCTTACGGGCTTCGTTTTCTTGGCACTGTTGCTGAAAATTTTTGACTTGTTTATGTAACTTCCGCCAGCTCTGGTACTGTTCTGCCATTTCAGCGAGTAATGGATGCAAATCCGCATAATTATCTACCAATTCAAGCTGATATTCACTTTTAAGCAATAATTGTGGGGCGTGCTGACCATTAAGATGAATAAGATATTGCCCTAACTCACGCAATTGTGAAATCGGTAAAGGGTGATTATTTACAAAGGCTTTTGAACGCCCTTCAATATTAATCATTCTACGTAAAATACACTCATTAGGATTATCGCTATCCAATAATTCGTGTTCTTTCAGCCATAAAAAAGCAGGGCTATTAGTTTGCATAGAAAACGTTGCAGTAATATCAGATTTATCTGCACCATTACGGATCATACTGCTTTCAGATCGATAGCCCAAACATAGCCCGAGTGCATCAATACCAATTGATTTTCCTGCCCCTGTTTCTCCCGTAATAACCGACATTCCTTCGTTTAATTCCAAGACCAGATGGCGAACAATAGCAAAATTATTGATAGTAAGCTGCGTTAACATAGTCAAAACCTATAACAAATCACTGTATAAGCATATAGTAAAACTGTTTATTTAAACAGTAAAGCGAAATTTGCAAAAAATTTTGTAAACTAATCGCTTATTTTGCCAAAATGCCTTTCGCACACGCCATTGCAGATGACCACGCCCATTGGAAATTATATCCCCCTAGCCAGCCCGTTACATCAAGGACTTCACCAATAAAATATAGCCCTTTGACAGTTTTTGTTTCCATTGTTTGTGAAGATATAAAATTCGTATCAACCCCTCCCATTGTTACTTCAGCAGTACGATAACCTTCTGTGCCATTCGGGGTAAAATGCCAATGATGGATCACTGTTTCTAAGCAACTCAATTCTGTTTTAGTTAATTGAGCGATTGCTTTATCGGCAAATATTTTTTGTTCTAGCCATAATTCCACCAATTTTTTCGGAAAATAGCGACTTAATACCGTTTTTAGCTGTAATTTCGGCGAAGATTGACGTAATTGTTGTACGATTTCTGTAATATTTTCTGTTGGTAGTAAATCAATCTCAATACTTTCTCCCATTTCCCAATAATTAGAAATTTGTAAGATCGCAGGGCCAGATAATCCCCGATGAGTAAAAAGCATTTGATTATTAAAGACTTTATTATGATTAGACACACTTATAGGAAGAGAAATACCCGATAAACTCGCATAGGCTTTATCACTTTCTTTCCAAGTAAAAGGTACAAGGCTCGCCCGAATTGGCACAATCGGCAAACCAAACTGTTCTGCTATTTTGTAGCCAAAAGGTGTAGCCCCTAATCCCGGCATTGAAAGCCCCCCCGTTGCAATCACCAAAGCTGGAGCTTGGTAAATCTCACAAGCGGTCTGAATTTCAAAATAATTTGCTATTTTTTTAACAGAACTCACCGCTTGACGCAGTACAATTTCAACCTCACCTTTACGGCATTCTGCCTGCAATAAATCCACAATTTGTTGTGAGCTTTCATCACAAAATAATTGACCTAATTCCTTTTCGTGATAAGAAATACCATAGCTTACCACTAATGAGATAAAATCCCAGTTGGTGTAACGTGATAGGGCAGATTTGACGAAATGGCGATTTTGGCTTAAATAATGGCTTGCAGACACATCAAGATTCGTAAAATTACAAAATCCCCCTCCCGACATCAAAATTTTCCGCCCTATTTTTTTACCATTATCCAACACAACAACCTTTTTACCTGCTTGCCCTAATTGGGCTGCACAAAATAAACCAGCGGCTCCCGCCCCTATAATTACCACATCATACTGCTTCATTTTTATCCTTTTACATCACTTATGTTTCAGCTATTCTATTCAGAAAATAGGCAAATAATCAAAACTTTTATTCACACTCAAATTGCAAATTATTCAGGATATCTCACCGCTTGTACTTGCGTGAATGCGCCCTGTTCATTACACTTAACCGATTTTTTCTAACCAAATATATAATGAGAATACCAAGAATTTACCACCCAGAGCCCCTTGTTAATCAACAACGCTGTTTGCTTAGTGAAGAGGCAACCAACCACGTTGGACGTGTATTGCGTATGACACAAGGTGATCCATTGATCTTATTTGATGGCTCAAACCATATTTTTTACGCCACGATTGAATCTCTCTCTAAAAAGCAGATCCAAGTAGTGATCAGCCATAACGAGTTAGATAATCGAGAATCTTCCCTACCGATCCATTTAGGACAAGTAATTTCTCGAGGCGATCGAATGGAATTTACTATTCAGAAATCCGTTGAACTGGGGGTGAATATCATTACGCCTCTTTGGTCAGAACGCTGTGGTGTTAAACTTGATACAGAGCGCCAAGATAAGAAAATCCAGCAATGGCAAAAAATTGCAATCGCAGCTTGCGAACAATGCGGACGTAATCGCATTCCTGAAATTCGCCCAATAATGAAACTTACCGATTGGTGCAAAGAGCACGATGAAATGCTGAAATTAAATTTACATCCTCGAGCAAAATATACGCTAAAATCATTGCCTAATGTTCCAACTGCAGGTATTCGTCTCTTAATAGGACCCGAAGGTGGGCTTTCCACTGAAGAAATTATGATGACCGAGCAACAAGGTTTTACAGAAGTATTATTAGGCAAACGGGTACTGCGAACCGAAACGGCTTCACTCGCTACCATTACTGCATTGCAAACCCTATATGGAGATTTAAGCTGAATGGAAAATTTACAAGGTAAACTGCTAATTGCAACGCCAGATATGAATGATGATTATTTTGACCGTGCGGTAATTTATCTCTGCGATCATAATGAACAAGGGGCTATGGGGCTAATGATCAATTCCCCCACCGATCTTTCTGTGATGGAATTATTGGCAAAAATGGATTTTCTAATGGCAAATGAGCGTAATTATAGCCAAGATCAACTCGTTCTTTGTGGCGGTCCTGTAAGCCAAGATCGGGGATTTATTTTACATACCCCAATTAACATGCCTCTTCAGCACTCTTATCCTACCGCAAATGATATTATGCTCACCACATCAGGCGATATTTTAGAAAGCTTTGGTCGGAAAAATTCTCCAAGCCATTTTACCGTCTGTTTAGGATGTTGTACTTGGAAACCTGAACAATTAGAAAGTGAAATCGCCTACAATTATTGGCTTGTTGCGCCAAGCAATATCCATATTTTGTTTGAAACACACTATTTAGATCGCTGGAGTGAAGCACATAAATTGCTCGGTATTGATGGCGTATTAGCTAAAGCAGGACGAGCCTAATGAGCCAAATAGTTATCGCTTTTGATTTTGGTACAAAAAGTATCGGCTGTGCGGTAGGTCAAAGCATTACTAGTACAGCCCAACCATTATCCGCTCTCAAAGCCCAAGACGGTATTCCAAATTGGGACGCAATTGCCAAAATTTTACAAGAGTGGCAGCCTAATCTACTCATTGTTGGGCTACCACTCAATATGGATGGCACAGAACAGCCTTTAACTGAACGAGCAAAAAAATTTGCTAACCGCTTAAACGGACGTTTTAAACTACCCGTACAATTACATGATGAACGACTTACCACCATAGAAGCACGAGCAGATATTTTTGCTCGTGGAGGGTTTAAAGCCTTAAAAAAAGACAAAGTGGACTCTATTTCGGCCTGCTTAATTCTAGAAAGCTGGTTTGAAAGCTCATAACAAGCGGTAAATTCTCATAATTTTTTACTAAAAAATAAAGAAAAGGTGAGAAATGTTTCTCACCTTTTACATAGGTATTTAGGCTAATTTAGTTAGAACTTATTGAGCCACTAATTGTTTTGTTAAATCAATAACTTGTTGAACTTGCGTTGGCGATAATTTTCCCTCTGAGACAAACTGAACTTTGCCATTTTTATCTAATACCGCTATAAAACTCTCTTTGGCTTTTAAGCCCCACGCATTTTTAACACGACTTTTCTGATCTAACACAACAAGACTATGAGGATTATCTAATTTACCTGATTCCACACTATTTTTAACAAAAATCCCCGTTGCAACAATCGCATCATCGGCATTCACAATCGTTGTTGTTTGATATTTAGTACGATCAAAATTAGCTTGACGGATAGCGGTCATTAAAGCCTCATTTTTTTCTTTTACACTCGTTCTACCCGCAATATGTTGTACAATTCGTACCTTTCCCACTAATTCTCCAGAAGACCAATTTTTATAAATAATCTCTTTTCCTTTTACCACCAATTCACCGTCTTTAGTGACATTAACAGCCGGTAAAGACACATTTAACTGGATATTATGTGCAAAAACACTATTTGCTAAAAGAAAGCTGAAAATCCCCGCTTGCAATAGATTTTTTTTCATCTTTTTTCCTTTTCGTTCATTATATGAATTGAATTTTGCCACGCTAGCAACAATATTGAGCTAGTCTATACTGAAACGCTATCATAACAAAGCCGATCAGTCTCTTTTCAGCGAATTTCTACTCGTTTAATTTACAATTTTATGCTATTTTAGCCACCAATTTTCTCAAAATTTATCTTACAACTTTTTAAGGAGCTTAATTATGCAACAAGGTAGCGGAATAGAAATGATCTTTATTTTGGTTATTTTCGGATTAATTTTCTATTTTATGATTTACCGCCCACAAGCAAAACGCCAAAAACAACAACGTGAGCTACTTGCTAGCTTATCAAAAGGCGATGAGGTGCTGACAAGCGGTGGTTTAATTGGAAAAATTACCAAAACAACTGAAAATAGCGATAGTATCGTTATTGCATTAAATGATACAACTGAAGTAACAATCAAACGTGATTTCGTGGTAGCAGTATTACCTAAAGGCTCATTAAAATCCCTTTAATGCTGTTTTCATTCTAACTTTCCTTCTTAAATGGGGCTTATTGTGTTAAATCGCTTCCCTCTTTGGAAGAATCTGATGGTAATCTTTATGGTTGCCATTGGTATTTTATATGCCTTACCAAATTTATATGGTGAAGATCCTTCTGTACAAATTTCGGGTACTCGTGGACAACAAGCTACGACAGAAACCCTCTCGCAAGTACAATCTGTACTCCACTCAATGAATATTGAGCCTAAAGCCGTTAGTTTAGCAAATGGTTCAATTCTAGTTCGTTTAGCAAAAGATGAACAACAACTGCCTGCTAAAGAAAAAATTTCTGAAGTGTTAGGCGATCAATTCTCCGTAGCGTTAAACCTTGCAGCAGCCACACCAAAATGGCTAACTGCTATTGGCGGAGAACCAATGAAACGTGGACTAGATTTACGTGGTGGTGTTCGCTTCTTAATGGAAGTGGATATGAACACTGCATTAGTTAAGCAACAACAACAGCTACAAGATATTATTCGTAACGAATTGCGCAAAGAAAAATTTCAGTATAAAGCGGTGAAAAAGGCCGACAATTTTGCAACTGAAATTGAATTTAGCTCAAATCAAATTGCTGAAAAAGCTGCTCGTTTTCTTCGCCGTACCCATAGTGATTTAGAAGCAACATTTCTCAATCCTGAAACAATCTCTATTGCTCAATCTGCTAAAGGGTTAGCTGACGCTAGAGATTCTGCTATTGAACAAAATTTATCTATTTTGCGTAAACGGGTAGAAGAACTAGGTGTATCTGAACCAACCATTCAGCGCCAAGGAGCAGATCGAATCGTAGTAGAACTCCCAGGAGTACAAGATACAGCTCGAGCAAAAGAAATTTTAGGGGCAACTGCCACACTTGAATTTCGCTTAGTCAATACGAATGCAAATCCTGACTCTGCGGCTCGTGGCATTATTCCTGCTGATTCTGAAGTAAAACTAACTCGTCAAGATGTACCTACAGTACTATATCGCAAAGCGGTATTAAGCGGTGAACATATTATCAATGCCTCTTCAGGCGTTGATGATAAAGGTTTACCACAAGTTAGTATCAATCTTGATAGTGCAGGTGGCGATTTAATGTCCGCAGCAACTAAGAGTGCCGTAGGAAAACCAATGGCAACCCTTTATAGTGAATATAAAGATAGCGGCCGTAAAGATGAACACGGTAAAGTTATTCTCGAAAAACACGAAGAAGTAATCAATATTGCAACGATTAACTCTCGTTTAGGTAGCCAATTCCAAATTACAGGGATCAACAGCCCTGCTGAAGCACAAAACCTAGCCGTATTACTCCGCTCAGGAGCATTAATTGCACCTATTGTGATTGTCGAAGAAAGAACAATCGGTGCATCACTCGGGGCAGATAATATTACTCAAGGTATGAATGCAGGTATACTTGGACTCGTACTTACTGTTCTTTTCTGTTTAGTTTACTACAAAGTCTTCGGTATTTTTGCTGCATTAGCATTGTTTACTAACCTTATTCTCACTGTTGGGCTAATGTCACTCATTGGTGCAACACTCACAATGCCTGGTATTGCAGGGATTGTGCTTGCTGTAGGCATGTCTGTTGATGCCAATGTACTGATTTATGAGCGAATTAAAGAAGAAATCCGTAATGGACTTTCTATTCAGCAAGCCATCAATTCAGGTTATAACGGAGCATTTACCAGTATTTTCGACTCAAACCTAACTACTGTACTAACCTCCGTTATTCTCTACGCAGTAGGAACTGGCCCAGTCAAGGGCTTTGCCATCACTCTTGCTCTTGGCGTAATTATTTCAATGTTTACCGCAATTACAGGTACTAGAATGCTTGTAAACTGGATTTATGGCGGTAAACGTGTGAAAAAACTTTGGATTTAAGGGGAACAGATGACAACTCAGCAATCTGAAAATAATCGTACAGAAAAAGAAACTGAAATTAAGCTTCCCTATCGCTTAGTACCGTTTATGAAATACAGAAAAATTGCTTTTCTTTTCTCTATTTTATTAACACTATTCTGTCTTTTTACAATTAGCACCAAAGGCTTTAACTGGGGCTTAGATTTTACTGGTGGAACAGTAATTGAAACCAATTTCTCTCAACCAGCTGATTTAAATAAAGTTCGAGCAGTACTAGATGAGCATGGCTACCACAGTGCTTTAGTACAAACTTTTGGTGGACAAAAAGATGTAATGATCCGTCTTCCTGCATCTGCAGGCGACACAACACTTGGTAACAAAGTGATGGATTTAATCCACCAAAAACTTGATGCCAAGGCAACTATTCAAAGTATTGAATTCGTTGGGCCTAATGTTGGGGAAGAGCTTACACAAGGAGCAATTTACGCAACTCTTGCTACTTTAGTGATGCTACTCCTTTATGTTGGATTTAGATTTGAATGGCGTTTAGGTGTAGGCGGAATTTTAGCCCTATTCCACGATGTGATTGTAACAATTGGCGTTTTCTCTCTATTACAAATTGAAATCGACTTAACTTTCGTTGCTGCAATTTTATCGGTAGTTGGTTACTCTCTCAACGATAGTATCGTGGTATTTGACCGTGTACGTGAAAACTTTCCTAAAATCCGTCGCCGAGAATCTTTTGAAGTGATTGATATTTCATTAAGCCAAACATTATCTCGTACCTTAATGACCTCAATTACCACGCTATTTGTAGTGCTTGCACTTTACTTACTTGGTGGTCCAACACTTCACAGCTTCTCATTAGCTTTATTAATTGGTATCGGTTTTGGTACTTACTCTTCAATTTATATCGCTATCGGTGTAGCATTACAGCTCGGTTTGAAACGTGAACATATGCTTCAACCCGTAGCTGAAAAAGAAGGGGCTGATCAACAATCTCTTATTGATTACTAAAACAGCCTATTACTAAATACGAAACAAGCGGTTAGTTACCCAGAATATTATGCAATTTCTGTAAGTAACTAACCGCTTATTATTTTTATAACTTTCGAAAATAATACTTATTTTATAATGCTCCCAATAATTTACTTCTCTTTATCATATTCGTTCTACTCAAGAATTATTCTCTTACTTATTTTTTTATTATCTAATAAAAAAGGACAATATTAATAATTGCCCTTTATCAGTTAGATCTTAAGCCACAGCCACTTACTTTTATGATTGCTTTTCTTTTAAGCCTTTAAAAATAAAATAAATATTCACTGCTGTAACAAAAATATTAAGACCTGCAACAGGTAATGAGCCAATTAATGAGCCATAAATCACAAAACAAAATGCACCTAAAGCATTTACTAGGCGTAATTTGATTACATCTTTCAATAAAAAAGAGATCGCAACTAGGATCATTGCGATATAGCCAAGAATTTCAGTAAAATCCATATAATTCCTTATCATAAATATTCTTATCTAGTTATTTTAACCGTTCTTTCACTTTCTGTCGGTAGTTGTTTTTTACGCAAAGGTTTGCTTATAAAAAATTTACAAAAAAAGCATTTTTTGATAAAAAAATAACTATGATAATGGTATTTTTTAGTCAAAAACTTAACCCTGAATCAGAAAATATAACTACTTATTATCAGATCTACTTTAATAATAGCCCAAGCCATAGTAGTACAAGCTTGGATAAACACTAGGATAATAGCGATAAACTTTAATTTTCGTTGTTCTATCACTATGGTTTAACTCCTGCTCATCTTGTTTTGCTGTTGGGCTTACTGTATTCCCTGTCGCAACTTTTCGGTTATATTCCTGAACAGCTTTCATATCCATAGGAACAGTACTCTGTTGTGCTTGTTCAGCACAAGCTGTCAGTATTAATGGCATGACTATATATAAATATTTTTTCATTTTAGTCCCCTAAAAATAATTGCTCACCATAAATTTATATTCCAAACATATAAAATTTACTGATTATGATATTCCTTAACAGTAACTTTCGGTAAATTATGAGAAGAATTTAACGCATTTATTTTATTTCTAGCTTGCTTTGCAATTTCTTGATATTCCTTATTAAGAAATTCTGATTTAGCCCTAATATTAGTTGCCTTTTCCATAGCAGATACAGGATCTTTATCTATCAAATTAGATAATGTCTCTTGATCTTGAGGCTTTGGCTTCAAAGGATAAGTACTTTCTTGAGAACTACAAGCAGAAAGAAATAGAGATGCTACTAATAATAATCTTTTCATAAATATTAACCTTACTAATAATCAACTTAGTTTTAATTCTATATTAATAAGTTTAAATTCCAAACAATTTATCCTCTAAATTTCTAATATAAAGGTAAATATTTAGCCAATAAAAAAGCACCCAATGGGTGCTTTTTCTCTATTCTTTAATTATTAAAGAGCAGATTTTGCTTTAGCAACTAATGCTGCGAAAGCAACTTTATCAAATACTGCAATATCAGCTAAGATCTTACGGTCAATTTCAACAGATGCTTTTTTCAAACCATTGATGAACTTGCTGTATGATAAACCATTTTGACGAGCTGCCGCATTGATACGAGCAATCCATAATTGACGGAATTGACGTTTACGCTGACGACGGTCACGGTAAGCATATTGTGCAGCTTTAACTACTGCTTGGAAAGCAACGCGATACACGCGTGAACGTGCACCATAATAACCTTTAGCAGCCTTAAGAACTTTCTTATGGCGTGCTCTTGCAATAACACCACGTTTTACACGAGCCATTATTTAATCTCCTACTTATCTAATTTGAACATTCTGTTCATTCATTTAAAAACTAAAAACTCACTAATCGTACGTTAGCTTACTTAAACGCTTATGCGTATGGTAAGCAAGCAATTACTAATACTTGGTCTGCTTTCGCTACCATTGATTTATGACGTAAATGACGTTTACGTTTAGTTGTTTTCTTAGTCAAAATGTGACGTAAGTGAGATTGTTTACGTTTGAAACCGCCAGACGCTGTTTTTTTGAAACGTTTAGCAGCACCACGTACTGTTTTAATTTTTGGCATTGTTTAAAAACTCCGCATTGTTTAAGTTTACAACATAGCAATTAGGCGAAAATAAATAATTAATTTTTGAGTAAATACCCCAATATCAATATTATTTTACTTGAGTTGCACTAATTACTTCTTTTTCGGGGCAAGTACCATTACGGCTTGACGACCTTCTAATCTACCTGGGGCTGATTCAACCACAGAAATTTCAGCTAAGTCATTTTTAACACGCTCTAATACTTCCATACCAATTTCTTGGTGAGCCATCTCACGTCCACGGAAACGGACAGTAATTTTAGCTTTATCCCCTTCTTCTAAAAAGCGAATCAGGCTGCGTAGTTTTACCTGATAGTCGCCTTCGTCTGTACCTGGACGGAATTTAATTTCCTTCACTTGTACGACTTTCTGTTTTTTCTTCTGCTCTTTTGCGGCTTTCTCTTTCTCGTAAATAAACTTACCATAGTTCATAATGCGACAAACAGGAGGTTCAGCATTAGGGCTAATTTCAACCAAATCCAACTCGGCTGCTTCAGCTCGTGCTAGTGCATCTTGAATTGATACGATACCAACTTGCTCGCCATCTTGATCGGTCAAGCGAACTTCCTTTACACGAATTTCATCGTTAAGACGATGAGCTCGATTTGTCTGAACACGTTTTACAGGTTTAATAGTTCTATTCCTCTTGTAGATTTTTCTTATAATCATACCGCTTGCAGAAGAAAGTATGATTTCTTACATTGACTCATAAATGAGCAAAACGCCCGAATTCTAATGGATACAGCAGAATAAAGCAATAGAAAATATATAAAATGACAAGACTATTTAACGTTTCTGATTAAACCTTCTTTTTCAGCCGCTAATTTACACAATCTTGCTACATTCTCTGCTGTTGATATTATATTCTCTTTTGCTGATTTTAAGGTTGCATCAAGATTTTCTACTTGACGAATAATCGGAAATACCGCATCAATCCCATATTCATATACTACAGAATAATCAGCTTTAACACTTCCAACAATAGCAATTACAGGCTTACTCCATTGCTTAGCGACTTTTGCAACACCAATAGGTGTTTTACCTGCAATAGTTTGCGAATCCATACGGCCTTCCCCTGTAATTACCCAATCTGCATTTTTAATTTTCTCTGCTAAATTGGTCGCTTGAACAACCATTTCTACGCCAGATTTTAACGTTACATTTGGAAGCAATAACAACCCTGCCCCCATCCCACCTGCAGCCCCTGCTCCTGAAGGATGAGCAATATCTAAGTTATACTGTAATTTTACCTGTTCTGCAAAATGCTCTAAAGCACGATCTAGAATTTGAACCATTTCAGGCGTTGCTCCTTTTTGAGGAGCAAACACGGCCGACGCCCCCTTTTCACCACATAATTGATGAGTAACATCACAGGCAACGTCAATTTGTACCTGTGCTAAACGGCTATCTAATTGGCTTAAATCAATCTGAGATATTGATGAAAGGTGCTCCCCACCAAACTTAACATCCTCTCCTTTATTCGTTAGAAAATGAGCGCCTAGTGCTTGTAACATTCCTACTCCACCATCATTTGTTGCACTACCGCCAATGCCAAGCAGAATTTTTTTCACCCCTAAATCTAATGCTTTTTTAATTAATTCACCTGTACCATAGCTTGTCGTTTTTAATGGATTACGTTGTTCAACAGGAACTAAATGCAATCCAGACGCTGCTGCCATTTCAATAAAAGCAGTTTGCTTATCACCAGACAGTCCAAAAACAGCCTCAACTTGATTAGCAAGCGGTGCGATTACGACTTCTTTTTGTAAATGCCCCGAAGTTGCATCAACCAGCGATTGAACCGTCCCTTCACCGCCATCAGCCATTGGCACAAGTTGATAAGTCGCCTGTGGAAAAATTCGCTGAAAACCTTCTTGAATGGCTAATGCAACCTCTAAGGCATTCAAACTCTCTTTAAATGAATCAGGGGCTATTACAATATTCATTTTATCTCCAATTTAGAACCGAATTGATACAAAAAAGGCTAAACAGATTCTATCCGTTTAGCCTTAAATTTATACGATAATTTCTATTATCATAGCGCTAAAAAATTACTCTTCACCAAATAATTTTAACTCACGTTGTTTAATCTGGTTTTTAAGCATTTCCGTAAACTCAGCAACAGTGAAAGTGCCAAGATCTGCCCCTTTACGGGTACGAACTGCAATTTTGCCAGCTTCGATCTCTTTATCGCCACAAACAATCATATAAGGCACTCGGCGTAAGGTATGTTCACGAATTTTAAAGCCAATTTTTTCATTTCGAAGATCAGCTTTCGCTCGAATACCTGCATCAGATAACGTTTTAACCACATCTTTTACATAGTCTGATTGGCTATCGGTAATATTCATCACAACTGCCTGAACAGGAGCAAGCCAGGTTGGGAAAAAGCCTGCATACTCTTCAGTAATAATCCCGATAAAACGTTCTAATGAACCTAAAATAGCACGGTGAATCATCACAGGGGTTTTGCGATCATTATCTTCTGCAACATACGAAGCACTTAAACGTTCTGGTAAGAAGAAATCTAATTGAATTGTGCCACATTGCCAAGCCCGATCTAAGCTATCATGTAAAGTGAATTCAATTTTCGGGCCATAAAATGCCCCCTCACCTTCTTGAATTTCAAATTCTAGTCCATTTGCAACTAATGCTGCGGCCAAATCTGCTTCGGCTTTCGCCCACATTTCATCTGTACCGATGCTATTTTCTGGTCGAGTTGAAAGTTTAACTTTGATATTTTCAAAACCAAAGGTACTGTAAATATCGTAAACCATTTTAATACAAGCGGTAACTTCTGGCTCAACTTGATCAGGCGTACAGAAAATATGTGCATCATCTTGCGTAAAACCTCTGACTCGCATAATGCCATGCAATGAACCTGACGGTTCATTTCGATGGCAAGAGCCAAATTCTGCCATACGCAACGGCAAATCACGGTAGGATTTTAAACCTTGATTAAAAATTTGAATATGTCCTGGACAGTTCATTGGTTTAATCGCATATTCACGATTTTCTGATGACGTTGTAAACATCAAATCGCCATAGTTTTGCCAGTGACCTGTTTTTTCCCATAATATACGGTCCATCATAAATGGGCCTTTAACTTCCTGATAATCGTATTGCTTTAATTTAGTCCGTACAAAAGTTTCTAGCTCACGGAAAATTGTCCAACCATCGTTATGCCAGAACACCATACCCGGTGCTTCCTCTTGCATATGGAAAAGATCTAATGCCTTACCAATTTTACGGTGATCTCGTTTTGCTGCTTCTTCTAAACGATGTAAATAATCAGCAAGTTGTTTTTTATCTGCCCATGCTGTGCCGTAAATACGTTGCAACATTTTGTTTTTACTATCGCCACGCCAGTATGCCCCCGCCACTTTCATAATTTTGAAATGATGGCAAAAACGCATATTTGGCACATGAGGACCACGACACATATCAATATATTCTTCATGATGATATAATGCTGGCGTGTCCGATTTATCTATATTTTCATCTAAAATAGCAAGTTTATAAGGCTCATTACGATCTTCAAAAGTATCATGGGCGGTTTGCCAGCTACCGACTTTTTTCACCACATCATAATTTGTTTTAGCCAATGCTAACATCCGTTTTTCAATATTATCTAAGTCTTCTTGTGTCAAAGAACGGTCTAAATCAACATCATAATAAAAGCCGTTATCAATAGTTGGCCCAATTGCCATTTTCGCATCAGGAAAAAGCTGTTTAATTGCGTGCCCAAGTAAATGTGCCGTTGAGTGGCGGATAATTTCTAATCCATCTTCATCTTTAGCAGTAATAATTTCTAGCTTTGCATCTTCAGTAATTAAATCTGATGCATCACGGCGAATCCCGTTCACTCGCCCTGCAATAGTTGCTTTTGCTAGCCCTGCACCAATACTTTGTGCAACATCTAAAACAGTAACTGGATTTTCAAATTGGCGTTGAGAGCCATCTGGAAGTGTAATAATTGGCATAATTGTTCCTTTACAGTGGTAACCCATACGAGAGGTTACTTGTTTGTTTTTCATTCATAATGTGTAAAACGTTTGAATAAAAAACCGCTTGCAAGCGGTTAAATAAACAAAAATTTTACGATTTACCTAAGCTCGTCCCTACAATGAACGTTCAATAAGCGATAGTTATTTTAGCATAATATTAACTAAAAAAGAAAATCATCGAATAAACGAAAATACAATAAAATTTTTCACAATAAATAGACTAATATTGTGCAAAATATCGTAAAATAATCCATATTATTTCTAAATAATAGGAGAGGAAATGTTTAGTTTATTTAAGAAAGCAAAAAAATCTGAATTAGAGCCTGTTGATATTGATGTCAATGAGATTCTTATTGCCCTTGGTGGTGCAGAAAATATTGAGAAAGTCGGCGCTTGTGTAACTCGTTTGCGTGTATCATTGAAAGATTTTGATAAAGTAAATCATAAAATGTTAAAAGCATTGGGTGCTGTTGATACCGTCAAAGTAGGGTCAAGTATCCAAGCTATTTTTGGGATTAAATCAAAAGATTATGCAGTCGCACTTGAGAACTTATTAAATAAATAGTGCTCTAAAGTTATTCTTTATCAATATAAAATTTCTTATATTGATAAGTTAAAAACAACCATTTATTTATTACCATAATATAAGGAAAAATGATGTATTTTGAAGTATATAAAGATGCAAGAGGTGAATTTCGCTGGAGATTAAAAGCCGCTAACCATATGATTATTGCGACAGGTGGCGAAGGCTATACCACTAAACAAGCCTGTTTAAAAGGAATTGATTCAGTGAAAAAAATGACACCAGAAACGGAAGTAAAAGATCTTTCGATTCAAGCAGAATAAAATTAAAAAGGCTAGCGAATATCTAGCCTTTTAATTTGTTAGCACTTAGGCGCTTGAGCTAACAATGCCGTCAATAATTTCCAATAGGTTTCAACTGCTGGAATATGCACTTTTTCATCAGGCGAATGTGCATTTAAAATAGTTGGTCCAATTGACACTAAATCCATCGCTGGATAGATTTTTTTAATTAAACCACATTCCAGCCCTGCGTGAATTACTTGGATTTTTGCTTCATAGCCAAGAATTTCATCATAAATTGTTTTCGTTAATGCGGTAATTGGTGAATGAGGATCAGGCTCCCACCCTGGATAACTGCCTGAAAATACCACCGTTCCACCAGCAAGCCCTGCCAATGAATTTAATTTACTGCGGACATCTGCTTTTCCATTTTCAATCAATGAACGTACGAGAATTTTTGCCTTTACGCTGTTTTGTTCAGTATTCAAAATCCCGATACTCAGTGAGGTTTCTACCACATTTTTAACCGTATCACTCTGGCGGACAACACCATTCGGTAACACATTCAAAGCTCGAATAATATTTTCGCTACTCGTTTTATCAAAAATTTGCGCTGAATTAGCGACAATGTCAGTAATAAATACTAAACTCGGCTCGGCAATAGCTAACTCAGCTTTAAGCTCTTGTTCAAATTGGCTTAAACAAGCGGTCAGTTTCGGTAGATCTTTTTCATCTAATGCTAAAATAGCGACGGCTTCACGAGGAATTGCATTACGCACTGACCCTCCACGAATCTCCGATAACTGGAAATCCACTTCAGATTGTAATTCTGCCAATGCACGAACTAATAATTTTATCGCATTAGCTCTTGAAGTATGAATATCACAACCTGAATGCCCACCATTCAAGCCTTTTAAACTGATTTTCACCGCACAATCAAACGAATTTGGTTGATAGCTAATTGGCAATGTTAGTTCCGCATCTTCTCCTCCCGCACAACCGATATAAATTTCGCCATTTTCTTCCGTATCAGTATTGATCATCATATTAGATTGTAGCCAATTTGCTCGTAAGCCCATAGCACCTTCCATTCCTGCTTCTTCTGTCATCGTTAGTAAGACTTCAAGTGCAGGGTGAGCTAAATCGTCTGAATCTAATACCGCCAAGCAAGACGCTAAACCGATCCCATTATCTGCCCCAAGGGTTGTTCCTTTTGCTTTGACCCATTCACCGTCAATATATGGCTGAATCGGATCACAGCTAAAATCGTGTTGTGTATTTTCATTCGCTTGTGGCACCATATCTAAATGCGCTTGTAAAGCAATCATATGACGGTCTTCCATTCCTTTTGTTGCAGGCTTACGGATCAAAATATTCCCTACTTCATCTCGTTCAACAAAAAACATTTTCTGCCTTGCCCACGCTACAATAAACTCTGCTAACGCTTCTTCATGATAAGAGGGGTGAGGTATTTCACAAATTTGGTCAAACCATTTCCATAATAAAGAGGGGCTAAGTTGTTGAATTTCAGACATATTTACTCCTAATTGGCTAACAAGCGGTTAAATTGCGATAAGTTTTGCAAAAACTCGTTTTTATTATAAAAAATCCGCTGAAATGATAGCACGAAACGCCTTTTCAGGTTATCCTTACGCAATTTTTTTATTCGGTGGCAATCCACCCTTATATTAGGTAATCATTATGAGCGAAAAATATACAAATGAAAAATACATCGTAACGTGGGATATGTTTCATATGCACGCACGTAAACTGGCTAGTCGTCTTTTACCCGCAAACCAATGGAAAGGGATTATTGCGGTAAGCCGTGGGGGATTATTTCCTGCAGCAGTTTTAGCTCGTGAATTAAGTATTCGTCATGTAGAGACCGTTTGTATCGCAAGCTATGATCACGACTCTCAAGGAGAGCTCAACACTATCCACGCTGCACAAGTTGAAAACGGCGGCGAAGGTTTTATCGTTGTAGATGATTTAGTTGATACCGGGAATACCGCACGTGAAATTCGTAGAATGTATCCTAATGCAAAATTTGTTACGGTTTTTGCTAAACCACTGGGAGCAGATTTAGTTGATGATTACGTTGTTGACATTCCACAAGAGACTTGGATTGAACAACCATGGGATCTTGGTATTACCTTTGTTCAACCTCTATCAAAATAATACCCTAATGAAGGACGCATTAGCGTCCTTTTATTGTTATACTCCCAAATATATTCAAAAATTCTCTTACATATTATGAGCCTAGGTAATCTTTATATTCTTTCCGCCCCAAGTGGTGCAGGGAAATCTTCACTACTCAATGCATTATTAGCCGATTTACCCCGTAGCCAAGTTCAGCTATCTATCTCGCACACTACCCGTTCCCCTCGCCCTGGCGAAAAACACGGTGTTCATTACTATTTTACCGATCAAACTGAATTTAAAGCCTTAATCGAACAAGAACATTTTTTAGAATGGGCAGAAGTATTTGGTAATTACTATGGTACATCTTTACCAATGATTGTACAAAGCCTTGAAAAAGGTATTGATGTTTTTTTAGATATTGATTGGCAGGGGGCAAGACAAATTCGGCAGAAAGTCCCTAATATCAAAACAATTTTTATTCTTCCCCCATCTAAAACCGAACTAGAAAAACGGCTTATTAAGCGTGGGCAAGATTCAGATGACACAATCGCCCAACGTATGGCTGAAGCCGTATCAGAAATGAGCCATTATGATGAGTTTGATTATGTTATTGTTAATGATGATTTCCAAACAGCGGTTAATCAATTAAAAAGTATTCTTACCGCTGAACAATTAAAACGGCAAGCGCAAGCGGTACGTTATCAACAATTAATTGCAGATTTACTTAACCAATAAAGAGAAATAATCCCGCTATTTCTATAACAAATATTTATACTGGTTGATTATCAAGCAATTCTTTAGAATAATACTGACCTTATCTCTTACAAGGAAATTATAATGAAAATAACTAAATTTGTACTCACTGCCATTGCAACCGTAACGCTTAGTGCTTGTGCAACCAAAATGAGTCAAGATGGTTCATTACAACAAGCCAAAGAAGAATTTCAAAATTACCAAACTATTACTCAACAATATCATATCAATGATCGCTGGTGGCTTGGTTACAATGATCCTGAGTTAAATCGCTTAATTGAAATGGCATTAAATAATAATGTCAATTTAGCTAAAGCCGCTATTGCTGTGAACTTAGCCCTCTATCAAGCTAATTTAATTAGTGCTGATTTAATCCCTACTTTCAGTGGTTCAGGGCAATCTTCTGTATCAAAAGGAGTTGGTTCTGCAAGCACAAATGTCGTTTCAACTGGGGTTTCCAAAACCAATAATCAACTTGGTTTTAATTTAAGCTATACTCTAGATTTATGGGGACGCTTGCACGATGCAAGTAGTGCTGCAGAATGGGAGAAAAAAGCAACGGAGGAAGATCTCCAAGCTGCTCGTTTATCACTTATCAACGGTATTGTGAGTAGCTATTACAATTTAGCTTACTTTAATGACGCTATTCGAGTAACTCAACAAACCATTAAAGGCTATGAAGAAATCAACCGAATCTTAACCAATAAATTTAAAGTAGGATTGATTGATAGCTTAGGGGTAGATCAATCTGCTCAGTCTATTTTAGCGGCAAAAAATACCCTAATCCAATTACAAACAGGGAAAAAAACTGCAGAGCAAACACTACGCAATTTGGTAAATTTAAAACCAAACGAACCGCTTACAGTAAAATCACCAACACTATCTAAAGTCAGCTTGCAGGGCGTTAATGTTAATGTCCCTGTTTCTGTTATTGCGAACCGCCCTGATTTAATCGCAAGCCTTAACCGTTTACAAAGCTCATTTAAAACACTAACCGCAATGGAAAAAAGTTGGTTTCCAACAATGACACTTGGTGGTGGGCTAGCAAGCGCAGCAGTTAAAGCAGGTGATGTACTTGATAATCCTGTGGCAAGCGGTATGTTATCATTTAATTTACCATTTTTAGATTGGAATCGAGTTGAAAACAACATCAAGATTTCTGAAGAAAAATATAAATTAGCAAAACTTAATTACGAACAAAAAATCACCTCTGCATTAAACGAAATCGATACTTACTATTACGCTTATCAACAGTCTGGACGCCAATATGCGAACTTACAGAAAAAATATCAAAGTGATAAACAAATCAGTAACTACTATCGTAATCGTTATGACCAAGGTGTAGCAGAAATGCGTGAATGGCTAAATGCTTTAAACACTGAACGTAGTTCACAATTAGCATTATTAGAAGCTAAATTTACTCGTGTAAAAAATGAAGTTGCTGTTTATCAAGCAATGGCTGGCAAATTTAGTCAATAATTTGCTTAACAAGCAGTCAATCCTTACTATTTTTATACACCATATTTAACAGAAAGGGCATTATTGCCCTTTCTTATTTTTATATCTCTACCTCATTTAAACATAAAAGAATAACGTAATTTATGGTAAGCTATACCTTTAAAATTTAAGCTGATCATTCAATATAACTTACTATAAAATGAAATTTATCATCAAACTTTTTCCTGAAATTATGATTAAAAGCGATTCAGTGAGAAAACGCTTTATCAAAATTCTTACCTCTAATATTCGTAATGTGCTTTTACGAGAAACCGAAAATGTATCCGTAGTTCGCCACTGGGATTTTATCGAAGTACGAGCAAAAATTGCTGAAGAATCCCCGTTAGTGTTAAGTTTATTACAACGCACACCGGGTATTCACCATATCTTACAGGTGGAAGAAACGCCTTTTTCCTCTTTACACGATATTTTTGAACAGACCTACGCTGCGGTAAAAAATGATCTTGAAGGCAAAACATTCTGTGTTCGGGTTCGTCGCAAAGGAAAACACGATTTTAGTTCCCTTGATATAGAACGCTACGTTGGTGGTGGGCTAAATCAAAATATTGAATCGGCCTCCGTTAAGCTTTCTCACCCTGATGTAACAGTGCGTATTGATATTGATCACGATAAAATGTTACTCATCAAAGCCCGCCATGAAGGTTTAGGCGGTTATCCAATAGGCACGCAAGAAGATGTTCTCTCCCTGATTTCAGGCGGATTTGATTCTGGCGTATCCAGCTATATGTTACTACGCCGTGGTTCTCGAGTTCACTATTGTTTCTTTAATTTAGGCGGAGCTGCCCACGAAATTGGGGTAAAACAAATGGCATACCACATTTGGAGCCGTTATAGCACTTCACATAAAGTTCGCTTTATTGCGATTAACTTCGAAAATGTTGTTGGTGAAATTTTAGAAAAAGTCGATAATGGGCAAATGGGCGTTATCCTAAAACGTATGATGGTACGAGCAGCAAGCAAAATTGCCGAACGCTTTGATATTCAAGCGATCGTAACAGGTGAAGCATTAGGGCAAGTTTCTAGCCAAACCCTGACTAATTTACGCTTGATCGATAAAGCCTCAGATACGTTAGTGCTACGCCCGCTCATCACACACGATAAAGAACAAATTATTGCATTAGCAAAAACCATAGGGACTGATGATATTGCGAAATCAATGCCTGAATTTTGTGGCGTTATTTCAAAGAATCCGACCGTAAAAGCCGTAGAAAGTAAAATTTTAGAAGAAGAAGCACATTTTAATTTTGATATTCTTGAACAAGCGGTCAATTCAGCTCAATTTTTGGATATACGAGAAATTGCTACAGAAACAGAAAAAGACATTGTCTCTGTCGAAACTACCTCTGCCTTAAGTGACAATGATATCATTTTAGATATTCGTAGCCCTGAAGAAAGTGATGAAACACCATTTTTTCTTGAAAACGTTAATATTCAAACACTGCCATTTTATAAATTATCAAACCAATTTGCACAGCTTGATCAGTCTAAAACCTATTTACTCTATTGCCAACGAGGCGTTATGAGTAAACTACAAGCTTTGTATCTCAAACAAAATGGTTTTAATAATGTGAAAGTTTTCCGAATGGAATAGCCATATAGTATATAGATAGAAAGGGTTGCTAAGCAACCCTTTCTTTTATGCGACTATACTACGACCACTTCTCTTTCCAATAGCCAATCCACTCTTTCAATGCCAACATATTGCTATGTAATGCACCCGATTGTGGAATAAAATACATCACATTTAACCCATAAGTTTCAGGCGTAATTCCTGCTCCCACACTTGCTGGTAACACGTCAAATCCCTGTCGTTCAAATAATAATTTTGCTCGTTGCATATGCCATTGATTAGTTACTAACACAATTTTTTTTATTCCTAATTTAGCTAAAATTTGATGACTAAATTGTGCATTTTCTTTTGTCGTTTTTGCTTTTTCTTCAATCCATTTTGTTGGTACACCAAAAAACTGCTGTAACTCTTGAGCCATTACCCCGGCTTCTGAAGTACCATTTGGGCTACTTCCCGTAATTAATAAAGGAAGTTGCGTACTTTTCTGCAAAAATGCGGCATAACGTACCCGCTCAATGGCAATAGAATTTGTAGCTAATTTTGCATATAATTCCTTACTATCTCGCAATCCACCGCCAAGCAACACTATTGCTTGTGCCGAACGGTAATCCGATAAACTCAGATTATCTTCAGTAATTAATGAATCCTGTAATTTTTGTGAAGTATAAGGAATACTAAAAATATAAAGGATTCCTATTCCTAAAAATGTAATAAAATAGCTTAATCTTCGCCAGTTCAAATAATGCAATAATAGCGAAAATAGCCATAAAATCAGTACATTAAAAGGTGGCAATACTATTGCTGTAATAATTTTAGTCAATTCAAACATTGCTTATGTCAAAGTAAGTAAAATTTAGTTATTATTCATTATTCAATGAATGATGTCTATTGTTTAGCAACGCTATAAAAATTAGAATAACAAAAATAATCCATTAAAAGCGGTTAATTTATGAAAAAAATTGCAATTATCCCTGCACGAGCAGGTTCAAAAGGCATTAAAGATAAAAATTTACAACTTGTTGGCGGTATCTCATTAGTTGGACGTGCAATTTTAGCTGCTAAAGAATCTGAAATGTTTGATAAAATTATCGTTACATCTGATGGTGAAAAAATTCTAGCTGAAGCCGAAAAATACGGAGCAATAGCCTTACATCGTCCGACAGAGCTGGCTCAAAGTGATACAAAAACAATTGATGCCGTACTACACTGCTTAAATACACAATCTATTACACAAGGCGTTACGGCTCTTTTCCAACCAACAAGTCCCTTACGCACAGCCCTTGATATTCGCAATGCAATGGAGCTTTTTCTAGCTGGACATTGCAAATCGGTCATTTCTGCTTGTGAATGTGAGCATCACCCCTACAAATCTTTTTCATTGGAAAATAATGAAGTTCTTCCCGTACGAGATTTAAAAGATTTTGAGGCTCCTCGCCAACAGCTACCAAAAATGTATAGAGCTAACGGCGCAATCTATATTAATGATATTACAAGCTTATTAACCCAAAAGAATTTCTTTATTCCAACTGTTAAATTTTATTTAATGCCAACCTATCGTTCTGTCGATATTGATGCAACTCATGATTTACAGCTAGCCGAAAGCCTGATTGGAAAAGAGTAATAATGAAAGCAATAAAAGATAGTTTTATCTATTTAATTGGCGAGCTAATTTCTCGATCTATGCCATTCTTATTATTGCCCTATCTATCACGCAAGCTAGGGGTTGAAGGCTTTGGTGAACTTTCTTATTACCAAACATTCAGTGTCCTATTTTTTATTATTGTAAGCTTAAGCCAAGAGGGAGCTATTACTCGCTATTTTTATACTTATGGTAAACGCTCACTCAATTTAGCTTTATCCGTAGGCTATGCCTACACACTATTTTCTAGTCTCATAATTTTTATTGGCTGCTGGATCGCTCAATCAGAAATCCTTTTTTACCTTGCTGTCTCTGCAATGCTTCAATCTTTTTTAGGCGTACAATTAAGCATTAGACAATGCCAAAAACAACCGATTAGTTATACTATAATCCAATTTAGTTCTAGCCTATTTTCTGTACTATTCACCATTCTACTATTAGAAATTTATACCACTGAACTCGTAGAGAAAAGAATATTAGCAATTTTATTGAGTAATCTCGCTACCTTTTTAATAGCTTACGGATTTTATTCTAAAAAAAATAAAACAAAACATTATTCAATTCGCCAGTATAAATTAGCATTAAGCTATATATTAGGCTTTGGTGTTCCACTCATTCTACATAATGCTAGCTTATTTTTAAAAGGACAGTTAGATCGTATTTTTATCTTTCATCAATTTAACCAAAGTGATTTAGGTCTATATGCAATGGGAGCTCAAATATCAGCTATCTTAATGATTATTTTACAAGCAATAAATAAGGCAGCTATTCCATATTTTTTTGAAGGGCTAAAACAAAAAAGAATTACAATATCCCAAGTTCATAAATGGACAATATTATCCCTCTTAATTATGCCAATACCCACATTAGTAATGTTAGCCATTCCTGAATCATTTATCGTATGGCTATTAGGTACCCAATTTATAGGAACAAAACATTATATTATTCTATTCCTATTTTCTACAGGAGCAATTATTCCTTATTTTATTTTAGTTAATTATCTTTTTTATTATGGAAAAAATAAACTAATCTCAATCTGTTCAATTATTTCTACATTTATTTATGTATTAAGTTTAATTGGATTAACTTTTACTAAAATTGAATATGTTCCATTCGCTAGTATTATCGGATCACTTTCTATTTTACCCATACTCTTTATTATGACTAAAAAAGTAGGAAATAATAAATGAATTTAATTATATGCTATACCCCATTACAAGTTTTATTAGCAGAAAAAATAATCAAGGAATACCCTAATGAACCTTTTTTTGGCGTAATGATCTACCCAGTAAAAAATACTAAATTTGAATATTATTCAACACGCTTATCTCAATATTGTGAACAATTTTTTTCACTACATCAACATACTGATCGTTTTAATCTACTTAAAGAAATTATTCAATTAAAATGTAAATTTAGAAATAGATATTTTGATCGTGTTTTTGTCGCAAGTATCAATGATATTCAAATTCAATTTTTATTAAGTGCTATTAATTTTAGTTCATTTTATACCTTTGATGATGGCACTGCAAATATTGTACCTTCTAGTATTTACCATAATGATGACCCAAATACATTTATTCGTAGAATATTAAATACAGTATTAAATAATAAATATAGTATAAAAAAACTAAAATCACTCTCACAAAAACATTTTACTATATATGATAAAATCCCAAACATCATTAATAATACACAATTTGTAAATTTATTTAAATTAGTTAATCAAGAACAAGAAGGTAATAATGATACAATAAATATCTTACTCGGTCAGCCTGTATATTTAGATCAAAACAAAAATATTTTATTAGCAAAAAAAGTAATACAACAATTTAATATTGATTATTATTTCCCTCATCCACGAGAACAATATATTATTAGTGATATAAACTACATTAATACGCACCTAATTTTTGAAGACTATATTGCACAACAATCTAACAAGAAAAAATATCGTATTTATAGTTATTTTAGCAGTACACTACTTAATTTAAAAAATAGTCCTCTTGATATTATAGGATTAAAAATAAATACAACTGAGCCAGCTTTTATTGATAGCTATAAATTATTAGAAAATATGGGAATTACCATTATTGATATTCGAGAATAATATGAAAAAATACCTTATATCACTAGATAAAGATCAATATCGTCGAGATCTATTTTTTAAACAAAATGATACTCAAGATTTTGAATTATTTTCCGCTATCAACACAATGGAAAAAGATAATTATTTATTAGAAAATGTCTTCAATACTAGCCAATTTAACCAGCACTACTCTAGAAATACAACCAAAGGTGAAATTGGTTGTACATTAAGTCATTTGGCTATTTATCAAAAGATAATTGATAATAATAATATTCCCGATGATGAATATAGTTTAATTTGTGAAGATGATGCCCTATTTGCCAATAAATTTGAATATAACTTAAATAGTTTACTTTTCTCAAATATATCTAGCGATATCATTATACTTGGGCAATCAAAAATTAATAATTTTAATGATTTGGAACTAGAAATTAATTACCCTACAACTTTTTCTTTCTTATTAAAGAAAAAACCTGATTGTAATTATACAATTAGCTATCCTTATAAGAATTATTTTGCCGGTACAGTTGCTTATTTAATTAAAAAATCTGCAGTGAAGAAAATATTATCTCATACTAAAGAATATAAAAAACCTTACTGGTTAGCTGACGATTTTATTTTATTTGAAAAACTTGGCTTAGATATTCAAGTTGTTAGGCCGCTACTTGTTATTGAAAATCCAATATTAAGTAGTAATTTATCTCTTACTCGGGGAGAAGAAAAAAACAACATTGTAAAAAAATTGTTAAAATATCCGCTTAAAAAATTATTAGCAATAAAAAGAAATATAGGAAAATAATTGATGTCTGCACTATTTAATTTATTTTATATTTACGATCCTTGGTTATTCCATTTTTTTAGAATGTCCATATTTGTTGGATTAATTTTCTTTTTAATTATTATTTATCGTATTTATAAAAATAAATTCTCTCAAAAGCTAATTATCCCTATTGACAGTATTATTGCAGTATTATTACTTATTGTAATAAGTGCGATTCCAATGTTAATACACGGAACAAAAGATTTCTCTGTTATTATTATGTATTGCAAATCTCTAATTCTATTTCTTATAGGTATTTCATTCTATAACCTCTTTTATATTTGCCAAGAGAATCGTTTTATTACTGATCTAAAAATAGGTATTACTATTCAAGCTATAATTGGGTTATTTGCTCTATGTGGAATCCCATTTGTTATTGAGTTTGCACTTTCAACCAATGTTATACTACCTAGATTTTATGGTTCAGAGCAAGAATATCGTCTGTATAATATAACCTCATCTGCATTTTTCCAATTAAGCATTTTCTATTTAATGTTATTCCATTTCTTATTAGCTTATAATGAAAGAAATAACACTATCCAGCCTATATTTATTTTCTTATTACTTTTTATTGGGTTAATTTCAGGACGATCATTTCTAATGCTTTCTATTATTAGTCTGACAGTCTATTTTAAATGGAGATATATACCTGCATTACTATTATTCCTATTATTATGCTTATTCTTTGCACTTAACTATGCAGATAATAAATATGTTGCCCACGCATTAGAACCATTAATTAACTTAATTTATGGTAAAGGACATATTAGTTCATCAACAGATACACTAATGCAAAAACATCTATTTATGCCAACAATAAAGCAATTTTTATTCGGTGATGGCTACTATTATTCGCCACAAGGTGGCTACTATGGAAGTACTGATTCAGGTTTTCTACGCCAAATTTTATATGGTGGAATAACATATGTAATGATCTGTTTCTCATTTACATTCTATTTTATTTGGCGAATTTCTCAGAATTGGTTTAACGGTAGTTGGAAATTTATAATATCTACTTTATTTATTTTAACCATTTTAAATATAAAAGCAGACACTTACGCTTTTCCAGGTATTATGATGATATTTTTAATGTTCCTTTCATTATTTGGTAATAAAGGAAAGATCCTTATGTTTTTTAATCAAAGAAAGAGATAATATGTTTAGTATCATTGTTCCTTCATATAATAGAAAAAATGAAATTCCAACATTACTAAAGGATTTAGAAAAACAGACTATTTATAATTTTGAAGTAATTATTATTGATGACCATTCAATAGAGCCTATTGAAATTCATCACACTTATCCATTTAAAGTAACGATTATTCGTAATATTCAAAATAAAGGGGCAGCGGAAAGTCGCAATATTGGTGTAGCTAATGCAAATTATGAATGGTTACTATTCTTAGATGATGACGATCGCTTTCAACCAAATAAATGTGAACTATTAGCTAAAACGATTGATGACTTTCCTGAGATAAATTTTATCTATCACCCAGCAAAATGTATTATGGTAAATGAAAATTTTACTTATCTTACTCACCCCTATCAAAATATTGATGATATTACGCTAGATAATATCTTAAAAAGCAATAAAATAGGTGGTATGCCAATGATAGCAATAAAAAAATCACTTTTTGAAGATGTAGGTGGCTTATCGACAGAGCTTCTTTCATTAGAAGATTATGACTTTATTTTAAAAGTTATTTTGAATAAAAAATTTAAACCTAAATATATTGAATTTCCTTTAACGCAATGTACCTTTCATACAAATAGATCAAGTGTTTCAACTAATATAAAAAATACAGAAAATGCAATCCAATATATCTTTAAAAACTATGTCAAGACAGATCAGCAACAATTAAATTTTGAGTTTAATTCACTTTATATATTAGCTTATCCTTATATTATGAACTTATCAAGAAAAGCTGCAAAATACTATTTTTTTATATTTAAGAAAAGCCTAAATATAAAATATCTTGTGATTGCATTCATTACATTTATTTCACCTAAACTTGCAATTAATTTAAAAAGGTTTATTTAATGAAATTTTCAGTATTAATGTCTTTATATATTAAAGAAAATCCTGATTATTTAACCCAATGTTTTGAAAGTCTTGTGAAACAAACAATACAAGCAGATGAAATCGTATTAATTTTAGATGGCACAATTACGCCTGAATTAGAACAGATTGTGCAAAAATTTAGTCTGATTCTACCGCTTGTTATCTTTCGCTTAGAAAAAAATCAAGGGCTAGGTAATGCTCTCAATTTTGGGTTAAAGCAATGTAAACATAGCTGGGTGTTTAGAATGGATACAGATGATATTTGTATTCCTGAGCGTTTTGAAAAGCAAATTAAATTTATTAAACAATATCCTGATACCATTATTCTAGGTGGACAAATTGCTGAATTTGGACAAACTATCAATGATATTGTGAGCTATCGCTATGTACCAACAGAGCATAATTCTATCATTAAATTTACAACTAAGCGTTGCCCTTTTAACCATATGACCGTTGCCTATCAGAAAAATATCGTACTCGCCAACGGTGGCTATGAAGATTTGCAAGAAGATTACTATCTTTGGATAAAACTCGTTGCGCTAGGTAAGCCCGTTGCAAATTTAAATGATATTTTAGTCTATGCTCGGGTTGGAAATGGTATGGTTAGCCGTCGTAGAGGGTTAAAACAAGCTAAAGCCGAATGGCGCTTATTCAAACTAAAACGAAAATTAAGCATACAAAATACCCTATCAGGTTTTGCTACCTTTTTATTGCGTGCATTACCACGCTTACTGCCGACATCAGCCTTGAGCATTATTTATCAATTAACTCGGAAACAATTAAAATGAACAAAATTTATCTTGCTTCTAACAGTCCAAGGCGTAAAGAGCTCATTAAACAGCTTGGGCTAGAATTCATTCAATTAGAGAGTGAAATTGATGAAACACCATACTTTAATGAACCTGCTGATCGCTACTGTTTACGTTTAGCTATTGAAAAAAATAAAAAAGCACAAGCGGTCAGATCTGAGCAATATTTTGCAAATTTACCTATTCTAACTGCAGATACCACTGTATCTATCGATCAAGAAATTTTAGGTAAACCTAAAAACACTGAAGATGCTATTGCAATGCTAAAACAGCTCTCTGGCAGAACTCACTACGTTTTTACCGCATTATGCGTTAGCTACAACGAACAACACTTTAGTTGCGTGCAGACCAACGAAGTTGAATTCAAAGTACTCACTCACTCTGAAATTACCGCTTATGTTGCAACAGGTATCCCATTAGATAAAGCCGGAGCTTACGGCATTCAAGGCATTGGTGGCTGTTTTGTTAAACAATTATCTGGTAGCTTCACTGGAGTAATGGGTCTTCCACTTTATGAAACAGCTGAATTATTGCGACAATGTGGAATAAAAATTTTATCTAGCTAAATTGCAAGCAAAATCGCTCTAGTTCCAACCAGATTTCATCACTAAACTCTTGTTTTATCTGTTTTTCAAGTTCTACGAGACACTGAATGAGTGTATAAAGTTTACGATAACTAAAACGATTAACTGCATTTTGATAATACATTCTGCGGTTTTGCCAAATCTTTAAGCGGTCAAATTCAGAGCGTAAATTGCCATTAAATAAAGGCTGATGAATAGATATTGGTTGTGGTGATCGTGTAATTTCTAACAAGATCATTAGTTCTTTTTGTATTAGGCGTAATAGCACAACAGGTTGAACATTCTCATTTTTTAGGGAGTTTAGTACCCTTGTTGCTCTCCCTATTTTTCCCTCTAATAACGAATCAATCCATTGAAACGGAGTAAATTGGGCCGACCGCTCAATAACTTCTTGCACTTTAGCAACGCTAATTTTTTGCTGTGGAAATTGTAATTGTAGAAGCTGTAAAACCTGCTTGAGTGCTAATAAATTCCCTTCATAGCTGTAACAAAGTAATGATATCGCTTCATTTTCCAGTTGTAACTTCATTGTCTTTATACGCTGTTTTAACCATTGAGGTAATTTAGTAATATCTGGCGTTTGACAATGAATGAGCGTGGAATTATCAGCAATCTGACTAAACCAAGTTTGCTGTTCCATTACTTTAGTTAATTTAGGGAAATTCAGAATAAACAGTAAATCTGAGTGAGTTAATGATAATAATTCTGTAAGCTGTTTTTTCTGAAAAGCCGTAATAGTCTCAGGAAAATTTAAAATTATAATCTGACGATTAGCAAAAAGCCCATAGGATTGGGCCTGCTCATACAAACTATCCCATTTTGTTTCATTACTAATAGTAAATTCATTTTTTTCATCAAATCCCTGCTTTCGGGCTATTTTTACAATACTATCTTTACTCTCGCCAATAAGTAATAAATCCTGCCCAACTAAAAGATAAAAAGGGCTTAGCCCTTTTTGTAAAGTCTGTTCAACTGCTTCAGAAAAAATACGCTGAATCATTATTTGTTATGACTACCTAACTGTGCATTTAATCCCACCATTTTAACTAATAATTGACGAGACGCCTGTTCATACATTTGATGAATAATTGACTCTTTTTCTTCAAATTTTGCTAATGCTGCACGGGAGTCATCAAAAAATGTACGGTGAATTGAAACTTCTAATGGAAACTCACCTTTTTCTGGAATATTCACTGTTGCCTTTACCATCAAACTCAATGATTTTTCTGCTTCACGAGCTTGTTTAAATACAGAAGCCACTTGCGAATGAAGTTCTGTTGAATTTAAACGTAATGTTGCAACATGCGATGTATTTGGCGCCGAAATAAGAGAGATATTGTTTAGTAATAATTGATTACGTAGCACTCTAGACATATCACTATATTGATCCGCACTTTCATAATGCAATGTACGCAACGCCTCAGGAAATAATTCATTATTTTTAAATTGCCAACCACAAGCAGTTAGAAATAGAACAAAAATAATAGACAGTCTTTTTATCATCATTTGATTATCCTTTTGGTATAAATCCTCCCTTTTACAGTAAAAGAGAGGATTTTAATCATCTTTCTATAACGTATTATTTAGCCACAAAGCTCAACATTTTAAACGGAACATAAATGACCTTGATGATCGTCAATCCATCTAAATGACGGCTTACATTTTCATCTGCAAGTGCCACTGTTTTCACTTCTTCTTCATTAGCTGTCGCTGACACCATAATTTTACCACGAACTTTACCATTCACTTGAACAACAACTAATTTCTCATCTTCTACCATTGCTGTTTCATCAGCTTTAACCCAAGGAGCAACATCAATACTGTTTTGATTGCCTAAAGCTTGCCATAGTTCGAAACAGATATGTGGTGTGATTGGATAAAGCATACGAACAACAGCACTCAACGCCTCAGCCATTACCGCTTTATCTTGTGCCTCTACAAGCGGTGCTTTCGTCAATTTATTCATCAATTCCATAATCGCTGCAATAGCAGTATTAAACGTTTGACGCCGTCCAATATCATCGCTCACTTTAGCGATTGTTTTATGGACATCACGGCGAAGCGTTTTTTGTGTTGCTGTTAGCAATGTAGGTTCTAAGGCATCTGTTGCTGGTGCTTTTTGGTATTCAAAGACTAAATTCCATAAACGACCTAAGAAACGTTTTGCACCTTCTACGCCTGATTCTTGCCATTCCAATGTCATTTCCGCAGGCGATGCAAACATCATAAATAGGCGAACGGTGTCTGCACCATATTTTTCTACCATTTCTTGTGGATCGATGCCATTATTTTTTGATTTTGACATCTTCGTCATACCTGTATGAACAAGTTCTCGTCCTTCTTTATCAACAGCTTTAATGATTCTCCCTTTTTCATCACGTTCTAATGTAACTTCTGTTGGGCTAACCCAAATACGCTCATTAGTTGGACTAGTATAATAGAACGCATCCGCCAACACCATTCCTTGACACAGTAATTTATCCGTTGGCTCATCGCTATTAACAAGCCCCGCATCACGCAATAATTTATGGAAGAAACGGAAATAAAGTAAATGCATTGTAGCGTGTTCAATTCCACCTATATATTGATCGACTGGCAACCAATAATTAGCTTCTTCGCTATCCAACATTCCTTCGTGATATTGTGGGCAAGTATAACGGGCGTAATACCACGATGATTCCATAAAGGTATCGAAAGTATCCGTTTCTTTTAACGCTGGCTGCCCATAATAAGTTGTTTTTGCCCAATTTGGATCAGCTTTAATTGGACTTTGCACCCCATTCATTACCACATTTTCAGGTAAAATAATCGGTAAATCTTCCAATGGAACAGGTACAACCTCCCCGCTTTCAAGTGTTAGCATTGGAATTGGTGCTCCCCAATAACGTTGGCGAGAAACGCCCCAATCACGCAAACGATAATTAACTTGACGTTTTCCTACCTCCATTTCTGTGAGTTTATCTGCAATACCATTAAATGCTTGTTCGAAATTTAACCCATCAAACTCATCAGAGTTAATCAATGTACCGTGCTCGGTATATGCACCTTGACTGAAATCCCATTGTTGTCCATCAAGCGGTGCGATTACCTGCTTAATTGGCAAATTATACTTATGAGCAAATTCAAAATCACGTTCATCGTGAGCAGGAACTGCCATTACTGCCCCTGTGCCATAATGCATCAACACAAAATTAGCAACCCAAACAGGTACAAGTTCCCCTGTTAATGGGTGAATAGCAGATAGCCCCGTTGCCATTCCTTTTTTCTCCATCGTTGCTAATTCAGCTTCAGCAACTTTTGTATTTTTTGCTTCTTGGATAAATTGTGTCAATTCAGGATTATTTTCTGCTGCCAACGTCGCTAATGGGTGAGCAGCAGCAACCGCTAAATAGCTCACACCATAAAACGTATCTGGACGAGTGGTATAGACGGTTACTTTTTCATCAAGATCTTTAAGATCAAATGTGATTTCAACCCCTTCTGAACGCCCAATCCAATTACGTTGCATTGTTTTTACCTGATCTGGCCATTCAGGTAATTTATCTAAATCAGTTAATAATTGTTCTGCATAATCCGTAATTTTAATAAACCACTGCGGGATTTCACGCTGTTCTACGGGGGTATCACAACGCCAGCAACAGCCTTCGTGAACCTGTTCATTTGCCAATACAGTTTCATCATTCGGACACCAATTCACCGTTGATGTTTTACGATACACTAACCCTTTTTTATAAAGCTCTGTGAAAAACCATTGCTCCCATTTATAATAATCAGGCTTACACGTTGCAATTTCACGGCTCCAATCAAAACCAAATCCAAGCAGTTGTAACTGCTTTTTCATATATTCAATATTTTCGTAAGTCCATTTTGCTGGTGCGGTATTATTTTTGACTGCCGCCCCTTCTGCTGGTAAACCAAAAGCGTCCCAACCAAAAGGCTGTAATACATTTTTACCAAGCATACGTTGATAGCGAGATACAACATCACCAATCGTATAATTTCGTACATGACCCATATGTAAACGCCCTGACGGGTAAGGGAACATAGAAAGGCAATAATATTTCTCTTTTGACGGATCTTTAACAGCTTTAAATACGTTATTATCAGCCCAATATTTCTGAACTTTTGGCTCAATTACATTTGGGTTATATTGTTGTTGCATCATTTTTAACCTTAAATTTAGAATAAAATTTTGATATAGCATAACGTAAAACTACCCATTTTTAAATTACAAGCGGTCAGTTTCCAAGAGTTTTTTACTATAATGGAATGAAAAGGCTGAAATTCTTACCATCTATTGTATTCCCTATAAATTTCTAACAGCATCTTCTACACTATCCACCTCACTTGCCAACATTTCGCTTACTTTCAATTATGAAAAAAAGAAAAGGCTATGCTATAATCAATACAACTTTTCAAAAAACGAAAAGAACCTGTTTCTTTTAACTTTATATAGGTAACAATCTATGGCAATTAAAATTGGTATTAACGGCTTTGGTCGTATCGGTCGTATCGTATTCCGTGCTGCACAACTTCGTGATGACATCGAAGTAGTAGGTATTAACGATTTAATCGATGTGGATTATATGGCGTATATGCTTAAATATGATTCAACACACGGTCGTTTCAACGGTACTGTTGAGGTAAAAGACGGCAAATTAATCGTAAACGGTAAAGAAATCCGTGTAACCTCTGAACGTGATCCAGCAAACTTAAAATGGAACGAAATCGGTGTTGATGTTGCCGTTGAAGCAACTGGCTTATTCTTAGATGATGCAAGTGCTCGTAAACATATCGAAGCTGGTGCAAAAAAAGTTGTTTTAACTGGCCCTTCTAAAGATAGTACACCGATGTTCGTAAATGGTGTGAACTTTGACCAATATGCAGGACAAGATATCGTATCTAACGCATCTTGTACCACAAATTGTTTAGCACCATTAGCTAAAGTTATCCATGATAAATTTGGTATTAAAGATGGTTTAATGACAACGGTTCACGCAACAACTGCAACTCAAAAAACCGTTGATGGCCCATCAGTGAAAGACTGGCGTGGTGGTCGTGGTGCAGCACAAAATATCATTCCTTCATCGACAGGTGCAGCAAAAGCAGTAGGTAAAGTATTGCCTGCATTAAACGGTAAATTAACTGGTATGGCATTCCGTGTTCCAACCACTAATGTTTCAGTTGTTGATTTAACTGTAAACTTAGAAAAACCAGCAACTTACGCTGAAATCTGTGCAGAACTTAAACGTGCCTCTGAAAATGAAATGAAAGGCGTATTAGGTTATACTGAAGATGCCGTTGTTTCTACCGACTTCAACGGTTGCCCAGAAACATCTGTATTTGATGCAGCAGCAGGTATCGCATTAACTGATACATTTGTAAAATTAATCTCTTGGTACGATAACGAAACAGGTTATTCACATAAAGTATTAGACTTAGTTGCATTAGTTCATAACTACAAAGGCTAAATAATACTACTACAAGATTTACTGACTTGTAGCTCTATTACTAAAAAACTGCACTACGCAAAATATGCAAGTGCAGTTTTTTTTATAAATTAAAGGTACGATGTAACTATTACTCAAATAATAGTTAGATATAATTCTTATGATAAAAGATAGATGCCAAGTAATGTCTAATTTACTTACCTATATAGGTAATAATATCTAATCGATAGTAAAAGTTGGATATAAATTGGTGCCAGTGGTCGGACTCGAACCGACACGCTTATTCAGCGGCGGATTTTGAATCCGCTACGTCTACCAATTTCGTCACACTGGCATAGGAAGTGAAAGCTAATTATAGAAAATAATACGAATTATGCAAGCAGAAAATCGTATAACTAATTCGGTTGTCTTTATTTTCTACACTTAACATTTTAAAAAGGTTGCTGAAAATAAATTCCAACTAAAATTGAAATAAATACCCCCATTCCAACGTAATGATTGTTCAAAAATGATCTGAAACAAGCCTCTCGCTCACGAGTTTTAGTTAATTTACACTGGTAAATAAAAAGTGTTGCCGTAATCGCTAAAGCAATGTAATAACTGATATCAAAATGGCTTAAATAGCCATACATAACTAGAAAAACGAGTGCTAAAAATTGTAACAATGCAATGATTTTATTGTCGTATTGAGCAAAAAGAATTGCTGTTGATTTTACGCCAATACGCAAATCATCATCACGATCGACCATTGCATACTGTGTATCATAAGCCACTGTCCACATTAAATTTGCTAGAAAAAGCAACCAACATTCTATCGGTAGTGATTGCTCTACTGCACCAAATGCCATAGGAATTGACCAACCAAACGCCACACCCAATACTAATTGCGGTAAATGGGTAAAACGTTTCATAAATGGATAAATACAAGCAAGCCCAACAGCGATAAATGACAATATTATCGTATAATAATTAAGCATCAATACTAAACAAAATGCGATTCCAATCAATACCGCAAATAACACTTTAGCTTCTAGTTCTGTTACTCGCCCTGTTGCAAGTGGTCTATTTGCGGTTCTTTTTACTTCACCATCAAAATGACGATCTGCATAATCATTGATAACACAGCCTGCCGAACGCATCACAATGACACCTAAAGTAAAAATAATCAAAATTGATAATGGTGGAATACCATTAGCTGCCGTAAACAATGCCCAAAAAGTAGGCCACAACAATAAAAGTGTGC
Organism: Vespertiliibacter pulmonis; assembly: GCF_013377275.1. Lineage (NCBI taxonomy): Bacteria > Pseudomonadati > Pseudomonadota > Gammaproteobacteria > Pasteurellales > Pasteurellaceae > Vespertiliibacter > Vespertiliibacter pulmonis. The sequence goes on from NZ_CP016615.1 coordinate 318,800, forward strand.
CAATCGGTTTATCCATTCGCATCAGTTGCAAATAAGCTAATCGCTTGTCAGGGGTAAAATGTTGTTTCATTCTGTTTCGTTGCAAATATGAACTGTCACATCACTATGGCTTAAATAATGATGAAGTTCTAAAGGAAGAGGGGTATCTGTAAATAAATACTGAACTTCTTTTAAATCACCTAATCGCACAATTGCATTACGGGAAAATTTTGAATGATCAGTAGCTAATACTACATTGCGAGCATTACGCATTAACGCTCGTTTAACTTGTACTTCGTGATAATCATAATCCATCATAGCACCGTCTTTTTCCACAGCGCTAATACCCAAAATACAGTAATCTAGCCTAAATTGGTCGATAAAATCAACTGTCGCCTCACCAATAATACCACCATCGGCTCGCAACTCCCCTCCAGCAATAATAACTTGGCAATCTTCTTTTTGTAATAAAATATGGGCAGCATTCAAATTATTTGTTACTACTCGTAAATCTCGATGAGAAAGCAATGCATAGGCCACCGCTTCTGCAGTGGTACCAATGTCTATAAAAAGCGATGCACCATTGGGAATCATTTGTGCAACTTTCTTTGCTATCTGATTTTTTTGGTGGGAAAAAAATTGTTTACGCTCCGAGTAATCACTATTTTCGCTACTTGATGGCGATGCGGCGCCCCCATGATGTCGGCGAATAAGATTATTTTCGGCTAATTCATTCAAATCACGCCGAATTGTTTGAGAACTCACGTTCAACTCAGAAACTAGTTGTTCCGTACTCACATAGCCGAACTGATTTACTAATGAAATGATTTTATTATGCCGAATTGTCTGTTTCATTCCCCTGACCTATCTATTCACCATATTAAATTATATTTTTTAAGATAGCTGATTTTACAAATTTCTTCCATAAAGGACCGCTTACAAGCGGTCAATTTATAAAATTTTCTTTCTTAAAACACGCTCACCTATTATATATTATAGTTTATCAACCAACCCAATGGCATAGCCAATATAACTTTCTGGAGTCATCTGTTTTAAGCGATCTTTTTCAAATTGTGGTAACGCCAACTCATCAATAAATTGATATAATATTTCACCATTAACTCTCTTTCCTCGAGTTAATTCTTTCAATTTCTCATAAGGCTTTTCAATACCATAACGGCGCATTACTGTTTGGATAGGTTCAGCCAACACTTCCCAATTTTGAGCTAACTCATCACGCAGGTGCTGCTCATTTACCTCAAGTTTGCTTACACCTTTCAAGATTGAAGCATATGCGACTAACGCATAGCCTAGCCCAACGCCTAAATTTCTAAGCACTGTTGAATCTGTTAAATCACGCTGCCAACGAGAAATAGGCAATTTAGCCCCTAAATGCCCCATTATCGCATTGGCTAATCCTAAATTACCTTCCGAGTTTTCAAAATCTATCGGATTTACTTTATGTGGCATTGTTGATGAACCAATTTCCCCGGCAATAGTGCGCTGTTTAAAATGATTTAACGCAATATATCCCCACATATCACGGTTAAAATCGGTCAAAATCGTATTAAACCGTGCCACACAATCAAAAAACTCTGCAATATAATCGTGTGGTTCAATTTGAGTAGTATAAGGATTCCAGGTTAGCCCTAGTGACTCAATAAACTCTTGGCTAAAAGTATGCCAATCAATCTCAGGGTAAGCAGATAAATGGGCATTATAATTTCCTACCGCACCATTTGCTTTGGCTAAAATTTCAACCTGTTCTAACTGTTTATATTGACGTTCTAACCGATAAACCACGTTTGCCATCTCTTTGCCTACGGTGGTTGGGCTTGCTGGCTGCCCGTGTGTGCGAGAAAGCAATGGCATAGCCTGATACTGTTTCGCTAGCGATTTAATTGCTTTAATCACCGCTTGCCATTGTGGCAATAACACACTTTCTTTTGCTGTTTTTAACATTAAAGCGTGGGAAGTATTATTGATATCTTCAGACGTACAAGCAAAATGAATAAATTCACTCACACTCATCAGTTCTGGAAAGCCTTCACATTTCTCTTTTAAAAAATACTCTACGGCTTTTACATCGTGATTGGTGGTACGCTCAATCGTTTTAATACGCTGAGCATCATCTAATGAAAAATCGGTAATCAGCGTCTCTAAATACGCATTAGTTTCTTGAGAAAAAGACGGAACATCGCTCACTTGAGAATGGCTCGCCAATTTTTGCAACCAACGAATTTCAACCATTACCCTAAATTTAAGTAAGCCAAATTCACTAAAAATTGGACGTAATACAGATACTTTATCTTGATAACGCCCATCAATCGGGGATAACGCCGTTAAAGCACTTAATTGCATAAATAGTCTCCAATTATAACGAGGCGTATAGCTGTTGAGTAGCAGTTAAAATTTTCTTGCGAGCAAACAGAAATTGCCAACGATTACCGCCAACCTGTTGCCATAAAATCGCAGCACGAATGCCCGCTAATAACGTTGCTCGAATACGATTTTGAATATCTGGCCGAGCAAGAAAATCAACTGATCCCATTACTTTGATCCGAGAACCTAAAGGGCTAATAATATCGCTATAAATCCCTGCCATATTAGCAATCATCTGTTCGTGAAGGACATCGCCATCATAAAGCGAAAGCTGACGTTCTAACTGCTGTAACCGTTGAGCAAGCTCACTTTTTGCTTGAGTATTCTTATTCAATTTTTGGCTAAGGGCTAATACACTAACCCAATACCGCCCAAGCTCAGTATCTAATTTCCCCTGCTTTCCACCAAGCAAAGCTTGTAACGTTTCAAACCCAAGAGTTAAATGTTCTAGCTGATTATCATATACATCAAGGGTTGATTCCGGCTGCATTACCAACAAACTCTGCAATGAATAAGACAAACTTTCACGCTCTGCCACACCTTGATGTGCAAATTTCTGCACTAAACTCACCGCTTGGCATACCCCTGCCAATGCAATAGAAATATCTTGATAATTCGCCATTTTCTCAGTTATTTATTCAAAAAATAAGGGCTAAATATACCATTTATTCAAGAATTATTGAACCATAATAATTATTGCCAAACCCAAACAACTCAGTAGAATATGAACAATTTATTTAATATAAATGGAAAATAAAGGTAAAATTATGTCAAGTCAAGTCAAGTCAAGTCAAGTCAAGTCAAGTCAAGTCAAGTCAAGTCAGCATTATCTCAACTTTTAGAGAGCTATCAACAAAATTCCTTAACTCAACGTGAAAAAGGCACTTATTTTGAAGATTTAATTCAAATCTATTTACAAAATGAACCTTATTACCACACACTCTACCGAGAAGTTTTAACTTTTAAAAACTGGGCAGAAAAAAATAATTTACCCAGCAATGACACAGGCATTGATTTAGTTGCCGTAACCTACACAGGCGAAAATCACGCCATTCAATGTAAATTTTATTCTTCAGATCACAAAATCACTAAAGCCGATATCGATAGCTTTTTCACCGCCTCTGGTAAAAACTATTTCCAACGAAGAATTATTGTAGCAACCACCAATCACTGGACAGACAATGCTTACGCTTCATTATCGGATCAAAATCCACCCGTTACCTTAATTAACCGTTCTGATCTTGAAAACAGCGCCCTTGATTGGCAAAAATTTGCCTTTAACCAACCGCTTATTTTCAAGCCGAAAAAAATACCCAGAGAACACCAAGAAACAGCCATTAAAAATGTAAAATTTGGCTTAGACACCGCTGAACGGGGCAAATTGATTATGGCGTGTGGCACGGGCAAAACCTTTACTGCCTTAAAAATTGCCGAAGAAATGGCAGGCAGGGGCAAAAAAGTGCTGTTTTTAGTGCCGAGCCTTGCCCTGCTTTCTCAATCTTTAACCGAATGGACGCAAGAAGCCACCATTCCACTGCATAGCTTTGCCGTTTGCTCTGATTCTGATGTGGGCAAACAAAATAAAGGCAAAGAGAAAACCGATGATCGGGTACAACAGCTCATTCACGAATTGCAATATCCTGCCACCACCGAAGCCAAAGCGTTGGTGAAAAGTTATCAAGCCTATAACCGTGATTTGGCAATGACCGTTGTATTTTCCACCTATCATTCCATTGAAGTCATTCACCAAGCCCAACAGCAAGGTTTTGGTGAATTTGATTTAGTCATTTGTGATGAAGCTCACCGCACCACAGGCGCAACCTTTGATAATGCCAAAGAAGAATCCGCCTTTGTTCGCATTCACAATAACGATTATATTCAAGCCAAAAAACGGCTATATATGACCGCTACCCCTCGTATTTACACCGAAGACGCTAAAAAAACAGACGGTGTAACCGTCTATTCAATGGACGATGAAACACAATTTGGTAAAGAATTATTTGTAATCAGTTTTTCTGAAGCCGTGCAAAGAGGATTATTGGTAGATTACAAAGTAATTGTGTTAGCCGTAGAAGAAGCCCTAGTGCAACAACGGCTAGAAAAACTATTTAACGGCGGTGAAATTCAAGTTGATGACGCAGCCAAAATTGTCGGCTGTTGGAAAGCCCTTTCTAAATCAGGCATTATGGACGAATTGGGCGATAACGAACCGATGAAACGTGCCGTTGCCTTCTGCCAAGTAATCGATAAAGACTACAAAGGCAAACATCACAAAGTCAGTTCAATCGCTATTTCTGAAATGTTTGGTACAGTAGTTGAAGCTTATCAAGAACAAGAAATTGAAGCATTACAGGCTAAAAAGCCTGATTTTGTGCCTGATTTAGCATTAAAACTCAACTGTGAAGCCGAACACGTTGATGGTTCGATGAATGCCAGCGAAAAAGCTGCCAAAATCCAATGGCTAAAAGACAGCACTGAAGCTAACACTTGCCGAATTTTATCCAACGTTCGCTGTTTATCCGAAGGGGTGGACGTGCCAGCCCTTGATGCCGTACTGTTTTTAACCCCTCGCAGTTCGCAAGTTGATGTAGTGCAATCGGTCGGGCGAGTAATGCGTAAATCTGACGAAACAAATAAAAAACGGGGCTATGTGATTTTACCTGTGGTTATCCCTGCGGGCGTTGCCCCTGAACAAGCACTGGATAAAAACGAAAACTACAAAGTCGTTTGGCAGGTATTAAATGCCTTGCGTTCTCACGATGATCGCTTTGATGCAATGATTAACCGAGCCGAATTTGACGGCTCGGCAAAAAATAAAATTGAAGTGATTGCGATAGCAGATCTCACCAAAAAAGCCCAACAGAAGCAGAGCAAAAAAGGCAAAACCACAGGCAGAGGCGAAACCGCCATCGGGCAGAAAGAAACAGGCTACCCCGATGAATCCAAACAGCGGGAAATGGTTTTTGAAGTCGGCGAAATTGAACGGGCGTTGGTCGCAAAAATTGTACAAAAAGTTGGAAAACGCACCTATTTTGCCGAATGGGCAGGCAATGTTGCCAAAATCGCCACTACCTTTATCACCCGCATTCAAACCATTTTAGCCAACCCCGATAATGCCGAAGAAAAAGCGGTATTTAACGCCTTTGCCAATGAATTGCGAGATGATCTCAATAATGCCATTACCGATGAAGAAGTGATTGAAATGTTAGCTCAACATTTAATCACCAAGCCGATTTTTGATGCGTTATTTGCCAATGAAAACTTTACCAAGCACAACCCAATGTCTAAAGAGATGAGTAAAATTATTGGGCTATTAGAACGCAAAAACGTGCCAACCGAAAGTAAACCGCTCACCCAATTTTACGAGGAAGTCAAAACCAAAATTGGCAATATCACCTCACCAGAAGGCAGACAAAAAGTCATCAAAGAGCTATACGATAATTTCTTTAACAAAGCCTTCCCCAAAATGGCAGAACGGCTCGGCATTGTTTATACCCCCGTTGAAGTGGTGGATTTTATTATTCATTCAGTGGAAGACGTTCTAAACAACGAATTTAACGCCAGCCTTGCCGATAAAGGCATAGAAATTCTCGACCCATTCACTGGCACAGGCACATTCATCACCCGTTTATTGCAAAGCGGTATTATTCCCCCTGAACGGCTGCCTGAAAAATATCACGAAATCCACGCTAACGAAATCGTGCTACTTGCCTATTACATTGCAGCAATCAATATTGAATCGGTCTATCACGCCCTTGTACCCGCTGGCACCCAATACACCCCGTTTGAAGGCATTTGCTTAACCGATACCTTCCAAATGTACGAAAAAGAAGATTTAATCGACCAAATTTTGGTCGAAAACAGTAAACGCCGTAAACGCCAGAAAAAATTGGAGATTAAAGTCATTATCGGCAATCCGCCTTATTCTTCAGGGCAAAAATCTGAAAATGATAATGCTAAAAATATCAAATATAAATATTTAGACAAACAGATTGAAAATAGTTATGTCAAATATTCAAATGCGGGTTTACAAAAAAATCTTTACGACAGCTATATCCGAGCGATTCGCTGGGCGAGTGATCGCATTGGTAACAGCGGTGTGATTGGCTTTGTCACCAATGGCGGTTATTTAGAAAGTAATTCCGCAGACGGTTTACGCAAATGTTTGGCTGAAGAATTTAGCTCGCTCTATATTTTCCATTTACGAGGAAACGCTCGCACATCAGGTGAACGCCGCCGTAAAGAAAAAGATAATATTTTTGGACAAGGCACAAGAACGCCAATAGCCATTGCCATTTTTGTAAAAAATCCGACTGCCGACAAACACGGCAACATCTATTTTCACGACATCGGCGATTACCTAAACCGTGAGGAAAAACTAGAAATCATTGATGAATTAAAATCTATTAACGGCATTACCGAGCAAAACAAATGGACGCAAATTATCCCCGATCAATTTAACGATTGGCTCAATCAACGTGATCCGAATTTTGATAATTATATGGTGCTGGGAGATAAAAAGACCAATAACAATACTATTTTTACAATTAATTCGCTAGGTGTTGTTACCAGTCGAGATGCTTGGGTATTTAACTATTCTAAGCACAAATTACGGTACACAATGGAAGAATGCACCATTTTCTATAATCAAGAATTGAAGAAGTTTCATAATAGTAATAAATCTATTGCTTTAGAAAATTTTATTAACTTAGATAGCAAAAAAATTAGCTGGAGCAGAGCATTAAAAAATAATCTGAACAAAGAAAAAATTGCTACTTTTGATGAAAAAGATTTACGTATTGCTCTATATCGTCCTTATACAAAGCAAAATATTTACTTTAATAAGCTATTTAACGAAACACAATACCAAATCCCCAAAATTTTCCCCACTGCCGATGCAGAAAATAAGGTCATTTCACTTACAGGATTAGGAACACCAAAGGCATTTTCAGTAATTATGACTGATGTTATTCCTGATATTCAATTACAGGCAAATGGGCAATGCTTCCCACTTTACCTCTACGAGCCTAATCAAGCCGTCAGTTCTGATGATCTTTTTGCAAAAAATGAAACGGAAACCACCGTTTGCACAGAATACGCTCGCCGTGAAGCCATTACCGATGAGGCATTAGCCCATTTCAGGCAGCCTTATCCCGATGAAAACATCAGCAAAGAAGATATTTTCTATTACATTTACGGCTTATTGCATTCTGAAGAATACCGAGAAAAATACGCCGATAATTTAAGCAAACAATTACCACGCATTCCACAGGTGAAACAGGCTGCTGATTTTTGGGCGTTTTCGCAGGCAGGCAGACGATTAGCCAATTTGCATTTACATTATGAACGTGTGCCGATGTATTCAGATATTCGCCTAAACGGCGGTTTAAAAATCGAAAATGACTGCATTATCGGCGGTATCGGTGAAGATTTTTATGTCGAAAAAATGAAATTTGCCAAAAAAGACGACAAAACAGCGGTCATTTACAACCGAAAATTTGCATTAGAAAATATCCCAGAGCAAGCCTATGAATATATTGTCAATGGCAAGCCTGCTTTAGAATGGGTAATGGAACGGCAAGGCGTAAAAGTCGATAAAGCCAGCGGAATTGTGAATGACGCTAACGATTGGGCAATCGAAACAATGAATAACCCTCGTTATCCAATGGAGCTATTTTTACGGATTATCACCGTCAGCCTCGAAACCATGAAAATTGTAAATAGCTTACCAAAATTGGTTGTTTAATTATTTTAAAATAAAAGGGCGAGTTACAACGCCCTTTTACTTTTTTCTGATTAAAATTTCCCTTGTATTTCTTTAATCAACCCCCATAATGTTCAAATCAAATTTTCAAATGAAAAGATTAGAGAGTAAAAATGGCAAGAAAGAAAAAACCAATTGAATTACCACTACTACCTTTACGTGATGTTGTGGTATTCCCTTATATGGTAATGCCCCTATTTGTTGGGCGAGATAAATCTATTCAAGCACTGCGTGCCGCAATGGAAGGCAATAAACAACTGTTTTTAGTGGCTCAAAAAGACCCTAATAATGAAGATCCAACAGTAGAAGATATTTATGATATCGGCGTAATGGCGAACATTATTCAAATGCTCAATTTGCCAGACGGGACAGTAAAAGTATTAGTAGAAGGTCAAGTTCGAGGAAAAGTTGAGCATATTCACGATGATGAAAACGGCTTTTGGGCAGGGGTTTCCCCAATACTTTCAGAATATGAAGAAAATAATGAAGAATTAAAAGCCGTTGCAAAAACGACTTTAACTGAATTTGAGAACTATGTAAAAAGCAATAAAAAAGTACCTGCCGAAATTTTGCCTAAATTGCAAAAAATCACCTTAGAAGACCGCTTGGCAGATACCATTGCGGCAAATTTGATTGCTACGGTAAAACAAAAACAAGAGCTATTAGCAGAAGCAAATTTAATTAAACGCTTTGAAACCTTGTTAGTTGCTATGGCTACAGAAATGGATACCCTCGAAATGGAAGGACGTATTCGTAACCGTGTTAAACAGCAAATGGAAAAGAACCAACGTGATTACTATCTTAATGAGCAAATTAAAGCCATTCGTAAAGAATTAGGTGGCGAAGAAGAAACCGAACAAACAGAACTCGACAAGCTCAAAGTAAAAATCGAAGAAGCTAAACTGCCTGCGGACGTTAAAGAGAAAGTTGATGGCGAATTTAATAAGCTCAAAGCAATGCCCCAAAGCTCATCAGAAGCAACTGTTGTTCGTGGCTATATTGATTGGATTTTACAAATGCCTTGGCACAAGCGGTCTGCAATTAAGAAAAATTTGCAACAAGCCCAAGATATTTTAAATAAAGATCATTACGGATTAGAGCGTGTAAAAGAGCGTATTTTAGAATATCTCGCAGTACAAAGCCGTTTAAATAAATTAAAAGGTCCAATTCTCTGTTTGGTTGGTCCACCAGGAGTAGGGAAAACTTCACTAGGTCAATCTATTGCCAATGCAACGGGGCGTAAGTATGTCCGTATGGCACTAGGTGGCGTGCGTGATGAGGCAGAAATTAGAGGCCATCGCCGAACTTATATTGGCTCAATGCCGGGCCAGTTAATGATGAAAATGGCAAAAGTAGGGGTTCGTAATCCACTATTTTTACTTGATGAGATCGATAAAATGGCACAAGATATGCGTGGCGATCCAGCCTCTGCATTACTTGAGGTATTAGATCCAGAACAGAATAAAGCCTTTAATGATCACTATTTAGAAGTGGACTATGATTTGTCTGATGTAATGTTTGTTGCAACATCAAATTCTATGCATATTCCACCAGCACTATTAGATCGTATGGAAGTTATCCGTCTTTCAGGCTATACCGAAGATGAGAAAATGCATATTGCTAAAGATCATCTGATTGCCAAGCAAAAAGAAAACAACGGCATTAAAGATAATGAGCTGATTATTGAAGACAGTGCAGTGTTAGATATTATTCGTTACTATACCCGTGAAGCTGGTGTACGTAATTTAGAGCGAGAAATCGCCAAAATCTGTCGTAAAGCCGTGAAAGCATTAGTAATCGATAAAAACCTTAAATCTATTACAGTAAATAGCGAAAACTTGAAAGACTACCTAGGAGTAAAACGTTTCGACTACGGCAAAATGGATAGCCAAAATCGTATCGGTGAAGTTACTGGCTTAGCGTGGACAGAAGTTGGTGGCGATTTACTTACCATTGAAACCGCTTCTGTTATTGGCAAAGGTAAATTCTCTTATACAGGGTCTTTAGGCGATGTAATGAAAGAATCAATCCAAGCGGCAATGATGGTTGTTCGAGCAAGAGCTGAAAAACTCGGTATTGCAAGTGATTTCTACGAAAAACGGGATATTCACGTTCACGTTCCAGAAGGAGCAACGCCGAAAGATGGCCCAAGTGCAGGGATTGCAATGTGTACTGCTCTTATTTCTAGTTTAACAGGTAACCCCGTTCGAGCTGATGTGGCAATGACAGGTGAAATCACTTTACGTGGTAAAGTATTACCTATCGGTGGGCTTAAAGAGAAGTTATTAGCCGCACATCGTGGTGGAATTAAAACTGTGATTATTCCAAAAGATAATGAAAAAGATTTGGAAGAAATACCGGATAATGCCAAAGCCGCTCTCAATATTTACCCAGTTGAGACTATTGATGAGGTACTTACCATTGCATTGGAAAATCCACCTGAAGGTATTGAAATGATTGCTCATAGCAAACCAATCAAGGTGAAAAAAACGAAAAGCACTAGAGCTATTCAATAAAATCAATTAAATACAAGGCTGGCACAAATTTGTACCAGCCTTTTTATTTTCATCGTTACCAGTTAATCCAACAGAAATAAGATAATCCACCAATAACCATAATACAAATTACATTGAGTAATAATCCTACTTTTGCCATCTCTTTCTGCTTAATAAATCCTGTGGAAAACACAATGGCATTTGGAGGCGTTGCAATCGGTAACATAAAAGCACACGATGCCCCAGTTGCTATAATTGCGGCTAACGATAACACAGGTAAATTAAGTGAATTGGCAACAGAAATAAAAATCGGCATCAATAAAGCAGCACTTGCCGTATTTGAGGTGAATTCTGTAAGAAAAACAATAAATGACGTTAAAATAACGGTCATAAACAGCCAGTGTTTATCTCCCACAAAAGAGACGATGGTATCCGCTAAAATTTTACTCGCTCCCGTATCTTTCAACACAATACTCAAAACCAGCCCACCACCAAACAGCATTAAAACACCCCATTCTGTTTTTTCTTGTATCTGCTTCCAAGTTGCTGTCCCGCTCATTCCAAGCACGACGACTGCAATCATTGCAATAACAGAATCAAAGTTCTTAATTTGATTGGGAATATCAAAAAATAAGCGTAAATGGGGTTCGATAAATTTACTTAAAATCAGTAAAATTGAGGTTAAGATAAATACTACTAACGTAAATAATCTAATACCTGTAAGCGAAACATCCTCAACAGAAGAGGTAAACGGAACATTAAAATTTGGCTTTAAGACTATCCACAATGAGAAAATCATTGCAGGCATTAACAATAACATTACTGGCATTCCATAAGGCAGCCATTCACTAAACGTAACATCAGTCAAAAGCGCTAACAGTGCATTAGGCGTACTTCCAACTAGTGTCCCTATCCCGCCAATACTAGAACTAAACGCTATACCTAATAATACGAATACATAGAGGTTTCTATTTCCTTCTACTTCGATTTTTGACAAAATACCTAATGTTAAAGGCAACATCATTGCAGCTACCGCCGTATTATTGATAAACATTGATAAAAAAGCAGTTGCGGTAAATAAATAGATAATCGTAAGTTTTAAACTACCTTTTGCTAGCCTAATAATATGCCCTGCGATCCACATATCAATTTTTTGAATACGTAATACGGCAGCAATCACAAACCCACCAAAAAACATAAAAATGATGGGCTTAGAAAAAGGTGCAAAAGCGGCTTCTGTGGATAATACCCCTAGAAAAATAGCAAAAATAGGCACGAGTAAGGCTGTCATTGTGATATGAAACGCTTCTGTAAGCCACAAAATCGCCACAAAAACTAATAGTGCAAGGCCTTTATTTTCTTTTAATGAGAAAGGTAGAATATTTAGCAACAAGAAAAAAATAGCTAAACTGATAGAAAGAATAAAGTATCCTCTACGATTTGGCATAACACCTCCTAAATAACCATCTTGTTAATTGAGTAAAGCATAAATAAGAGTAATATATTTGTATAGGATACAGTTCACATTTTTAACAAATAATTTACAAAATAATATTATTAAAAAATTTTATTTATAATTTGGATGTAAAAAAGCCCTGCTAAGTTACCTTAACAGGGCGATTTATCTTCACTAGTTTAGCAATTCAAGTAAATATTTATACAAATCTCACCGCTTATTCTATTCATATTAACGTAGGAAAGCAGGAATATTACGCTCAAATTCAGCAATTTTATCAGCGTGCTGTAGCGTTAAGCCGATATTATCTAGCCCATTTAATAAACAGTGTTTACGAAAACTATCAATTTCAAATAGATATACTTTACCATTTGCTATTACGGTTTGAGCCCCTAGATCAACCGTAATTTCTGCACCTTCGCGTGCTTTGACAAACTGAAATAATTCATCAACCTCTTGTTCACTTAATCGAATTGGTAACATCTGGTTATTTAAGCTATTGCCGTAAAAAATGTCTGCAAAACTTGGGGCAATAATAGCCCGAATACCGTAATCATCTAATGCCCAAGGCGCGTGTTCACGGGAAGATCCACAACCAAAATTCTCACGAGCTAATAGAATACTAGCCCCTTGATAACGAGGGTAATTTAGTACGAAATCTGGATTAGGTTGCTGCCCCTCCTCATCTAAAAAACGCCATTCGTGGAACAAATGAGAGCCAAACCCCACTCGGGTTACTTTTTGTAAAAATTGTTTTGGAATAATTGCATCAGTATCCACATTTGAGGCATCAAGAGGCACTGCAATACCCGTATGTCGTTTAAATTCTTTCGCCATTTTATTATCCTAACTATTATTAGTTTAATGTAATTCTATCTGCCTAATATCGACAAACTTACCATAAATCGCTGCGGCTGCCGCCATTGCAGGGCTAACTAAATGGGTACGCCCATTACGCCCTTGACGCCCTTCAAAATTACGATTACTGGTTGAAGCACAACGTTCACCCGGTGCTAAACGGTCTTGATTCATTGCTAAACACATTGAACACCCAGGCTGACGCCACTCAAATCCTGCATCGATAAAAATTTTATCTAATCCTTCTTGCTCTGCCTGCTCTCTCACTAAACCAGATCCGGGAACTACTAACGCTTGTACCCCCTTAGCTACTTTACGCCCCTTTGCGACGGCTGCGGCTGATCGTAAATCTTCAATACGAGAATTGGTACAAGAGCCAATAAACACTTTATTGATCCCCACATCAGTTAAACGGATACTATGAGGCAAGCCCATATAAGCTAACGCTTTTTCTGCTGACTGACGCTCAATCGGATCACTGATTTCTTGAGGATTGGGAATAAAATCATTTACTCCTATCACTTGCCCAGGATTTGTTCCCCAAGTAATTTGTGGCTCAATTTCACTTGCCTCAAGGATAACAACTGTATCAAATTCCGCTCCATCATCAGTATGTAATGTTTTCCAATAAGCAACCGCTTGCTCCCAATCTTTTCCTTGGGGGGCAAAAGGACGACCTTTTAAATAAGCAAAGGTGGTTTCATCAGGTGCAATAATGCCCGATTTTGCTCCTAGCTCAATCGCCATATTACATACCGTCATTCTTCCTTCCATTGAAAGATCTCGAATGGCTTCACCACAAAATTCAACAACGTGCCCCGTTCCCCCCGCCATTGTTGTTTTACCAATAATTGCCAAGACAATATCTTTAGCAGTAATTCCTTCTCTTACCTTCCCTCGCACTTCAATTTTCATTTTTTTCGCTCGGGCTTGCTTCACTGTTTGAGTTGCTAGAACGTGTTCAACTTCCGATGTACCAATACCAAATGCCAATGCACCAAATGCACCGTGTGTCGCCGTATGAGAATCACCACACACAATCGTCATACCTGGTAATGTTAGCCCTTGTTCAGGTCCCATCACGTGAACAATACCTTGATTGATATGATTGATATCGTAAAGTTGAATGCCAAATTCATTTGTATTTTTAGCTAATTCAACCATTTGAATACGCCCCATTTCACCTGAACCACTCAGGTTTCGGCTATCCGTTGGAACATTATGATCCATTGTTGCTACCGTCTTACCAGGCTGACGAACAGATCGACCCATTGCACGTAAACCATCAAAGGCTTGTGGAGACGTTACTTCGTGGACTAAGTGGCGATTAATATAAATTAGTGGTGTCTCACCTGGTGCTTCATGGACAATATGCGCATCAAACAATTTTTCATATAACGTCTTTTTCATAGAAATTCCAACTCAATTAAATTAACTCAAATTAATCTGCAAGCGGTCTATTCTGCAAAAGATTTGGCTATTTCACCGCTTGCTAATGAGTTGGACTATAACTGCTCTAAAATGGAATGTAAAATGCTATTTTTAATAAAAATAAAAACTTTTATGCTAATGAATAAGGAAAAAATAGACAAAAACAAAACATTTAAAGAGAATTATTCTGTTTTTATCTATTTTTTTAGGAGTATGTCTAGCTACATTTCAAATTTGTAGCAGATTTGTTAAAAATAAGAATTTCGAATATTTATTTATTAAAAGGTAAATTCTATCAATTCTGATTTAATACGCCACGACAGCAAAAGAAATAATAGATCACAAAGCATAAAATCGTACAAACTGCCATTGTGAAAAGCATTGGACGCTCGCTGGTTAATGGGATATACGATAGTCCCATTCCAACTAAAGACGCAATACCAAAACGTGATGTACCCGCAACCGCATTCGCCGTCCCTGCCATTTGTGGATAACGATCTAAAATTGCCGCTGCCGCATTACTTCCAATTGTCGAAATCATTCCAATATAGAGAGCGATCCCTAACGCCATTGCCCATAGACCTAAATGGAAAATGCCTACAACAATCAAAAATAGCCCTGAAATAAGCTGTAAAATCAGCGCTAATCGTAGCATTTTTTCTGATCCGACTTTTACAACAAGCTGACGATTAACTGAAGTCATTGCAATTAATACAACAATATTCATTAAAAAGAAATAGCCAAAATGTTCTGGAGAAACGCCATAAAGTTGTATATATACGAGAGAACCTGATGTTAAGAAACTAAACATACCCGCAAAAGATAAACCTGTGACTAATACATAGCCTAAAGTTGCTTTATGCGATAACAATTTGCCAAAATTTTTCAATACGTTACTAAAATTGAGAGGGACTCTATTTTCATTAGATAACGTTTCGGGTATTTTTATAAAAACTAAAATGAAACACACGATCCCACTTCCCATCAAAAGATAGAAAATAGAATGCCAATGAAGCCATTTCGCGATATATCCTCCCATAAGCGGAGCAATAAGAGGAGCTAACATTGTAATAATCATAATGGTAGACATAATACGAGCAAACTGATCACGATCAAACAGATCTCGAATTAAAGCCCCCGATACAACTGCAGATGATGCACCAAATAGCCCTTGGATAAGGCGTAATACATAGAAATTCTCAATATCACCAACCCAAGTAAGTAGGAAAGATGCAATACTCCAACCAGCCAATCCTAATAGGATTTGTGGCTTTCGTCCGAAACTATCTGCCACAGGTCCCCAAAAAAGCTGCCCAATAGCAAACCCAAACGTAAATGAAGATAATGTTCCTTGTACTTTTTCTTGGGAAACATTCAGGTCATTTGCAATATCAATAAATGATGGCAAATACATATCAATGGCCAAAGGTGGTAACATTGCCAATAAACCTAAAATCAGAATAAATAGCCCACTTGCTCTTACATTTTTTCTTAAAACCATTTTAAAAGCTCTCTATTTCTTGTTTTGTTAATGCTCTAAATTCTCCTTCATTTAGAGATTCATCTAATATCGTATTGCCAATTCTCCAACGGTGCAGAGCAATAACTTTATTTCCTAATGCGGCAAACATTCTTTTTACTTGATGATAACGCCCCTCACTAATCGTTAAATTTACGTTATAGTCATCTAATATTTCTAATATTGCAGGCTTTGTAAGTGTTTTTTCCCCACGCAATAAAATCCCTTCAGTCAATTTTTCCGCATAAAATTCTTCAATAGGATCAGCCAATGTAACCAAATATGTCTTTTCGCATTGATATTTTGGTGATGTTATCCGATGCGACCATTTACCATCATCGGTTAATAAAACTAAACCCGTTGTATCCGCATCTAACCGCCCAGCACAATGTAGTCTTGAGGTTAAAGGGTAATCAAAGAATTGGAATACCGTTGGATATTCGTCATCATCATTAGAACAGACACAATTCTGCGGTTTATACAACATAAAATATTGCCCTTCACCGACCCATTCTATCGGTGCGTCATCAAAACAAATTTCATCTTGTTCATTCACTTTTAACGCACTATTTTTCACAATATCGCCATTTACTGACACTTGTCCTGCTTTCAAGGCTTTGGTTGCTTGAGAACGGGTTAGCCCCGTATGCTCTGCGATAAATTTATCTAAACGCATAAATTTTTAGCTCACTAATTTAATAAAAATGAATTATAGCCCGATTTTCCTATGCTTTTCTTTTTCTTGATGTAAATTTTTGCAAGCAATTTAGATCATCACAAAGATTGCCTATATAATAGTTACTTATTTCAACTTTAGATTAAGGATTTCTCGTGGATATAGTCATAAATTTTGCTATCTACCTACAATTTTTTATCGGGCTATTTGCGATTGTAAATCCATTCGGCACATTGCCGATTTTCTTTAGTATGACAGCACATCAATACGAGGCTGATCGCAATAGGACGAATCTCACTACATCTATTTCCGTTGCAATAATTCTGCTCGTTAGCCTCTTTGTCGGTAAATGGATTTTAGATGCATTCAGTATTTCTCTAAATTCATTTCGAATCGCTGGGGGTATTTTGATTGCTAGCATTGCAATGACAATGATTAGCGGAAAACTCGGCGAACATAAACAAAATAAAGAAGAAAAAAATGCAGACGTATCTAAATATGAACATATTGCCGTGGTGCCACTAGCAATGCCTATTATGGCAGGCCCTGGGGCAATTGGCTCAACGATTGTATGGAGTACCCGTTATAATTCTTGGATAGATTATCTCGGCTTTAGCCTTGCAATTATACTTTTTGCCATTATTTGTTATATTCTTTTCCGTTTTTCTGCTCCACTGGTAAAGCGTCTCGGTAAAACTGGCTCAAATATTGTTACCCGTATTATGGGACTAATCTTAATGGCACTAGGTATCGAAATCATTGTTGCTGGGGTGAGTAATCTATTTCCGGGACTAACTGCGATACATTAATAATGAAAAATATGCTACAACAAGCGGTCACTTCTCTTCTAAAATTTGCAAAAAAATGGGCTAAACCTACCGCTTACCTTTACACACTGATTTTCCTATTTAGCACAATGCTACTGAGTGGGTGCGATAAAAAGCCTTCAGTAATTCTCTCTGAAAAGCCATCTTGTACAAAATCCCCACAAACCCTTAGCAGAGCAATCTATTCCGCCTATTTACAACTGGATCCACAATTTATCAAGGCGATTGCTGATGCTGCTCCCGTACGGGATCTTCTTACAGGTTTAATGCAATTTGATAAGCAAGGTGATATTGTTCCTGCAATTGCAACCTCTTTGACCAGTAAAGATGGAAAAACCTGGATCATTCAACTAGATGAAAAAGCTCAATGGTCAAATGAAGAGCCAGTTACTGCTAGTGATTTCGTTGCTAGTTGGCAAAGATTAAGTGATCCAAATAATCATTCTCCACTTGCCCCATATTTAATCTATATGGGAATCAATAATGCTAAAGCAATTATTCAGCATAAGTTACCAATAACCGAACTAGGTGTTACAGCGATATCACCCAAAACACTCAAAATTGAACTTAGTCAGCCAAATTTCCAATTACCAAAAATGTTAGCGCATTTAGCTTTACTGCCTACATTCAAAGGGGAGAAACCTCAAGAAAATCAAACATTTATTAGTAATGGAGCATATAAAATCATTGCACGAGGTAAACTCAATCTCAAATTACAAGCTATATCCCCAACTCAGGCATTCCAAACAGTGGAATATCATCTTATTAATACGGCACAAAATCCTGATTGCTTTGATATTATTGAAAATCCTTTAGAAAATTATCACCACCATAATGTTAAACTGCCACGGCTTTGTACCTATTTTTATGAATTTAATTTTAAAGATAAAGCCCTAAACAAAAAAGAAATTCGCCAAGCAATTAGCTCAATGCTTTCATCCACAGATATTAGCCGTGATCTCGGTATTGCTACATACTCAGCTCTGCCTGCAACAATGGGAGATAAACCTCGCCGTCATTTACCAGCTCTTGCCACCGAACAGCTATTTCGCAAAATTGGAATTGATTCAAATACTCCACTCAATTTAACGGTAACCTACGACAATCAAGGAAAAAATGAATACATTGCTAAGCGCATAGCTCGTACACTTGGTCAATCCGATCTTTTTCGTATTCACTTACAAGCGGTAAATTGGCAACAACTTTTAACAAAACGCACAAAAAATGATTTCCAATTCATTCGTAGCGGTTGGTGTGCAGATTATGATGATCCTGCTCTCTTTGTAATGCCATTCCATTCTGCTAGCCCTAATAATAAAAGTGGCTATGCTAATTCACGAGTAGATACATTGCTTGAGCAATTACAAGGGAAGAATTTAGACAAAACAACACGCCATAAACTGATTTTAGATATTGTAAATATACTCCAAGATGATGTTGCTATTTTACCGCTATTTCAATATCAACGCAGAATTGCGATTGATCCAGATATTCAAGGGGTAACAATTAGCAATGATAGTGAGGTCATTTACAGTAAAGATTTATCTCGACAATAAGGATACCTATGAACCAACTTAATGAACAGCAACTTTCGGACATTAAACACATTTTCCAAGGGTTTCAGCACCCTACGTTACAAAAAGATCTCATTACACTAAATGCCTTAAAAAGCATTGAATTAGGTGCAGGCATTCTACGCATTGAATTAGTAATGCCCTTTGCCTGGAATACTGGTTTTGAGCAATTAAAAACGGCACTTGAGCGGAAATTAAAGGAAATGACAGGAGCACATAGCCTCAAATGGATTATTCATTATCAAATTGCGACCTTAAAACGTGCAAATAATCATCCAGCAGTTAATGGCGTTAAAAATATTATTGCCGTAACCTCAGGAAAAGGAGGAGTTGGCAAATCGACAACGGCTGTAAACCTCGCTTTAGCTTTAAAAAATCAAGGAGCAAGGGTTGGTATTTTAGATGCAGATATCTACGGCCCATCAATTCCACATATGCTTGGCGCTACGGATCAACACCCAACATCGCCAGATAATAAACATATTGTTCCTATTGAAGCACAAGGCATTTTTTCTAACTCTATTGGTTATTTAATGTCTCCCGATAATGCAACTATTTGGCGTGGCCCAATGGCAAGTAGTGCATTAAGCCAATTATTACAAGAAACTTGGTGGCCAGACTTAGATTATTTAGTCATTGATATGCCACCAGGTACAGGTGATATTCAACTAACACTTTCACAACAGATCCCTGTTACTGGAGCAATTGTAGTCACCACGCCACAAGATATTGCTTTACTTGATGCGATTAAAGGAATTGCAATGTTCGAGCGTGTATCCGTACCTGTTTTAGGTATTATCGAAAATATGAGCGTACATATCTGTTCAAATTGCGGACAACACGAACATATTTTTGGTACTGGTGGCGCTGATAAAGTTGCACAGAAATACAACACGCAAGTACTGGGACATATTCCGTTACATATTCGTTTACGAGAAGATTTGGATAACGGCACGCCAACCGTGATTGCTAGCCCCGAACATGAAATTAGCCAAGCTTATAACGAGCTTGCTGCTAAAATTGCAGCAGAGCTTTACTGGCAAGGCAGTGTCATTCCTTCTGAAATTATGATTCGTGAAGTAAAATAAATCTTTCCGCCAACTGACCGCTTAAACAAGCGGTCAGTTTTTCAAATTTTTTACACTTTCTGCTGAATTTTCTCGATTGCATAAGATAATAATGTATAAATTGAAGTTAAATAGTTCTCGTTTGTTACCAACGTTGGATTGAATTCCGTTATCTCAAATACAGCAAGCTGCGGAAGAGTTAATACAGCATCTAAAATCTCTTTGATTTCTGCATAAGTAAAGCCGTCTGGCTCTGGCGTACCCGTTGTTGGAATTAAGCTTGCATCTAATGCATCTACATCAAAACTCACATAAAGTAAATCCACCGCTTCAAAATGATGCTTAATGCTATTTAGTACTCTTTTAAAACCTAATTCTCTTGTCTGAATTGCCGAAATGTAAGGAATATTAAACTGTTCGATTAGATTTAATTCAGGCTCTTCATAACTACGTAACCCAAGAAAAAATATATCTTCGGGGCGAATTCCACTACTTGTTGGTGCTAACATTTTTAATTTACACCACTGTTCAATAATTGTTGAGGTTGGAATTCGGACTGATGAAAGAAGATTATCTTGCCGACTAACTGCCGCTAAACTCATTCCGTGTACATTACCTGATGGAGTCGTATATGGTGTATGTAAATCACTATGGGCATCAATCCACAATACGCCAATACGCTTATTCGGATAAGCATTACACAAAGCAGAAAGCGTTCCTATTGCGTTTGAATGATCGCCACTTAAAATGATTGGAAATTCGGGGAATTGGAATAACTTGGTGAGGCTAGGTACAACTTGATGCTGGAAGAATGAAGTGAGTTTATCAATATGTTTTGCTTCATTTTTTACGTTATGATAAACAGTAGGAACAGTATCTATACTCAACTCAGTACATCGCTGATGTGGATAGATCACTCTCGCTTTTTCCCATAATTGCTGGACGCCTTGCCGAGCACCTAGTTTTCCAGCGCCAATATCAGATAAAATGTTGATAAACTGTAACGATCGCATAATGTCTTCCTCATAATCTTGCTATATCACGAATAGAAGTCATTATGTCAGTAATTTGTATAATCCGTCACCAAGAATGATAAATTTTTGTTAAATTTGTGACCCTTATTGCAAATTTATTACTAATCATTAAAAGTATAATCCTTTTCAATAAAAAACCCCACATTAGTGGGGCTATTAAAATTTATAGACTAATCATCAAAAATTAGCCCATACCGTACTTTTTTAATTTTTTACGCAATGTTCCACGGTTAATACCTAACATTGTTGCAGCACGGGTTTGATTACCACGAGTATATTGCATGACGATGTCTAACATTGGATGTTCAATTTCAGATAAAACCAACTCATATAATTCTGTTGGATCTTCGCCATTTAATTGAGATAAGTAATTTCTCACCGCTTGTTTAACATTATCACGTAATGGTTTATTTACTTGTTGTGCTTGTGCATTCAACATTGATACTGTTAATGGGCTTGTTGTTTGTTGTTCTAACATTGTTCTTCTATCCAACTTTATTAAGATTCTAATGAATCAATTCCAAAAAATCTTCCAATGCCTTGAGCTGATCTTTAGTCGTCTCTAACGCATTAAAAGTACGCTTAAAATTTGAGCCTGGGCATAAATTTTCGCTATACCAACCAATATGTTTACGAGCAATACGGTAACCTTTTTCTTCTCCATAGAAATGATGAAGATCCTCAATATGCTTAAACATTAATTGGCTTTTCTCAGCAAGCGATAGGCTTGGCTTTTGTCCATATTCTAGGAAATGTATAATTTCCCCAAATAGCCAAGGCTGACCGTAACTCCCACGTCCAATCATCACAGCATCTGCTCCCGTATAAGCTAAGACTTGCTGTGCCTTTTGTGCAGAAGTAATATCCCCATTCGCAATAACTGGAATCGAAACAGCTTGTTTAACGGCTTTAATCGAATCATACTCTGCCTCACCATTAAATAGGCAATTCCGTGTTCGCCCATGAATAGTCAATGCAGAAATACCCGCTTGTTCCGCAATTTTAGCAATTTCTAAGCAATTTCGATTTTCTTTATCCCAACCTGTTCTAATTTTTAATGTTACAGGCACATCAACAGCATTTACCACAGAATCTAAAATGCGAGCAACTAAATCAGGTTCACGCAATAATGCAGAGCCTGCCATTTTTTTGTTTACCTTCTTCGCTGGGCAACCCATATTGATATCAATAATATTTGCTCCATACTCCACATTAATTTTAGCGGCTGCAGCCATTTCTGTTGGATCAGATCCAGCTATTTGTACAGCATTAATTCCAATTTCGTGATGATGCGCTAAACGCAATTTCGACTTCTCGGTATGCCATACATCAGGGTTTGTGGACATCATTTCTGAAAAAGTTAAACCTGCGCCAAGCTGACTACATAATCGACGAAAAGGCTGATCAGTAATTCCAGCCATTGGTGCAAGGAAAATACGGTTTTTTATTGCATATTGACCAATTCTCATCACCCATCCATTGATTAAGTTCAAAACAAATTTAACTCAAATGATTCCAAAATAAAAAGTACGGTCTAAAACCGTACTTTTTATCTATCAGCCAATTTAACAAAACAGAGTAAACCTGCTTCGTTTTGTGGTGCGTATCATACACATTATTTCGTCATTTTGGAAGTCTATTTATTGAGCAATTTGCGTAAATAGTAAAATTTCCTCAATTATTATCATTTTTTAAATAGCTAGTTTACACTAATGTTTCTATTTGATTTATTATGATAACAATTATAACAACGGTGACCGATTTTTATTCAATAATTTTGCGACTAAATTTTCCAAACGACCTTCAATTTGATCACCTAATCGTTGTCCTAATTTCTTCTTGTAAGAATATTTAATCTCAATTACTTCTTTTTCTTTTATCGCATTTAAAATTAAATCATCACTTGTTGAAATTGCATCAACTAATTGTAAACTAACCGCTTGTTGTCCAAACCAATGCTCGCCTGTTGCCACTTTTTCAATATCTAACTGTGGACGATGCTCCGCAACAAATTGTTTAAATAAAAGATGAGTTTCATCGAGTTCTTGTTGAAATTTCTGCTTGCCCTTCTCAGTATTTTCACCCACTAATGTCACTGTACGTTTATATTCTCCAGCCGTCATTACATCAACATCAATATCGTGTTTTTTAAGTAAACGGTGAATATTAGGTATTTGAGCAACAACCCCCACAGAACCAATTATTGCAAAGGGTGCAGAAAAAATTTTATTCGCAATGCAAGCCATCATATAACCACCACTTGCTGCAACTTTATCTACGGCAACCGTTAATGGGATTTTCTGCTCTTTTAATCGCTGTAATTGAGAGGCTGCCAAGCCATACCCATGAACAACACCACCCGGACTTTCTAATTTTAATAAAACTTCATCTTTTTCAGGATTTGCGAGGCTAATCACTGCATCAATCTCTTTTCTTAATGAATTAACTTGGCTTGCTTGTACATCGCCGTGAAAATTTAGCACAAAAACCCGAGATTTTTTCTTCTCTTCTGAATGCTCTTCCCCTGACTTCAATCGTTTTTTCTCGGCTTTTACCTTCTCTTTATCCGCTTTTTTCTGCATTTTTTCTTGCTGTTTTTGCTCTGCTTCACTCAAGAAAAAACTCGCTAAATCTTTTGTTTGATCTGCATATTTTTCAGTTAAATTTGTCAGCATAATCGTGCCATTTCCAGCCTGTTTACGATTTGCCAAAATTAACATTATCACAACAGCAACAACACCAAATACTGTTAATAATTCTAATAAAAACATACCGTAATTCAGTAATACCTCTTTCCACATAACCTTTTTATTATCCTTCCGTTATTACTTATAAATTTACACAAATACAAGCGGTGAGTTTACAATTTATTTTATTTTCACAAACACTAATATCCCATTTCCACGGGTAATTCTGCTCTAACCCAGCCATCAAAGCCTCCTTTTAGGCTATATACTTTTTCAAAGCCTTGCTCTATTAAATACTGAGCGGTATTACGGCTACTTACACCATGATAACAAATCACAATAATTGGCTGATCAAAATCATATTCATCGATAAATTCACCATAACTATGATTTGTTAAATGAAAAGCCCCTTGTGGGCGACTATGACTAAAACGAATATTATCTCGTATATCAACTAACACAGCATCTTCATTTTGCATCATTTCCCACGCTTGCTGTGGTGTGATTTCAATATATTGTTCTTCCATTTTGAATTCCCATTAACCAAATTAAAGTGAAGAAATATAGCACCAAATTAGAAATTGTACAGAGCAATTGAAAATAAATTTCATTGCGGTTTTGCCATAAACACATATAATAACTATTCTCAAATTTATTCTATTTACAGGTTTAATTTATGGAACAAATTTTCCAATTTTTACAACAATATACTGACTATATTATTTTGGGATTACTGGCATTAATGAGCATTATTTTAGTAGCTAAAATAATTGAACGAGTACTTTTCTATAAAACAGTTGATATTGAGCACTATACAACTATACACGAGTTAGAAATTGACTTAACTCGTAATCTCACAACCATTTCTACCATTGGCTCAAATGCGCCTTATATCGGCTTGTTAGGTACAGTAATTGGCATTTTACTTACCTTCTATCAATTAGGGCAATCTAACGCCGATATTGATGCCGCATCAATTATGGTCCATCTCTCTCTTGCCCTCAAAGCTACCGCAGTTGGTATTTTAGTAGCAATACCCGCAATGATGTTCTATAACGGCTTTGGACGTAAAGTTGAAGAAAATAAACTTAAATGGCAAGCGCTTGCAGCAAAAAAACAGGCGTAACAAGCGGTTACTTCCTCCTATTATTTTACAAATGAGTAAAAAATGAAAAAATTTGATGAAATCAATATTATTCCTTTTATTGATATTATGTTGGTCTTGTTAGCAATTGTTTTAGTCACAGCATCCTTTATCTCTCAAGGAAAAATTCAAGTCAATGTGCCCAAGGCATCAACAACACAAAAAATTAAAGCCGATGAATTGGCAAAATTACTGACGATTACTGATAAAAACGAGTTTTTTTATAATGATCAGCCTATTGATATTCTGCAGCTGAAAAACGAAATTGCAGGATGGGATAAATCTCAAAAAGTTACACTGAAAGTTGATGGTGCAGTCGCTTTTGAAAAATTTGTAGAATTAACCGATATTTTATCTGCTAACGAAATCAAAAATGTAGCGATAGTTACCAAAAAAGAGCATTCAAAATAGGGTACACAATGATTAAACACTATCCTTTAATTGGTACAATTATTTCTTTACTCTTTCATTCAGCACTATTCTCTGGTGTTTGGTGGACGATTAATCATTCACAGCCTAAAAATATAAATGAAGAATTAACAACCATTTCAATGGAAATGATGACAGCTGTTTTAGAACAATCCGAAGTAGTTGAACCAATACCCGTAAAAGAAGAACAATTTGAAGAACAAGAAAAAGAACCTGATCCAATCGTAAAACCAGTTAAAAAACCAAAGATAAAACCTATTGAAAAACCTAAGCCTATCGAAAAGCTGAAGCCAAAGCCTATTGAAAAAATTAAACCAAAGCCGATAGAAAAACCCAAAACACAGGCTAAAAAAGAGAATTCTCTACCTAATCCTTTAACAAAGCCAACTGAAATTAAAGCATCAGTTGTGGCTAAACATACATTAAATCCAGCTCCTGTAGAAAAAGCACAAACAACTGCGACTTTACCAACAACACAACGAAATAATAATGATGAAATTAAAGCAGCCTATACTGCCAAGCTACACCGAATTCTCTATAAACGGATCAACGATGCATATCCGAAAAATAGAAATAGAGGGATAACTGGCACTGTAATGTTCAAAATATCACTCAGCCCAACAGGGCAAATAACCAATATTGTATTAGTAAAACCATCTGGAAATAGCCGCTTAGATAATGCTTCAACAAAAGCTGCACAACAAACAACACAGGTTGACCCGCCACCAAAAGACTTCCCGAGTAATTTTACTGTACCAATCAACTTTGGTTATAAATGAGAAATTCACCTAAAACTCGGTATTACGTTCAGCTATCTTGTAACATAGTATTACGATGAATGACCTTGTAACACTTAGACAAAATAGATTAACAGTATTACATTAAAAATCAGTTTATTTAATTAAATTTTAATGTAATGTAAACTGCAAGGTATGAGATATTTTCTACACAAAAGGATATCTTAAAGCTAGGTATTGCTAATTCAAATTTAGTAAGCCTATATACAAAGCTTGGAAAAAGCTATACGGTTATTTCTCAAATGCAAGAGAATCCCATATCTTTTTGATAAATCATCTCTTACCTACCTTACTCAAAACAGCCAACTGGCTACAATATTTTTTCTATTATTTGAATCCCCAAATTGATAAAAATACTCAATAGGAACAAAATTTTATAACAACACAATCCAACGAAAAATGAATAGTCTGGATATTACTAAGTTCAAGGGCTGAATTATCCGATGTATAGTTACTAATAGATTTTACAGAAAAAAATACAAACTGACCGCTTGTACACTAAATTGGCTGTCGAGAAACGGCATTTTGATAGCCAAATTGTCGCCACGCTTCATACACCACCACCGCCACAGAATTAGATAAATTCATACTACGGCTATTTGCACACATTGGAATACGAATTTTCTGCGACATTGGCAAGCTATCTAAAATTGCCATTGGAATGCCTCGGCTTTCAGGCCCAAACATCAAAAAATCACCTAACTGATAACGTACATCACTATGATTGGGCTCACCTTTTGTGGTTAGAGCAAAAAGCCTTTTTGGCTTCGCTTCAACAAGAAAGGTTTCAAAATCTTTATATTTTTTAATATCAACAAACTCGTGATAATCTAAGCCTGAACGGCGTAATTTTTTATCGTCCCAAGTAAAGCCTAAAGGTTCAATCATATGTAAACGAAATCCACAATTTGCACATAAGCGAATAATATTGCCACTATTTTGCGGAATTTCGGGTTCAAATAACACAATATCTAACATTTTTTTACTCTTTAAATTACTGTTTATCTGGCATTGGTTTAACAATCCAGCAATTATGAATTTGCGGATTTCGTTCAAAATCTAACGGTAATGTTTTATGAGAAATATTTTCAGCCTGTAAGCCAAGTTCTGCTAAACCTTCAATATCCATTTTAAATCCCCGTTTATTATTTGAGAAAATAATTGTACCGTTTTGCGTTAAAACTCTTTTAAGCTGGCGCATCAATTCAAGGTGATCCCGTTGAACGTCCCAAGTATTTTCCATTCGCTTTGAGTTGGAAAACGTAGGTGGATCAACAAAAATCAGTTCAAATCGTTCACGACAATTTGCAAGCCATTGCAAGCAATCTTCTTGGATCAAGCGGTTATTTCTGCTATTTAATTCATTAAGCTCTAAATTTTGTTCCGCCCAATTTAGATAAGTATTAGACATATCAACAGTTGTAGTCGATTTCGCTCCATTTAAACCTGCGTGAACAGTTGCTGAGCCTGTATAAGCAAATAAATTTAAAAAGGTTTTGCCTTTTGCCATTTCACCAACCATTTTTCGAGTTAAACGATGGTCAAGAAATAATCCTGTATCAAGGTAATCAGTTAAATTCACCCATAATTTTGCGCCATATTCATTCACAAAAAAATAATCGCCTTTATTGGCTAATTTTTCATACTGATTTGTCCCTTTCTGTTTTTGGCGAACCTTGAGAACCAATTTATTAGTTTCAATACCTGTTACATAAAGTGTTGCAGATACTGCATCAAGCAAACGCTGACGAGCTTTTTGCTCATCAATATTTTTAGGCGCGGCATACTCTTGTACCACTATGTGATCACCATAGCGATCTACTGCTACATTATATTCGGGCAGATCGGCATCATATAAACGATAAGCATCAATCCCTTGCTGTTTTGCCCATTTTTCAACCTTTTTAATATTTTTTGCTAGCCGATTAGCAAAATCAGGCGCTACGTTTGCCTTACTTTCAATCGACAATTCTGCGGATTGCTCCGCACTTCGCTCACTGATCTGATAATTTTTCTGTACGCAATCCAAAGGTCCATTTTTAGCTTTAAATTGACGGAAAGAACGTAAACGTAAACAATTCAGTAATTCAGGTTCAGCGCTGAATACCGACACATTCCAACCCGAGAATTGCTGTTTTAATCGCTGACCAAAAACAGTATATAGCGCAATCAATGCAGGCGTTGTGCCAAGCCTTTCTCCATAAGGGGGGTTACAAATAATGGTACCAACTTGTTCAATTACAGGATTTTTTAATGCAGAAATATCCCCTTGTTTAAATTGAATAAACTGAGCAACCCCTGCATTTTCGGCATTTTTTTTCGCTTTGTCTAACACTCGATGGTCTAAATCAAAACCAAAGAAAGTTACAAGCGGTGAGTTTTCGCCCGTTTTTTGCAAGGCTTTCGCTTCTTCAACAACCTGTTGCCAAACGGCTGGCTGATGTCCCTTCCAGAAATCAAAGCCCCACTTTTGACGAGTAAGTTGCGGTGCGATATTGGCTTGCATCTGCGCTGCTTCAATCAGCAATGTCCCTGAACCACACATTGGATCAACCAATGGTGTATTTTTATGCCAGCCTGAACGAAGCACAATTGCTGCGGCAAGTGTTTCTCTTAAAGGTGCTTTACCTGTTTCTTCACGATAGCCTCTGATATGTAAGGCTTCACCGCTTAAATCAAGAGAAACAATTAAGTTCTCACGGTCTAAATAAACGTGAATACGCACATCAGGGTTTAATTTATCAACCGTTGGTCGAGCAAAACCTTTACGCTCAAAATAGTCCACAATGCCGTCTTTTACCCGCATTGCACCAAATTGAGTATGTCTAATTTCTCGGTTTGTACCATTAAAATCAATAAAAAACGTCTCCCTCACATCAAATAAATCGAGCCAGTTATACCCAACAATAGACGCATAAAGATCCATATCACTGAAAATTTTAGTAGAAATGAGAGGAAGTAAAATTCGAGATGCCAAACGGCTATGTAATAACGCTTGATACACGCCCTTTTGAGTCGTGGTGAAATGCACTCCGCCTTGTGCAATTTTACAATCTGCCTGGCAGATCTGTTCTAATTCTGTTTTTAATAGCTCTTCAAAACCTCGAGCCGTTGTTGCAAAATAAGTTGTTTGGGTTGTCATTCATTTATTTTAAGTTGAAAATTTGCTGAATTATAACGGAAAGTCAGTACAAGCGGTAAGTTTTGTTGATATTTTATACTTATTCAGCTACCCTTTAGCGTATTTTCAATCATATAAATTAAGAAAGGAAAATATGCATCAAATGATTGCACCACAGATGTTTTACTATGGGTTTCCTGTCATCTTGCTAACAACCTGCGATAAATACGGAAAAACAAACATTTCTCCCATTTCATCTATTTAGCCGAGGTAACTTTACTGAACAACCTTCTAGCCTTATTCAGCCTTCTCGTATTTTAGAATGCCCCTTACAGGCGGAAATGGGGTTAGAAAAAATTAACGAACGGGCAGGCTATGCCGATTATTGAACTAAAAATTGTACAGGTTCACGCACAAGCTGAACTACTTCTCACAGAAAACAAAATTGATCCACAAAAATAGAAACCGCTTATTTATAATTTCCGCCATTATCAAGGACTAACGGAAATACTAGGTAAAAACTTTCGCTGTGAATAATGCAAAATAATTTAAGATCTTACCGCTTGTTAGCTGTTTTGTAGCGTGTCAAAGATGACTTCAGCGAGCGCTTTTGAAATCCCTGGTACAGACTGAATTTCTTCAAGGCTTGCTGATTTAACCCCCTGCATTCCTCCTAGATACTTGAGCAATGCTTGACGGCGTTTTGCCCCAACTCCTGCAATAGATTCCAGGCCACTTTCTGTAAATGCCTTTTGCCGTTTTTTACGGTGTCCACTAATAGCGTGGTTGTGAGACTCATCTCGAATATGCTGAATTAAATGTAACGCTAAACTATCTGGCGGTAGATGTAGTTCTTTTCCTGTTCGGCTAATAATGATGGTTTCCAAACCCGCTTTACGTTCAACCCCTTTTGCTACTCCAATTAACAGTGGTTTAGTTTTATCCCACGTTACATTCAGATTTTCAAAGGTTTCTATCGCTCTATTTAATTGCCCTTTTCCACCGTCAATGAAAATAATATCAGGGATTTTTTCTTCTGTAAGTGGTTTATCATATCGTTTTAACAACGCTTGTTCCATTGCAGCATAATCATCTCCCCCTGTAATTCCTTCTATATTAAAACGGCGGTAATCTGATTTTAATGGCCCATTTTGGTCAAAGACAACGCAAGAGGCAACGGTCTGCTCGCCCATTGTATGGCTAATATCAAAACATTCCATTCGGTGAATTTCCGCTAAACCAAGTAATTCTTTTAAGGCTTGATAGCGGTGATGAATGCGAGAATCTTGCTGAAGCTGTAACGCTAATGCTGCTTGCGCATTCGTACGAGCCAACGCTAAATAACGTTCCTTCTCACCTCTAACTCTATCTTGAATAGTTACTTTATGTCCTGCCTGTTCACTCAAGATATCTTCTAAGGATTTCTGCTCACTAACAGGGCAATCAATTACAATTTGATTCGGGATTGTGCGATGTTGGTTCATCTGCAAATAAAATTGCCCGATAAATGTATCACTTAATTCTGCCAGTTCTGTATGGTTAGGTACTTTAGGAAAATAACTGCGGTTTCCTAAAATTTTCCCCTGTCGGACAAACAAAATATGCACACAAGCCGTGCCGTGCTGATAAGCAATCGAAATAATATCAAGATCATCAAGGCGATCATTAGAAACGAACTGCTTTTCCATTACGGCACGAACCTGCTGAATTTGATCCCGAAAACGAGCTGCCGTTTCAAAATCAAGATCATTCGCTGCCTTTTCCATTTTAGCAATCAAATGCTCAATGACTTGCTGATCTTTTCCTTGTAAAAAAAGACGGACAAATTGTACTTGTTGCCCATATTCTTCTTGAGATGTATAACCCTCTACACAAGGGGCTAAACATCGCCCAATCTGATACTGTAAACAAGGACGAGAGCGGTTTTTATAGTAAGAATCCTCGCATTGACGAATAGGGAA